>CAYUUW010000026.1:0-2039 GCA_964448005.1 uncultured Candidatus Peribacteria bacterium
CCTGCAGTTCGTCGCAGCCCATGGCCAGCAGGATCTGCTGCTGGCGCTGCGACTGCATCAACCATTCTTTATTCGTGCCTTGTGGAGGTAGACATGCTGGAGCTGGATCTGGGCGGGCTGCTGCAAGCGCTCGATCTTGAAGGAGGCTTGGGGAGTGTGCAGCACCTTGGCCTTGTACGAGAAGCTGAGGGAGAGGCCGGGCGAGAGGGAAAGGCCCGGCAAAAAGAGCCAGGTGGAGCGGGCTTGGGGCTGAAGGCTTTGGCAGCCCTGCAGGCAGCGGAAGCTGGAAAGATCGGCCTCCAGGGAATCGGGGAGCTGGTCGGCCAGCACCAGGCCGGAGATGGCGGCGGCGGAAACGACCTCGACAACGTACTCCAGCTCATCCTCCAGATCGACCTTGTCGCTGCCGGGCCGGGTCAGGTTGCTCACCTGCTTGCGCAGCTTCAGCAAAGGGAGCTGCGAGGGTGTTGCAAAATAGGTCTCGCTGCGCTCGCCCTCCGCCCAGGGCAGAAGCGGAACCTGGCCGCTGGCCGCCGCGGCAGGATCCTGGCGGCCCTGCTCGGCCAAGGCCTGCTGGGCCTGGTAGAAGGCTTTTCGGTCCTCGTCGCTCAAAGAAGAGTCGCCCCCCAGGGCGCTGGCCAGGCTGCCGGCAGGAGCGCTGGAGGCTGAGGGAAGATCAGCCGCAGGCTCCGGAAGGCCGGCATAGCGCAGGCGCAGGTCGGAGGAGAGATCCTGGCCCAGCTTCAGGCGCAGGCCGTAGTTGTCCACCAGCATTCCGCTTTCCGGAAAGCGTCCGGCAGCCGGATCGTAATGGAAGATCGACAAGTCTCCCTGGCTATCCAGCGTGACCAGATCGTCGTGGCCGTCGGCGTCCATGTCCCCCTTCTTCAGGGAGAGGAGCTTCTTGCCGATCCTCAGGGTTTGGTCGGAGCGGCTGATCTGGCCGAAGCGATTGCTCAGGAAGGCCAGTCGGCCTTCGTCCGTAGCCAGCAGAAGGTCCTCGTAGCCGTCCCCTTCCATATCCAGGGATTCCAGGGCCAAGGCCCCGTCCGCCAGGTAGGCGATGTCGCCCCGATCGATAAAGGGGGGCTCGGTGTCTCCGCCCTGAAGCAGGCGCACCCGCCCGTCCTCCAGAGCCAAGGCCACATCCTGATGCTCGTCGCGGTTGAAGTCGAAGGATTGGATGGAAATGATCTTCGATCGGCCTTCATCCTGGTAAAGCGGCTCGCCTTGGGCATAGGCGTAGTTGAGGCCCGAGGAGCTTTTGGACGGCAGACGCAGCAGAGGATCCCCAAAAAGGATGCCGTCGTAGGGCATGGACCAGCGCACGGCTTCGCCAACGGCGGTTCCGTTAGCCATGCGCTTCAGGTAGTCGGGGGCCTCCAGCTCGCTTTGGGCGGCTTCCTGCTCGGGAGCCGCGGAAAAGAAGGCCGCCCCCTTCGGATCGCCGGAGCCGCTTCCGCTCCACTGCGAGGCGAACTTGAGGGAAGGGTGGACGGCCGAAAAGGAGGAGTCGGAAAGGCTTGAGGCGGGCAAATGCAGCAGGAGCTCGGCGACCGCTTCGCCTTCGCGCATCAAATTGAGCGTGAGGCCCTGAACGGCGTCGGAGGAAGCGTAGGCCAAGCTGTAGCGCCCGTCCGGCAGGCGGAGCGAAGAAGGGGTGAAGCGGGCCGCCAAGGCGCCGCCCGCCTCCCTCAGCTCGGCCGAGCCGCTCAGGCCCACCAGCTCCAGCGCCTCGTCGATCAGGCGAATCTGCATCAGGCCGGGAGAAGGCTCCGCTTCAGGATCGAAGCGTTCAAAGGAGGAAAGGGCCAAAGGAACCTTGGTGGCGATCAGCGTGGCGAGGGTGCTCGAGTCGAAAACCTCCAAGGAAAGGCCTCCTTCCGCCGGAGAAACCAGGATCTGCCGGGAAGGCTTGGCCACCCGGATCCGGTAGAAAGGATCCACGGCGATGTCGGGCGCGCCCGCGGAGCCGGGCAAGGTGGCGTACACGGCTTGGGTGAGGCCGCTGAAGAGCTGCCGCCCGGCCAGAAAGTCCT
>CAYUUW010000026.1:2079-5179 GCA_964448005.1 uncultured Candidatus Peribacteria bacterium
AAAAGCACCTGAGGAAAGCCGGCGGCAATCTGCGAGCCTGTCAGGCGAACCGCGCCCGGCAGATCGAAAGAGAAGTCTGGCAAGCCTTCGGATTCCACCCGGAAACGGGCTGTTCCGGCCACAGGCAAGGGGGGGATGGAGACCGTAGCCACGCCGTCCTTGAAGGCCCCGGAAGCCTGGTGGAGGGGGCTGCCCTCCGCATCGGAGAGCGCCAAAGAGAAGACTTCCTGGAAGCCGAAGCTCAGAAAGCCGTGCTGGTCGGTGGCCCGCAGCTGCAGCTCCAAAGGCTCGCCCACCGTCCACTGTTCGGGAAGATCGGCCTGCATGCGCTGCGCCGGGGGAGGCGCGGGGAAAATGCGGTAGGGCTTGGAGGACACAAAAGGATCCTGGCTCTCCAGATCGATGTGCGGGTGGCCGGGCACGGGAATGAATTGGGCAGAGCCCTTGCCGCCTTCGATGGCGACGACGCCTCCGTCCGAAAACCCTCCGTCGCTGGAACGGGAAGGCGCCAGGCGGATCTGGCCGGAGAAATCATTCAAGGGCTGGCCCGCCTCGTCCAGCACCTGGACGCCGATGGAGAAGCGCGAGCGGCCGTTCTCGACGACTTGGGACGAGCTCCATTTCAGGCCCAGCCTGGAATGGACCCGGACAGAGAATTCCGGCGACTCCACATCCCCCACCGAAAGGCGCAGCGTGCCGGCTCCGGAATGGAGGGCCTTCAGCTCGAGCTGGGCCTTGCCGCCAAAGAAATTTCCTTCCTTCGGATCGACCGAGATGGCCGCCGGATTGGAGGCCGCGGCACGGAGAGGCGATGGAATGTAGCCGAAGATGGGCTGCCCGGCCTCATCCAGCGGCTGAACCTGGAACCGGAGCGACTGGCCTGCGGCCATGTGGGCAGGCAGAGGGTCTATGGCCAAGGAGACGGGAGAGGGGTTCAGCCGATCCAGAACGGTTTCAGGAGAATACGCCTCGCCCTCCTTGGGGGTGGGAGAGGGAAAGGAGATCGGATTGGAGCCCGAGGAGCCCTGCACGGGAACCAGCTTGAAGAAATCCCCGTCCGGAATGACCTCCTCCTTGAACCAGCACTGCAGCGCCTCGAACCATTCCCAGATCTCCACTCCCGAAGGGTCTCCGCACAGGTACTCGGCTTTGGGCGGCGCTCCCTGCCCTTCTTCTTCGGCTTCCGGCTCCGGTTCGCTCGCCTCTGGGGGGGCGGGATCAGCGTCCCTGAAAAGACCCTTGGATTCGGGGGATTGCTGGCTCATGCCATCGGCCAGCGAGAAGGCGAAGCCTTGGGCGTCGCCCTGGCTCCGCACAAAAAGGGCTTCGTAGCCGGCCGGCTTGCGCTGGGGGGAAGGAGAAAAGGGGATTTCTGGTCCCGGCAGCAGGGAGGTGCGATCGGTGTACTTGATGAGGATCTGCTTCAGCTTCTCGTCGGGGCTCAGGTTTTTCCAGGCAATGGGCTCCGCCAGCTCAGGGCGGGCCTGGAGGAAAGCCGCCGCAATTCCGGATTCGAGCCCCAGCCGCTGGGAAAGCTCGTCATCTTTGACTTGGGCCAGCTCCGCAAGCGCCGATTGGACGCCGCCCTCGCTCAGGCCGGCAACCCTGAAGAGGTTCGGATAAGCGTAATGGTGAAAGACCCCGTTCTTGCGGAAGGAAATACCCCGGACTCCGTCGGCAGGAGTGCTGGGCGTGACCATCGGGGGGAAATCCAGATGTCCCTCCTCGTCCATGCTCGGTCGATCCTGGTAATGCAGGGCCTTCAGGGTCTCGGCGGTGGGCTCGTTGTGCAGAATGGGGCTGGCGACCTGCTTTTCCTGGATCTGGGCCTGCACCGTGATGCCTACCTTGGGGTAAGCGGCGTAGCTGAACTCCTCCTGGCTTTGGCCCAGGAAAAGGAGGACTTGGCTCAGCTTCTCCGGAAGCGTTTCGGCCAATTCCACCTGCCCCTTCTCCCGGAAGGCCGAGTAAAGGGATTCGACGACCGAGCGGAGGGAAGGATTGAGCTGGTCCAAGGGGCCGACGTCCTGCATTTGCTCGGTGAGGAGGTCTAGCGGAAGCACCCGCTTGTCATAATCCTTCTCGTCGATCACCTGGAAATCCAGCTCCTGCAGGGTGCAGCGCTCGCCGCCCAGATGCTCGGGGACGTCCTGGGTCCTTTCCCGCGAGCCGAGGATGTCGAAGAGTGAGGCCTTGGCCTCATAAGGCTTGCAGTTCTCTGGCGTCAGCCCCTGCGATTCGACCGGAATGGAATTGTTGAAGACGCAGCCGGCGTGGACCTTGTAGGCCTCCTGCTTGGCCAGCTCCCAGTTCTTGGCATTCTCCGGCGGGCGGATCAGGCTGGCGGGACTGTAGAGTCGGTTGGCCTCCACGTAGACCGAATTGTTCTCCAGCACAGTCTCCTCGCCCCCTTTGGCCTGCCCCCTCATCATGCCGCAACGGTTGAGCTCCGTCACGCCCGCCATCGATTGGCCGTCGGCATAGGCCGGAAAGTAGAAGTTCGCCGAGAGGGGGGTGAATCCAAGCAGGTCGATCTTGATATTGAGCGTCGCCCCCGTGGCCACGGAGACAGGGTCGGCGTTGGCCTTCACCAGATTCTCGATCTCCCGCTCCATCAGGAGCTGCTGGCGCAGAAGCTCGGCCTGGGCATAGGCGTCGCGCACGGCAATGAGGCTGGGGGGCGTGTCGATCTGGCCTGCGGACCAGCGGCCCAAGGGCTCCAGCGCGTCATTGGTCTTCCCCAGGTAGATTCTCAGCGCCTGGCTCAAGGGCGTCAGGTACTTGTCGAACACCTGCTGCGTGCTCAGGTCCGTCATCTGGTCGATCGCCTCGTCGGTGAGGATAGGCTGGTCGGGACTGCCCAGATCGGCGCTGACCTCCCGCACCAGCTCCTTGAGCAGGTTCTTGTTGTAGCGGTTGAAGGCGATCTCCTCGAAATAGCGCAAGTAGCGGTCGTAGTTGCGGTAGTCCATCCAGTTCATCTGCTGCTGCAGCGAGGAGTAGTCCGCATAGAGCAGCCGCCGCTCCACTTGGCTGTAGGCCGGGTCGCCTGCGGCGTAGGCGGCATTCTTCTGGAAAAAGCCGATCAGCTCCTGCCGGG
>CAYUUW010000026.1:5189-19512 GCA_964448005.1 uncultured Candidatus Peribacteria bacterium
GGAGCGGATGACTCCGTGCCAGATCTCCGGGGCGGGAGTGGCCGCTTGCGAGCTGGCCTCGAAACGCTGCGTGCCATGGCTGTAAATGAATTTTTTGCGGTAGAAATCGGTGTAGGGGTAAAGGCTGAGGAAGCTCTTTTCGCCCTCGCTGACCACAGGAAGCGGGAGGTTTCCCACCAGCACCACTCCCGCCAGGCGGTTGCTGTCCTTGGGAGAGTTGCTGTTGTTCAGGGGGTTGCCGTCCAAAGCGCTGCTATCCACGCCCTGCATGTAGAGCCGCTCCAGCAGCGAGGCGATGGCGAAAGGCGTGGCGTCTTTGGGAACGCCTGTGACAAAAGCCCGGGAATGGGGCAGGCCGGCCTGCGAGCGCTGGGCGTAGGCGACGATCTGGTCCTTGAAATCGACCTGCGAAAGCAGCCCCTCTTCGACCAGCACGGCAATCAGGGCCAGCTCGTCATGCTCCGTAACAGGAGAGGGTTCGGCAGAGGCCTCCTCGCCCTGCGCCTGCGCTGCAGGAGCAGCCAGCTGCAGGAGCAGCTCCAGCTGGAACTGCCCGCCCAGCAGGGCGGCGCAAAGCAGGCCGGCGATGAGTCGTTTGGCGGAGGCGATGGCTTTTTTTGTTTTTGGTCTTTTGGATGCGGGTTTCCGCAAAGCGGATTGTAGCAGAAAAAGCAGCCGGGGGCCATGCGTTTGGGCTTTAAGCTTGAGGCAGAAACGATTGACATTTTTAAAAAATATAATAAAATGCATTTGCTGCGCTTCTTTGCCATGCGGCAAGGAGATGAGCTGCAGCCATTCACAACAACGGCTACAAGGCCTTCCCAAGGCCATCCACATGGTTTCGAGGTACAAAATGAAGCTGATGAACCCAACAAAAGTCTTTCTGCTGGGCGTCGCGCTCAGCTTTCTCCCTGCGGCCTGCGCAGTGGAGGACTCCGACGGAGCCGAGGGCACCGAAGCGGAAATTGACCCTGAAGGCGTCGGGGTGCCCTGCGAGTGGGAAGGGGAAGGGTGTGGCGATGGGCTCCTTTGCACCTACGAGAAAGAGTGCCAGGAGCCAAGCCCCTACCCCGACTGCGGCTGGCATGTCGGACTGGATCAGTACTACTGCAGTTCCCTTCCGGTTCTGCATGAAGTGCTTCCAATCGAGTGCCCAGACGGCCTGGAGGCGGGAGAACCGTGCGGGTGGGGCAAGCCCATCAATACCCAGCTCACCCCCGTAGGCTGTTGCGACCACAGCGGGGCCTGGTGGTGCGATTCCAACTCAGGCAAGGTCGTCCACCGGCAATGCCCCGAGACTTGGTAGCCGTCTACCCACCCAATACCGACATGCACGTCGTGAGGGTGGGTTCTTTATCCTGTTTTGGCCAACACCATAAACCCGTCACGTCGCCTTTGTTCATCGCAGCCTAAAGCCAAGGGGCAAACGGAGGGGTTATGAAAAAACAGGCGGCAGCAAAAAAAGCCCCTCACAAGCCCACTGATTGATCCAAAGGAAAGCCTAGATCCTGCTCAGAGCCATGCCCCCAACCACCCCCACTGGGAGCGCGTTGGCGTATCCTCTGGCCCGAACAAGAGAGCCGGCCCTGTGACTGGCTTTTGTGGCCAAGGCCAGCATGCGCTCCGAGGCCCCCAGCCTCTTCAGAACGGATCCCATTTTCCCGATGCCTCCGCCAATGAAAGCCAGGGAGAGCAGAAGCGTCATGCCGCTTATGGCGACATCCTTCCCCTCGGCATTGCCGTAGGCGGTCTTAAGCAGCTGCATCACATCCATCCAATCCTGGTAGCTGATGTTTTTCAGCGTATCAAAGCCGGATTTCATCTCCTGGTAGGTTTCGGGGTCCTTCAGGCTCAGGAAGAAATTCACGCCCTTTTCGATCGCCATGCCAGGCACCAGAGCGTATTCCTGCCATTCCTCCAGGGAGGCCTTGCCATCGCTCTCCTCGCGCCCGTTGAAGGCCATGACGGCCTCCTTCAATTGAGATGGCGGAAATAGCTCACCCCAAATAACGTCTGCGTAACGCTTGAGCTCCCTCTCCTCCTCAAGAGTCAGTTTTTCCTTGCCGGCACGGACCAAGGCGTCTTGGGACGATTCCCCTTTGGCGGCCATTCTCATGTTGAAGAAGAAAGCCTCAATAGGAGCAATAAGAGAATTGTACTGCTGCCGGAATCCCTGTATTTCCTCATAGCTCATTTCCAAGAGGCGGGAATTCTCCAGCATGCCCCCCAGCGAGCCCAAAGCACCTTCCAGGCCCGGAATTTCTGCGGTGATCTGATCATAGATATTAGGGTAGTTTTCCCGGATCTGCGACAGATTCCTGATCAGCCTTTTGACCTCCTGCTGGGCGTATTCCACCGATTCCTGGGTGGCCAAGGCTTCCTCCCTGTCGAATTCCGCCTCGCTCTGCCCCTCAGCCTCTTCCGCCTGGATTCTTGCCTTCAGCAGGGGGTCTTCCGAATAATTATCGGAGGACCCTTGGGAAGCTAAATCAGCCTCGTTGCCTAATTTTTCAGTGCCTCCTTCGAGCATTGCTTAGGATTTCTGTTTATAGTAACATATTTTTGATTAAAAAGCCAATTTTTCCCGTTGGCATCGGAAGCAAAGCTTTATATAATGCTCCGGCAAGAATGGAGGCTTCTCTCTCGATTCTTGATGCGGGCGGTTAGCTCAGTTGGTAGAGCACATCGTTGACGTCGATGGGGTCAGAGGTTCGAATCCTCTACCGCCCACCAGCCTTCGCTAAAGCTTCGGCTGGCGGGCCATGGAAAAATGAGCAGGACGGCAGGCTTGGCGTAGGATGGAAAACTTTGGATAGCTCAGCCCCAAAGGGGAGCCTTTGGCTTTGGCAGAGCACATCGTTGGCGGCGAGGGTCAGGGAGCCTGTCCCGAGTGCAGCCGAGGGATTCGAATCCTCTACCGCCCACCATCCTTCGCTAAGGCTTCGGCTGGCGGGCCATGGAAAAATGAGCAGGACGGCAGGCTTGGCGCAGGATGGAAAACTTTGGATAGCTCAGCCCCAAAGGGGAGCTTTTGGCTTTGGTAGAGCGCATCGTTGAGGTCGATGGAGTCATTGGACTTTGAGGGGGTGCCTAAAAACGGCCTCAGGGATTGCCTTTAGGAAAAAGTGCTTGATTGGCCGACAGGATTCGATAGGCCGCAGAAAGCATGCTCCTGAAGGCAGATGCCAGAGATCCTGACTTGGATATTCAAGGGGAAAGCTTTGGGTTGACAATTCTAATTTATTTATTTAAAATGCCAATCGTCTGGAAGCTGGCATCTCGCCCGCTGGACACGAAGAAAGGAGCGCCAATTGGGCGCAAAAACAAGGTTGCATTCTGCGAGCGATGGCTCCTATCGGTCAAAGAAAGTCCCACAAGCCTACACGTTTCTGGTCCTGAGTGGTCAGGTCGAAGCGTCTCTGGAAGAAGGAAAATACACCCTTCTGCCGGGGGACGCCCTCTGGCTCCCTCCCGATACTCCGTGGCATCTGGCGTACGTCCAGACCGCCACGTTCATGGAGGTCGAGCAAGACGCGTCTGGCTGGACGGGCCATCGAAGCCCTCTCCTGGTCCGGCTCGCTGACATCAAGAGGGACTCTCGCTTCCTCCAGAAGGGCAGCAACGGCCGCAAGGTCTGCGTCACGGAAATGTATCCGAAGACGGAGCGTTCTCCGAAAGGCCTCCTCTGGACGCCGGGCGACGTGATAGAAGTGGGCGAAGGAGGGGCTGAAATCTCCTACGTCAACGACGGAGCCGGCCAGGACCGGCATCTGCACCGCAAGGCCACCGAGGAGTTCCTCGTTGTGGAAGGGTCCATGGGAATCCGCCTCCGCGAAGACGGCGAAATTCGCCAGATTCAAGCAGGCGAGTACCCCATACTCTTCGAAGAGTGTGCCTCCGTCGAACCCGGCACGCCCCACCAGGTGCTCCGGAACACGCCGTTTGTGGCCATCGTCGTGGCCACAGATTCGGGAGGGCCCGGCGACAAGTTCGTTCAGCTCGAGCCAGATGGCGAATGGATCTGCTGGACTCAGCTGAGTCCCGAGCAGCGCCAGATGGCCTACCGCTGGCCAGACAGTCCCTAGCCCTTGGGCCGGGAAAACAACGGTACGGGCGCCGCCGCACAAGGCGCCCAATTTTTCATGCAAAAAACCCTGCGGCAGGAGCCTTGCGTTGGATGCTTTTCGGAAATTGCCCTTGAAGGAGGAAAGGAGCTAGAATGAGACGCAACCCCCCTTAACCAGCGAATCCTATGAAAAACGAAAGGCTGCTCAGGGTATTCCTCATCATTGTGTCCTTTTCCGCCGCGCAGGTCTTGCTCGCCTTTCTGCTGAATGCCCTGCTTGCCCCCTACGATGGAATGACTATGGAAATGCGTCCGGAAGGCTGGATGAGGACCATGAATGATTTTTTTGAGGGCGCAGGGGCTAGCCTTATTGGAATTGCGGGGGCAGGCATGGCGTTTTGCCTCAGCTACGCTCTGGACAAAGGCCTTTTTCCGAAAAAGAGCTGATTCCAAAAAGAATGGAGGCTGGGCGAATGGGCATGAGGAAAAAACGTGAAAAGCCTAGAATAATTTGCCTTTTTTCACGGTTTTATATTAATGAATCGTGAATTGAGTATCGGCTTGTATGCTATAATCCAAATAGGCTAAATTTTCAAACCATGAGCACTGCTTCCAAGAAGAAAATCTACAATCCGGCCAACGACACCTATTACGAGCTTCGCGTCAGAAGCACAAAGGCAGGCAGCAAAGGAACGATCATGGGGAAATGGTATGATTCCTTCAGTAAAGGCAAAAAGAAATGAGGGTTTATTTTGATTCATGCATTTGGATTGATTATGCTATCGGCCTTGCGAACGGAAACGGCAAGGCCAAAGGCTACATAAGCGAGCTTTTCGAAACCATCCGATCAAATAAGATCGATGTCGTTTTTTCGGCTTTCGTCACGGCTGAAATATTCAATCACCTAAAGGATTGGTACCTGATGAAAAAAGTGATGGAGGATGGCTTTAGCTATAGGGAGTTTTCCAGAAAAAGAAAGGAATATCATCTGGAGGAGAAAGAGGATGCTGAAATTGGAAAATTGCTAAAGCAGATCTTTGAAAACGAATGGACCATCAATGCCGAAATCACCGCCTTGGACGAGCAGGATTTTTCATTCTTCGAAAAATACACCCTGCAATTCGGGCTGGATACAATTGACACCTTGCACGCCGTGGCTGCAGCAAAAACAAACTGCCGATACATCATCACAAAAGATTCGGATTTGCTGAAGGGGTTGAATGAGGGGCTGAAGAAAGACGCTATAATAAGTGAAATAGAGGCCGTACATCCGGAGAAATTCTGCGACATTATAAAAAAGCCCTGACGAACCCATGGAGAAGCCCAAAGTCATCCTCGTCGACATCATCGAAAGCCGCACCTCCAAAAAGGAGGCCCTGAAGAGCATGAATGAGCTGGAGAACCTGGTGGACACCTACGGGGGCTTTGTGGTGATCAAAAGGGTGCAGAAGAAACAGGTGCCCGATTACCGCACCTACATCGGCAGCGGCAAGCTGGAGGAGATTGTGGAGGAGGCCAAGGCGAAGGGAGCGGAAATGATCATCTTCAACAACCTGCTCAAGCCCCAGCAGCTGTTCAACATTCAGTGGAAGATCGAAAAGGACGGCATCCGGGTGTGGGATCGGGTGGATTTAATTCTAAAAATATTCGAGAAGCACGCCAGCACCAACGAATCCCGGCTGCAGATCGAGCTGGCCGCCCTGCGCCACATGGGTCCGCGCATCTTCGGCATGGGCATGGAGCTTTCGCGCCAGGGGGGTGGGGTGGGCACGCGCGGAAAAGGCGAAACCAACACCGAGATCATGAAGCGGCACATGGCCGAGCAGGAGAAGAGGATCAAGGAGAAGCTGGCCAAGGTGCAGGGAATGCGCGAAAGCCAGCGCCGCGCCCGCATGCGCAAGGGGCTGAAGACCGTGGCCATTGTGGGCTACACCAATGCGGGCAAATCTCAGCTGATGAATGCGCTGACGAAAAAGAACGTGAAAGTGAAGGACGAGCTGTTCGCCACGCTCGACACCCGGATCGGCACGCTTTTCCTGCCGCAGTCGAATTCCGTGTGCCTGCTGAGCGACACCATCGGCTTCATCCAGAAGCTCCCGCCGGAACTGGTCGACGCCTTCAAGTCCACGCTGGACGAGACGATCCACGCCGACCTGCTGCTGCATGTGGTGGACTATGCCGATCGGGACAGGGAAATGAAAATAAAAGTGGTGGAGGGGATCCTGGACGATTTGGGCGCCGCGCAAACGCCCACGCTGCTGGTGTGCAACAAGATGGATCGAATGAAGATCAGCTCATCCCCGGCGTTCGCCAAAAAGCATGCCTGGCTCTCCCCTACCTTCGTCTCAGCCTTGGAGAAAACGAATCTGGAGGAGCTGGTGGGAAAGGTGGAAGCCGAGCTTGGAAAAGGCCGATAGTCTCAAGTCGATCTCCGAGAGGAGGAAAGCGTGCTAAAATGAGGGTGTCTGTTTATCACCGCATTATGGTCAGCACTCTCTTTCTGGAGAAAGCATTGGAGACCCTGGAAGAAGCCCTGAAGGAGCATGCGCAAAGAAAGGATGACTTGCTGGTCCGAGACGGAGTCATTCAACGATTCGAATACTGCTTTGAGCTCGCCGTAAAGACCCTGGAAAGAATGCTAAAAGAGGAAATGGTTTCAGATAGCGAGCTGAAGGTTACTTTTTACAAAGATCTCATCCGCATTGGAGCGGCTAAAGGATTGATCGAATCGCCTGAAGGCTGGTTTAGGTATCGCGAAGCCCGCAACAAGACCAGCCACGCCTACTCCAACGCAGTGGCGGAGGAGGTTTTTGAATGCATCGGCCCCTTCCTTGGCAGCGCCAAGAATTTAATGGCTCATTTAAAGTCGCTTGAGCAATAATTCACATACCACGAAAACGGCCCCAAATTATCCCAAGGAGCTTCTTTCCATTTTGAAGAAACACTTGCCTGAGGGGGTAAAGATATACCTTTATGGCTCTCGTGCCAAAGGAAGAAATCGCCCTTATTCCGACTTTGATATTGCCCTGAAAGGCGATGTGAGCTTTAGGGATTTGGCCCTGCTGGATGTTGAGCTGGAAGCCTCCGACCTCCCCTTTCTGTTCGACATATCCCGCATGGAGGATTTTGATCCGGGGTTTTTGAAAATGATTCAAGGAGATTTTATAGAGATCAAGGTTTAGGATTCGGGATAGTGGAGGATTAGGATATGCCAGAGAATGCAATTTGTTCTTGTTTCCCTAAAAAATGGCCAGCCATGAGTATAGATCAGCCTGACTACAGAGAAAAAACGCCTCTTTATGAGGCTCTGGAGGATGCGCTTTTTTTCGCGGAAGGACAGGCGAGGGGCCCGCACAATATGTTAAGAATCGAAGCGGAAGCGCTGACTCCTGAAGAGGAGGAATTGTTAAAATCTCGCGACTACACCGTAATTTTTTTTGGAGACTCCGATATTGGCGCAGAGAATCTAGAAAGATTGGATCACTTTTTTCATGCTGCTCAATCTTATGCTACAGGCGGTTCCATTCCTGCGGACTTGCCTCAGGGAAAGGTGGCATTAGTGATTTCTCAAAACTTCCGGACAGCCTTTAGAGAAAGCAACACATACAGAGGGGGCACGTGGAGACGGGATAGTCAGTATTGCGAAGTCATTTTCCCGCTTCCAAAAGAAAGCCTCACTTAAGAGGCAGGGCTTCTTTCGAATCGAGGAATGAGCTGGCGGGCGGATGGGGGAGAAGCTGTTAAAAGCTTAATTTGGTCGATGTCTTTCCTCAGCCCTCGTCCATATGTCATTCCGGCCCCCGAGCCGGAATCCAGGCCATCCATCGCAGAACTCCTCCAGCCCTACATGCCAGTATGTGCGCACCTCAAAGGAGGGTCACAAAATCGCAGAGGTTTTCCTTTTAATTCATTGAACTGACAGCGGCAAAGGAGTTTATATTTTGCTTCTTTAAAAAGCGGCAATGAACAATTACTAATAACCCACATGATCCTGAAGATCATAGATAAGGCCTTCCAGCTCATCAATTTTACTTGAATTTTCATCAATTCCACTTGAATGCGAATTAACTATTCCAACAAGAGCAACAGATGTACTTTGTAGGTCTTTAATTTGATCTTGCAAAGCCCGTATTTCCTTCAAAGTATCTTCTCGCTTCGCACAAGAAGTTAACAAAAAAAGACAAATAATTAATGCTGTTTTTCTCATTTTTCTTTAAAAAATGAATAATGCGGGCGTATTGGTAGCATAAGCAATGGCACTATACATACGCCGCATCCTCAAGGACAAGGAGGATCTTTAATCCAAGCCATTATTCCGATCCGGCTGAAAGCGCAAGCTGATCCCCTTTCACTCCCACCTTCAGTTCCCCGCCCTCCTTCAGCTGATCCTCCAGCAGCATCAGGGCCAGGGGATTTTCGATGTGCTGCTGAATATAGCGCTTGAGCGGACGGGCGCCGAAAGCAGGGTCGAAGCCCTTTTTGGCCATGTGCGTTTTGGCCGCCGGGCTGACGGAAAGGGAGATCTTCTTTTCATCCAGGCGCGCCTGCAGCTGGGCCAGCTGCAAATCGACGATCTGCGTGATCTCCTCCAGCGTAAGGCTCTCGAAGATGATCACCTCGTCGACGCGGTTCAGGAATTCGGGGCGGAAATGCTGGGCCAGCACGGCATTCACCTCCTCCACCATTTTTCCGCGCATCTGGCGGTAGGCCTCCTTTTTCTTCTTGTCGTCCTTCTCCAGCTTGGCCATCATCATCTCTTCGCTGGAGGCATCGCTGGCGTACTTTTGGATCACCTGGCTGGCCAGGTTGCTGGTCATGATGATGATGCTGTTGCGGAAGCTCACCGTGCGCCCCCGGCTGTCCGTCAGGCGGCCGTCGTCCAGCACCTGCAGAAGCACATTGAACACTTCCGGATGGGCCTTTTCGATCTCGTCGAACAGCACCACCGAATACGGCTTGCGGCGAACCGCCTCGGTCAGCTGGCCCCCTTCCTCGTGCCCAATGTACCCGGGAGGAGCCCCGATCAGCCGAGCCACGGTGTGCCGCTCCATGTATTCGCTCATGTCGATGCGCACCATGGCCTTTTCGTCGTTGAAGAGGAAGCTCGCCAAGGCCTTGGCCAGCTCCGTTTTGCCCACGCCCGTGGGGCCCATGAAGATGAAGGAGCCGATGGGCCGGCTGGGGTTGCCGATGCCCGCCCGGGCCCGGCGCACCGCATTGCTCACCGCTTCGATGGCGCCCTTCTGCCCGACCACGCGGCCCTGCAGGTTTGCCTCCATGCGGGCCAGCTTGCGGCTTTCGTCGCTCAGCATCTTTTCCACGGGAATGCCGGTCCAGCGGCTGACCACCGCCGCCACATCCTCGGCGGTCACCTCCTCCTTCAGCAGGCTGCCCTCGCCCTGCTTGAGCCTGTGGCCGAACTCGGCGATCTGCCTTTCCAGCTCGGGAATGCGTCCGTAGCGGATCTCGGCCACCCTGGAAAGCTCGCCCTGGCGCTCCAGGCGAAGCGCCTCATTCTTCAGCTGATCCAGCGTCTCCTTGGCCTTGCGGAGCGAATCAATCTTGCCCTTCTCCTCCTTCCACTTCAGCTCCATGCCTTTGGCCTTCTCCTTCAGGTCCTCGATCTGCTTGGTGATGGTTTCCAGGCGGGCTTTGGAAGCTTCATCCTTCTCCTTCTTCAGGGCCTCGCGCTCGATTTCGAATTGCATCAGGCGGCGATGCAGCTTGTCCAGCTCCACCGGCTTGCTCTCCAGCTCCATCTTGAGGGCGGACGTGGCCTCGTCGATCAGGTCGATGGCCTTGTCCGGAAGGAAGCGATCGGCGATGTAGCGGGTGGAAAGGTTGACGGCCTCCACAATGGCGCTGTCGGCAATGCGCACGCCGTGGTGCACTTCGTACTTCTCCTTGATGCCGCGCAGGATGGCGATAGTGTCCTCGGGGCTGGGCTCATTGACGATCACGGGCTGGAAGCGCCGCTCCAGGGCGGCGTCCTTTTCGATGTGCTGGCGGTATTCCTTCAGCGTGGTGGCGCCAATGGCATGCAGCTGGCCCCGGGCCAAGGCGGGCTTGAGCAGGCTGGAGGCGTCCATGGCCCCCTCCCCCCCGCTGCCTGCGCCGACCAAGGTGTGCACCTCGTCGATGAAGAGGATGATCTTTCCGGCGCTGGCCTCGATCTCTTTCAGCACGGCCTTCAGGCGATCCTCGAACTCGCCGCGGAACTTGGAGCCGGCGATCATGGCGCCCAGATCGAGCGAGAGCACTTGCTTGTCGCGCAGCGTCTCGGGCACATCGCCCGCCACAATGCGCTGAGCCAGCCCTTCGGCGATGGCTGTTTTCCCCGTTCCTGGCTCGCCCACGAGCACAGGGTTGTTCTTGGTGCGCCGCGAAAGGATCTGCATGGTGCGGCGGATCTCCTCGTCGCGCCCGATGACGGGATCGAGCTTGCCGCTGCGGGCCCGCTCGGTGAGGTCGATGGTGTATTTTTGCAGCGATTGAACCTTGCTCTCCGGATCCTGATCGACCACGCGGTGGCTGCCTCGCACGGCCTGGAGCGCCTGCATCAGCTGGGCCGGCTTGGCGGGAAGCAGATCGCTGTGGCGGCTGAGCGCCAAAAGCAGGTGCTCGGTGGAGATGTATTCGTCGGAAAGGCCCTTGGACTCCTTTTCGGCCGCCTCCAGGATCTTGCCCAGGGCATGGCTGACGATGGGCTTGGCATGGCTCACCTTGGGCAGGCGGGCAATGGAATCGGAAAGGGTTTGGGAAAGAGGCTCCAGGGGAACCTCCAGGGCGTCGAGCAAGGGGCGAATGATGCCTTCCTTCTGCTGGAGCAGGGCCAAAAGCAGGTGGGGCGGCTCGATCTGCTGCTGCTGGGCAGCCTGCGTGATGCGTTGGGCCTCTTGCAGGGCTTCGGCGGCCTTCAGGGTGAAGCGGTTGAGGTTCATCTTAATTCAGTTAAGAATTATTCCGATGGTGGACCAAATAGTGGCTCAATTTGCGGAAAATCAACGGTTTGATTCACAACTGGGCCCACTATTGGAGCCACAACTGGTATCACCATTGGGCATTTCCATTCTACCACCCTTCGCCAAAACTGGCACTCCTAATTATAGAGTGCCAGAAAAAAAGGCTCAAGTGATTTGAGGAAGCTAGGGAAAGGCCGTCATTCAGCGGAAACTATTCTTGCAATACGGTCTCGTCCGGCTAAAAGATCCAGGCTTTCAATTTCCTCCAGCAAAGCATCGATGTACCGCTCATGCTCGGATCCGGAAAGGGCTTTAAGTTCTATTAGAAAGTGCCTAAGGGCAGAAGCGGCTTTCGCAACCTGGTCTTTGGGAAAAGGCTCCTCAGCTTGGCCCAGAATACGATCGAGAAAATGTCTACAGATAAAATGGATTCCGTCGTTGAACTCCTGGTGGATAAGAGGGCCTTCATGGCGCCTTTCACGAATCCCGGAAAAAAGCCGCTTGAAGCTTTCGCCTTCCAAAATGGAGAGTCCCGCCTCCCATCGCCCCCCTTTGATCGCCGCAAGCATCCCGAGCAGGAATCCTTTCTGCGCATGGTCCCAATCCTCACGACGGGCCCCCTCCCCTCCCCCATCGATCGCCGTCAGCCTGTGAGTAAGCCTTGAGGAATGGGGCATGGGGAGGGATTTAGAGAAAAAGTGGGGAGTTGGCGGAAAACAAGAATCTGTTGGCCTTAAGCTAAGCCTGCCTATCCATTCGCAATGTTGGCTGCGGAATCCTTTCCATCTGACCCCCCAGCCTCTTCCTCAAGGGGTCCATAGCAATATCTTTCTCCAGACCGAGCTTGGTGCGCAATTCATCAGAAAAAGCAATGCCCTGGGCAATGAAAGTCCGTAACTCATCCTGTTCGATCCAAAAATTGGGAGCACCCATCGCCTTCTGACGAAGTCTGGACCATTCTGAAAGGAATTTTTGCTGCTTTTGCAGGGCCTCTTGAAGAGCCGTGTCCTTCACCTCCAAATCAGCTTTGGGCCTGGAAATAAGGCCCAGGAGTCCTTTTTTTGGTGGGGAGAATTTGAATTCGGCAAGCCTCGAACTGTCCGGAAGATTGAAATCATGAGCGGGACGTTCTCCGATCTGGGTCGCCATTAGGCGAAGGCTTTCCTCAAAACCAACAAGCTCTTTAAAAAATGATTTTAACTCCGGAGAAGCGCTGGCAACCATCGATTGCTCTGGGGTTCCTTCCGCTTTTCCTTCAACAATAGAGACCAGCTCGGCGTCAGAATATTCTTCGCAACGGGTAAAAATACCAGAAGCATTGGGCATGGAGGCAATTTCGCCCGAAGGGTTCAATTCCTGCAAAGCTTTAAGGGTCACTCTACTCATGCTGACTGCAGTTGCACCCTTTCTGGGTGGCGCCTCAGAAACAGCAATAAAGTCTCCGTTTGCCAATTTTCGGACAATCACAGCAGGCTTTATTCCACCTTCCGCCGTAGAGCTGGGAACAAGAAGGGCCATCCCCACAAGGGCAACATCGCCAGATTCCAAAAGCGATCTTATTTTTTCTCTTTCTGCGGCAGCCTGCCTTTCAGCTTCGATCTGCTGCTGCAATTTAGCTTCAAAAGCCAGGCAGATCATTTTGTAGGCATCTTCCAGGTCAAAAAATTGAGGCTCAGAAGTACCTTCAAAGGTTATTCCGACCTGTTCTGCGGAAATAAAAGTAAGGGTTCCTTTCTCGATTTTTCCGTCAATCAAATATTTATGCTTCAGGCCTCGCTGGGAAAAAAGACCCTTTTTAATTCTACTGACCTCGCTCTTTAAATTACCAAGTCTCTTTTCTATCCGACCTCTGTCCGACTCAAGAATCACGATTTCTCCGGCTTCCCCACCCTGAAGATACCGCCTCACAGTGAATAAGGCGGCTTCACCGGAAGGGCCAGAAAGAATAACCTTCTCCCCTATTTGAAAAGGCAGACTCAGCTCCTCGCTAATCATATCCGAGATTGATTGGCCGGCCTCTGCTTCGAAAGCTTGGCCGACAACAGGTGGTTGGAAGGAGGGGGTTTGCCCAAATCTATCTCCTTGCGATACGTCTGGCATTTTTGTTTTTTTTAAATCTTTTCATTGTATCACAAAAAAAACTCTCTGAAAAGTCTATTTTGTCTCCAAAACAGGTTTTCAGTGCAAGGGAAGAACGTCTCTCAGATTTTGAGCGGCAAGAAAGAGCTCATAGGCATGATCTACATCTTCCCCCGGATAACGACAGCCAACAATTGAACTGAGGCGGTCGTCGTCTTTAGGTCCAAGGGTCTCCAAATGTCCCGTCAAACAGATTCTGTCGGAATCCTCGTCTCGGCCAATCTCCAGGAAAACCCTCTGACGGACTCCTCCCAATAGGACATCTTCGGCCAAAAGCCTTTTTCTGGCAGCGCCAAGCCTTTGAGCCAAATCAAGCCAATCTTCCGGGGAATTGATTTGCTTGAAAATCCTAAAGACATCCTCAGGCTCGATCGGAATATGGTGGGCAGCGAATTCGAAGCACTGCATGGCCAAAACAGAGCCTTCAATAATAGGAAGAATAGAATCTGCTCTTCGAAGGACGAAATCGCGATTATCTTGGGCGGCCTGAACGGCCAAAAAGGAACCGTCGGAAAGAGCCTTTAGTCCTAAAGACATTTGCTTGGTAAAGTCATGAAAATCGCTTGCGCTTCCAATCGCCTCGCTCAAAAGCTTCCACAGTCTTTCCGAAGGGATAGAGGCAAGAGAGGCAAGCTCACATTCCCTGGCCCATTCCTCGCCGGAGCCTAGGGCAAGAAGAGGGGTTGGTCCAGAAGGAAAGAACCCAAGACGACTTGCGCCAATGGACTTGAAAAAAACGCTCGGCAAGCCTTCATTGCGATCCGAAGATTTGCTAGGATGGTCAGCCAAAACAAAATTTTTAAAGGAATTGAAAGAGCGGGCTGAAGAAGCAAAAGGAATCTATAATACAATTATAAATATAAAAGTCAATACATTTTGTCTTTCTTTGCCCAACCCCTCCTTTTCCTCAGGATTTTCGGTCTTTTTTGGCCCTCTCCGCCTTCAGCTCCTCGTAAGTGCGGTAAAAGGACTCCCCCGCCTGGCCCAAAAAGCCGGCTGCGCGCCTCAGCGCCTCAGCACCCTTCTCCTTGGCGCCGCTGGGAGGGGCGTTTTTGCCTTTGCCGGTCTTCCCGGCCTCACGCAGCTTGGCGAAGCCGAAAGCCGCCACATCGTCCAAGGCCGATTGGGCGTAGGCCAGGACCTTGCCCAGCCTTTG
>CAYUUW010000027.1:0-4695 GCA_964448005.1 uncultured Candidatus Peribacteria bacterium
GCTGAGGGTGAGCGGGGCGGGGAGCTTGGGCGGCGGCAGGGGGGGCCGAGGGCTGCCCTTGCGGATGAGGCGCGGAATGGCCGGGCTTGCGGCGCCTGAACCAGCCTCCTTTCTTCTCTTCCATGGATTTGTTTCTTAATGCTAAAGGTGCTAGCATGCTTGTATGCTGCTTTATGGCGAGGCTAGCATCAATGCCGGAAAATAGCAATTATTTTTTGGCCTTCAGGACTATTTTTTGCTTTTGGAAAGCTGTTTTATTATTTTTATCGACAGCTTCCCCGAAGCTTTGAGAGTCTTCTGTAAATTTTAGTCTATATTAAAATTTACTTTCCACTTAATATAGGCTAAAATAAGTGGGATGAATCATTACATCTCCACCACTCAGGCAGCCAAAATCCTCCACGTCACTCCGGTGACGGTCTTCAACATGATTCGCGACGGACGCATTCAGGCAACGAAGGTCGGCCGAAACTACATCATCGACCGAAGCACGCTGCAAGAGAATTTCATTCGAGACCTTAAAAAAATCATTTTGCCCATCCTGAAAAAGCACGACGTCAAAAAGGCGGCCATTTTTGGCTCCACCGTGAGGGGAAAAAAGAAGCCAGGAGATTTGGATATTTTGGTTGAAATGAAGAAGGGAAGCGACCTTTTCGATATGGTTAACCTGAGGGATGACCTAGAGGAAGGCGCCAAAATGAAAATGGACCTGGGAACTTTCGATGCCATTTATCCAATGCTTAAAGACCATATTCTTAAAACCGCCCTCCCCATTCTATGATCAAAGATCCAAAAATCTTTCTGCAACACATTCTTGAATGCACAGAGCTTATTGAAAAGTACACTGAAAATATGGATTTTGATCAGCTGAAAGCTAACTTGCAGATCCAAGACGCCGTGGTCAGAAGAATAGAAATTATAGGAGAGGCCACCAAAAATATTCCCGAATTGATCAAAGCCAAGTACCCAGAAGTCATATGGAAGGACATGGCAGGAATGAGAGATATTCTGATTCATCGTTACTACGGAGTTTCTCTTGATGTGACTTGGGGCGTCATCAAAAACAGAGTGCCTCGGCTTAAAGGCCAGATTGAAATGATTCTCCAGGATCTGGAGTGATTGAGCAACAATCACTCTCTTTTCCTGTACTGCAGGGCTTCGGCCACATGGGCCTCCCCGATCGTCTCCGACTCCTCCAGATCCGCAATGGTGCGGGCCAGGCGGATGAGGCGGAAGTAGGCCCGTGCCGAAAGGCCGAAGCGGTCCACTGCCTTCTGCAGCAGCAGCTGGCTCGGCTTGTCCAGGGGGCAATGCTTCTTCAGCAGGGCGCTGCTCATTTCGGAATTCTGCAGGATTCCGTCCTCCCTGAAGCGCTCCCGCTGGTGAGCCGCCGCCCTTTCTACCCGCTCGCGCACCCGCGCGGAGCTTTCCCGTCCTTGGCCTCCATCAGTTCGTGGCACTCCACGGGCTGCACGCTCAGGTGCATGTCGATCCTGTCCAGCAGGGGGCCGGAAAGCTTTTTGGCGTAGCGCTCGATCTTCCAGGCCGGGCACTGGCAGGTTTTGGCGCCTTGGCTGTTCAGGTACCCGCAGGGGCAAGGATTCATGGCGGCAACCAGGGTGAAATGGGCCGGATAGGTGATGCTGGCCCGGGCCCGCGAGATCGTCACTTGCCTGTCCTCCAGAGGCTGGCGCAGCACTTCCAGCACCTGGGGCGGAAACTCGGCGATCTCATCCAAAAAAAGCACGCCCCGATGGGCCAGGGTGATTTCGCCCGGCATCGGCGTATTGCCGCCGCCCACAATGCTTACCGCTGAGGCGGTATGGTGAATCACCCTAAAAGGCCGCTGGCAGATCAAGGGCCGACCCTTCTTCAGCAGCCCGGCCACGGAATGGACTTTGGTCACCTCCAGCTGCTCCCTGAAGCTCATTCGGGGCAGAATTCCCCGCAAGGCCTTGGCCATCAGCGTCTTTCCCGCCCCCGGGGCTCCGCTCATCAGCACGTTGTGGCCTCCGGCCGCCGCGATCTCCAGGGCCCGCTTGGCCTGCGCCTGGCCCTTGATGGACATCATGTCCACTTTGTCTACTGGGCTGTCGTCCACGGCCGCTTTGGGCTTGATCGGAAGCGGAAAGATCTTTTCCTCCAAATGCAGGATGGCTTCCTTCAGGTGGCCCACCGCCACAATGCGCATCCCTTCCACCAGGGCGGCTTCTTGGGCATTTTCCTTGGGCACAAACGCAGCCTTGAAGCCCAGGCGCTGCGCGGTCTCCACGCTGGCGAGCACTCCTCCCACCCCTCTGACGGCTCCGTTCAGGGCCAGTTCGCCCAAAAAGATGCTTTCGCTCAGTTTTTGGGGGTTCCATTCGGCCTCCAGCGCCGCAATTCCGATGGCCAAGGGCAGATCGTAGCGCGGGCCCACTTTCCTCAGGTCGGCGGGAGCCAGGTTCACCACCACCTTTCCCCGGGGGAAGCTAAGATTGCTGTTTTTTAAAGCGCTTTTCACCCGCTCCTTTGCCTCCTGCACGGCCGCATCGGGCAGGCCCACAATCACAAAGGCGGGCAGGGTCCGGCGAATGTCGGTCTCCATTTCGACCAGGTGGCCGTCCAGGCCAGAAAGCTCTACGCTATGCAATTTAGATGGCATATTTTTTTAATTACGAGTTATTAATTGCTAATTATGGATTGAATTGACCGCAGCCGAAGATCTTCTTTGGGGCTGAAAATTGGAAACAGAAAAAAGCCTGCTTGGGCCAAGAAGGTACCGAAAAAATTCCCTCCGCTGTGCGAAAGGGCGTCTAGAGAACGAAAATGGCATGGCTAAGGTTCTTCATAAACTAAAATTCATCGCAGGCTACAGAGCCTTTATATTCCTTCGGCAGAACCTCGTCAAGAAAAAAGTGAACTTTTGTATACTTTTTACCCTTTCCTTGTCCTAAAATTAAAGCCATGCCCAGTCATCCCTTGTCCAAAATATTATCGGGTCGGTCCAGGACAAGGAGCTTTTTCGTATGACTTCATGGCCTTTTCTGTATTTTGGACAAATGAAAGACAATTCAGACAAGGTGTCTTTGATTGTCTAGGATGATTGAACTTCCTCTGAACAGGCAATATTCAGCGAATTTTCATTTCACTGCGAGATTTAGACCTATTTTTTCGTTCAGACGATTATTTTTCATCTGATATTTTGAATTCCTTCATATACGAATTAAAGCCAGAATCAATTTTTTTACAATGCGACATATGCCACTGAATTGCCAGCGTCTTTTGAAAAGGGTCAAGGTCTTTGTCGAATAGAAATTTTTGTTTAAAGAACCTATCATTTTCCGATGGTAGATTTCTAAAAAATTCACCAACTTTCTTCATAGAATCCAGGGCAATGGCCATTTCGAAAGGGAGATCATCATCGCTTTTTATTCTATGATTGTTAACCACATATGTCGTGAGAACGTATAGTTTTGCCTTTTCTAGCCCAAGTCTTTCCATCAAGCTGAACAAATGTTGAGCAAGCATTAGTGATTGCTCCGTTTTTGTTAAAATTGCGTTGCCCGCCTGATCCTCAAGAGAATTCTTTATAGCGGCACTTATGGTTGAATGATAGAGATTGGTCGCTATTTTTTCTGATGTAATTTTTTTCTTAAATAGGCCAAAAATCATAAATTTAATAGTTCGAAGCAAAAAGTAAAATGCTCGGAAGAAAAAGAAGGGCACTTTCATACAATTCCTTTCAGAGAAGCTTTGTTGGAAGGCTGGCGGAGAGAGAGGGATTCGAACCCTCGCGGGGCCATAAGACCCCCTACAGCTTTAGCAAAGCCGCCTCTTCAGCCACTTGAGTATCTCTCCGCATTGGCATGACTGCTCAAGCATTGTGCCAGAAAATTCCGGCCTTTTCCAGTCTTAAAAAGCCCTTATAAAAATGCTATACTGGGGTTGGCTTCCGATTCATAGCGAAACCCCCTCGCCTATGGATTCGCTTATCGTCTCCTTTCTTTCCGACTATCAGCTCCCGGCTATCTTTCTGGGCGCCTTTTTTTTCGGCGAAACGGTCATTCTCACGGCGGCGTTCTTGGCCGGCCAGGGCCTGTGGGGAGTGGGAAATGTGGTTTTGCTGTCTTTGCTCGGCACTTTGGCCGCCGATACGCTGTGGTTCCTTTTCGGGAAAGGAACGTTCCGCTTGGCCCATCGCTGGGAGGCCTATCGTCGGAAGTTCCAGCCCTTTGTGGAAAAGCTCGACAAAGTGACGGGAAAGAGGCCTTTTTTGGCCCTTCTGTTCATCAAATCCCTCTATGGAACCCGTATTCTGACCATCATCTACCTTTCCGCCCGCAAAATAGGCCTGCCCACCTTCCTGCTGTTTGATGCCCTGGGCACTTTCCTTTGGCATGCGGTCCTGATCGGCGTGGGATGGCTGGCCGGGAAGGGGGTGGGGGATTTCTCTCTCGCCCTGTCCGGATTTCAATATGCCTTGCCGGTCCTGCTTCTGGTCATCGTTTCCTTTAGGCTCCTTTCCGCATGGCTCCAAAAAAGGTTTTCCAGCGGGTGACGGCCATTGTGCCTGCCTACAACGAAGCCGAGCGTATCGGAGGGGTTCTGGATGTCCTGACAAGCTGCGAAGGCCTTGATCAAATCATTGTGGTCGACGACGGCTCGACCGACGGCACGGAGAGCGTGGCCCGGCAGTATCCGGCGCTTTGCCTG
>CAYUUW010000027.1:4705-18405 GCA_964448005.1 uncultured Candidatus Peribacteria bacterium
AGGCGCGGCCTTGGAGGCGGCTTCTTTGCAGGCCACAGGCGAAACCCTTCTTTTTGTGGATGCCGACCTCATCGGCCTGACTCATTCGATTGTTGACGAGATCCTCCGGCCGGTGCTGCGCGGGGAGGCGGATATGTTTGTTGCCATGTGCGGCCGACGGATCTACCATGTGAAGCCGCTGATGCCCTGGATTCCTTTGCTCGGCGGCCAGCGGGCGCTTAAAAAAACCTTGTGGGAAAGGCTTCCGCCCTACTACAAGCATTGCTTTCGGGTGGAAATGGGCCTGAATTTCTACGCTCGCCACTATGGCCGTGGCTTGCGCTACAAGGTGTTCCACGAGCTTTCGCATGTGACCAAGGAAAAAAAATACGGGTGGCTTCCGGGCTTCCGGCAACGGCTGCGAATGTTCCTGAATCTGCTTTCGGCCCAATCCCGGCTTCAGCTGTTCGATCTGACTTTGGAAATGGCCAAAAGGCGCTGGGCACTGCTTTTTGCGGGACTGATTGCACTGGCGATCTTTTTGGTCTCCAGAATTTTGACCTGGCCCTGAATTCATTCCAAATAGCTCCCGAATCTCACAAAATGACACGTGTAGCCGCCCGGGTTCTTTGCCAAATAATCCTGATGGTAGCCTTCGGCAGGCCAAAACCTCTCGAAAGGCTCCAGGCTGGTCGCCACAGGATCCGCCCAGCGCTGGGACCGATTGACCCGTTCGATGAAGGCCTCGGCCTCTTTCCTCTCCTCCTCGCTCTGGTAGAAAATGGCCGAACGGTAGCTTGTTCCCCGATCATTCCCCTGCCGATTCATGGTGGTGGGGTCGTGGATACGAAAGAAGAAATCCAGCAGGCGGCGATAGCTGGTCTTTTTCGGATCGTAGCTGATCTCCAGCGCTTCGGCATGCCCCGGGTGGAATTCGTAGGTCGGGTTCTGGTTCTTGCCTCCCGTGTAGCCCGCTTCTGTGTCCACCACTCCTTCTTGAGCCTTGAACAGCTCCTCCATGCCCCAAAAGCATCCGCCGCCGAGATAGGCTTTTTTGACGTCACTCATGCTTGTGGGTTTGGTTTATGGGGATGAAAACTTGAAAACTATGAAAACTTGAAAAATAAAATGCACCCTGGTTTTCAAATTTTCAGTTTTGCAAGTTTTCACTTTTTTCAGGAATAAACTTCAGCGAAACCGAATTCACGCAGTGGCGGGTGTTCTTTTCCGTGTAGTGCTCACCCACGAACACATGGCCCAGGTGCCCGCCGCAATGGTTGCACAGGATTTCCGTCCGCCGCCCGTCGGCATCGGGAACATGCTTCACGGCTCCGGCAATTTCCTGGTCGAAGCTTGGCCAGCCGCAGCCCGAGCTGAACTTGTCGTCGGACCGGTACAGCGGGGCTTCGCAGCGCCGGCACACATAGGTTCCTTCGCCCCTAAAGTTATCGTATTCTCCGGTGAAAGGCATCTCCGTGCCCTTGAGCACGATCACGCGTTCCTCTTCAGGGGTCAGGGGATTGAAGTTTTTTGGGTCTTTCATGGAATTGAGGTTGGTCTGGTCCCATTATACAGGACTTTTTCTCCAAACCTTGGATTTCCGGGCACATTCAGCTGTTCTCCGCCAAATTTGATAAAGCAAGCGCTTTGGCCTAAAATAGGATTGGCTTAGCTGCCGTTTTCATGAAAAAGCGCCAATTCAAATCAGTGGTCTGGAAGGAGGGAAAATATTATGTGGCCCAGTGCCTGGAGGTGGATGTATCCAGCTTTGGTTCGACCCAAAAAGATGCCTTGGAGAAGCTTCAGGATGCCTTGGGACTTTATTTCGAAAACGAGCCTTTTCCGGCCAAAAGCTCCATTCAGAACCCTGCTATCGCTTCGGTGATCCTCAGCCATGCCTAACGCTATTCCGCTCCGCCTGATTCTGAAGACCCTTCAGCGAGAGGGCTTTTTGTTTGTGTCCCAAACAGGCTCTCACGCCAAGTACAGGAAGATCGGCCAACCCACCCTCAATGTGATCGTCCCCATCCATGGCAAAGAGGTGCCCTATCGCACTTTTCGCTCGATCGTGAGGCAATCAGGGCTGACCGAGGAGGATTTTGGGAAAAAATAACATGCCGCCGGCTTCCAAGCTCATTATTTTGCTGAGCTCATTTGGATTCGCGGCATTTTTATTGACTGAGGCAATTCAGAAAGAGTTGGCTGCCGGGTAAGAAGCACGTTCGAAAGGCGAGATTATATAATCTCGCCTTTCTTGTTTATTTGCTTCGTTCACAGCTCCACCCCCGCCCCGGGCTCCATCACTACGGTCGCGACCCCGGTCGCCTGGCTCACCCGCTGGGCCATGGCCTCCGACTGGTCGGCTTCGCCATGCACCAGCAGCAGCTTTTTGAGGCCATGGATGCCGGCCACGAAACGGTCCAGGTCGTCCCTATCCGCATGGGCGCTGAAGGATTCCAGCACCACCACCTCGGCCTTCACCTTGTACAGCTGGTCGAAGATCCTCACTGGGCTTTCCCCGTCCACGATCTTGCGCCCCAAGGTGTTCTGGGCCATGTAGCCAACCACCACGATGCTGTTGCGAGGGTCCTCGATTCCATTCCTCAAATGATGGCGGATGCGCCCCGCTTCGCACATGCCGCTGGAGGAAAGGATCACGCAGGGTCCGACGAAATAGTTGAGCTTTTTGGACTCCTCGGAACTGGCGGTGAACTTGAGCTCCTTGGGATCGAAAGGATTGCGGCCCACCTTAAAGCTTTGGCGGAGCTCCTTGTCGTACAGGTCCCCGTGCCGGCGAAAAACTTCCGTGACGCGGCTGGCCAGTGGGCTGTCCACAAAGATCGGCAGGCTTTTGGGAATTTCCCCCTTTTCCATCAGCGTGTGGATGCCGTAGATCAGCTCCTGCGTCCGCTCGAAGGCGAAGGCCGGAATGATGACCTTTCCGCCTCGCCTGATGGTCCGATTGATCACCCGGGCCAGATCGGGAATGCCCTCTTCGATGGGGGCGTGGTTGCGGTTGCCGTAGGTGCTCTCGCACAGCAGGTAATCCGCCCTGTCGAAATGGTGGGGGTCGTTCAGGATGGGCAGCTTGGCCCGCCCCAGATCCCCCGTGTAGATCAGGCGCTTCTTTTGGCCGTCCTCCTGATCCTCAATGTCCAGGCAGATCATGCTGGAGCCCAGAACGTGCCCTGCCTCAAAAAAGGTCACCTTGATTCCGGGGGAAAGCTCAAAGGCCTGTCCCAGCTCCTTTTCCTTGAAGAATTGCATGCAATACTCAGCGTCCTCTTGGGTGTAAAGGGGGTCCATCTCCAGGCAAGCGCCCTTCACCTTGCGGCAGAAATACTCGGCATCCGATTCCTGGATGTAGGCGCTGTCGGCCAGCATCACTTCGCACAGGTCGCGGGTGGCTCGCGTGGAATAGATGACGCCCTTGAATCCCTTCTTCACCAGGTGCGGCAGATTGCCCGTGTGGTCAATGTGGGCATGGGAGACGAGCACGGCATCGATGGAGGCCGGATCGTAGGGAAAGTTTTTGTTTTTTTCGAAGGCGATTTTCCGGTGCCCCTGGAAAAGCCCGCAATCCATCAGGATTCTTTTGCCATTCACCTCCAGCAGGTGCTGGGATCCGGTGACCTCTAGGGCTGCGCCGTGGCTGGTGAGTTTCATCTTTGTTTTGTTATATTCCTATAGTGATTCCAATGGTGAAGCCGATTGTGAGCGTGGACCAAGATTTGATTCTATTTCGCTCGCTTTCTTTCCCATTTCACGCCCGAACCCATTGCATTGCCCAGGTCTCTTATTGAACCGAATTGTCCATAATATTGGTATGCTGTCGCCACTAGGACTGGAATGACTCGCCGACCATCGACCCTCAGTTCCGCCGCGGCTTTTAGCCGATGAGCTGGCACTGCATTCTCTTGCGATGTTCCGCCCCCGCTCCCGGTTGACCTTTCCAGGCGGTCGAAATCGACCTTGACGACGAAATTCGGCCCTGGTCCTTGGTCCATCAGCGCCATCATTTTTTTCTGAAAATCCGAATAGTCCATCGTCAGAAAATCCTCGCTAACGTCTGTTGGTGCGTTGATTTCCTCCACCCCCTCGGAATGGTCGTATTCGCCAGGGCGGTAATAGTCGCTTGCCGTTTCGAAATACCTGTTTCTGTCTGCCACAGCCTCATAAAGTTGTTCAAGGGGCATGCCCAATGCTCCTGCGGCCTCTCTTAATTCCCTGTTCCTGGGGAAGCCAATATCGCCCACCTTCACATCAGGATGAGCCCCCAAGAGACTCTCCAGTTTTTTCTCCAGTGGAATTTGATCCTCCTCCGCATAAGCAGGTGCTTCAGGCATTTTTTGTTTATTTATAGTCCAGTGGTGAAACCGGTTGTGAAGCCGATAGTGATCTATCACAACCGGCATCACAATGGCATCACACGAAGTGGAACTAGGATTTTTCAGCGATATATTCCGCCAGATCGACCATGCGGCAGCTGTAGCCCCATTCGTTGTCGTACCAGGCCAGCACCTTGGCCATATTTCCGCCCATCACCATGGTGCTCTGCGCATCCACGCTGGCCGAATGCGGATCCATTTGGAAATCCTTGGAGACCAGCGGCCTTTTCTCCAGCTGCAGAATCTCTGGATGGAGAGTTGCGTAATCCTGGAAGGCCTGGTTGATCTCCTCCTTGCTGGCGGCCTTCTTCAGCGTCACCGTCAGGTCGATCAGCGAGACGGTGGGCAGCGGGACCCGAACAGACAGACCGTCGAGCTTTCCCTTCAGCCCGGGCAGAACTTCGCCGATCGCCTTGGCTGCGCCGGTGCTGGTGGGAATCATGCTTTGGATGGCGCTGCGGGCCCGGCGGTAATCCTTGTGGGGCAGGTCCAGCAGCTGCTGGTCGTTGGTCACGGCGTGCACGGTGGTCATCACTCCCTGGCCGATGCCGAAGGCGTCGTCCAGCACTTTGGCCACAGGGGCCAGGCAATTGGTGGTGCAGCTGGCATTGGAAACGATCTGGTGCTTGGCCGGGTCGTATTGGCTTTCATTCACGCCCATCACCACGGTCAGTTCCACTCCCTTGCCCGGGGCGCTCAGGATCACCCGCTTGGCCCCGGCCTGCAGGTGCAGGGCGGCCTTTTCGCGGTCGGTGAAATAGCCAGTGCACTCCAGCACCATCTCCGCGCCCATTTTTCCCCAGGGCAGCTGGGCGGGGTCCTTCTCGCTGGTGATCAGAATCTCCTTTCCGTCCACCACGATGGAATGCTCCTTGGCCTCTACCGTACCGGGATAGCGCCCGAAGGTGGAATCGAAGGCGAACAGGTGGGCCAGCATGGCCGGATCGGTCAGGTCGTTGATGGCGACCACTTCCAAAGGGCTCTTGCTTTCCAGCAGGCGGCGCAGGATCTGGCGCCCGATGCGGCCGAAGCCATTGATGGCGATTTTCATTGGTTTTTGTTTAGGATTTTTTTGACGTTTTCAGCGTAGCTGCTTTTGATGGTCTTTTCAACGCAGCGCCATCCTGCCCGGAATCCTTTTTGGGCCATTTTCACGGCCACTCTTTTTCTCCTTTGGCCTGCATGATTTTAATTGCCCTGAATTCATATAATTCTAGCATAAAAAATAGAAAAATGCTACCCCTTCATTGCCCCAATTTCCTTCAAGGTTTTTGTTCCCCGATGTCTATTTTTTTCTCCCCGCCCCCTCCACAAAGCAGTGCCGGCGGCCATGGTACTGGTCACTGCTGCTTTCGATGGACAGGGTGTCGAACTTGTCCAGCTTCTGTCTAAGATACCCTTCGCTGAAGAAGTGGCGCACATACCCCTCCTGCTCGTACATGTCCTTTTCGAGTTCCTGTCCCTGCCCATACAGCGGATCGTCGACGGATTTGCATTTGACCAACAGCAGGCCGTCCTTTTTCAGAATCCGGAAAAGATCTGCGAAAAGCTGGGTGGTTTGGGCGTCGTTGAAATAGTGCAGGCTCAGGTGGGCGTAAACGGCATCGAAGGATTCCGGGTCAAAATCGAGCCGGCGAAGATCGGAGCAGACCGGTCGAATCAGCGGAAGGCCCCTTTCTTCTGCCTTTTCCTGAAGCCTTTGGATGCCGCTTTCGGAAAAGTCCAGCGCCGTCACCTGGAGCCCGTTCTGGGCGAAATAGACCGAATCTCTTCCGTTCCCGCAGCCCACATCGAGCAGCGTCTGGCAGCCTTTCCTCTTCAGCAGCGGGAGGGATTTTTTGGAAAAGGGGTTCGGCTCGAAATCATCGGAATCCCGCCAAAAGCTTTTCCGGAAGGAATGCTGGTCCATTTTTGCCTTTTTTATGCTTCCCAGCATAGCATGGAGGCGCACAATTGACATTGTGGCTACAATTCTGTAATATGTGGTTAAGCTTGTGGCCCGAATGACGAAAATCGAAAAAACAATTCAGCAATTCCTGTTCGCTCCTGCTACTGTGAGCTATGCGGAATTGGAAAAAGCCCTCCTTCATCTGGGCTTTTGCAAAATCAACGCCAAAGGGAGCCACAAAAAATTCAAAAATCCTCTCCTTCAGCGTGATCTGATCATCCCCGTCCACGGCAACGATTGCAAGGATTTCTACAAAAAGCTCGCCGCAAAAATGGCCAAGAAAATCCTCGACCAATAATACTCAAATCATGAAGACGCCTTTGGAGCACTTCATCACCATTCGCAACAAAAAGCACTCCTACACCCTCAGGTCTGCCGGAAAGGGCACTACGCTGGTGGAGTGCGAGTCGGCGAATATTGAGCAGGAATTTTTGAATGAAGACATTCCCGGCCTCCTCAGCGATTTGCCTGATTTGATCTTGGCCGAAAAGAAGCACAAAAGCCAATCGTCCGAAATGATCCGATTCAGGATCTCCTCCCAGGACAAGAAGACCATCGAAAGAAAAGCCATTCAAAAAGGCTATGCTTCGCTGTCCAGCTACCTGCGGGACCTTTCCCTGGGGAAGGTGGCCTGAGAGGAAGCCGTTCAGAACCTTGCTATATTGAAAAGCCCGACGAGTTGGTCGCCGGGCTCTCCATCGATTCGGAATCAGCTGAGCTCATTCCAGGGGCCGAGGGCAGCACTTGTATCCGATGGTTGGCTGAGCAAAGGAAGCTTCCTGCTGGCCGTTGGCTTCCTCCGTCCGCAGAACCGCTCCTTGGCTGACGAGGCCTTCGGTCCATGGCGTCGCCTCGAGGTAGAAGGGGGTTTGGTCTGGCGGCTGGAATTGGCTGACCAGGTCGCCGAAGGCCACATCGGTGATGGTGGCACCTTCCCCGAGCGCCTGGATGAGAAGGCTCAGGCGGAAGCCAAGATTTCCCTTACCCTTGGGGTGGTCCCCTTCCATCCGCAGATACACCTCTTGGCAGCTCATCGCTGCGGATGGGAGTTGCAGAACGGTATATCGCAAGTCTCCTGGGTTCGGCCCGTCCGAGGCGGTGAAGGGAGAGGCCATGTTGCCCGGCTGATTCCCTTCTTGCAGGGTTTGGAGCCCTTCCACGGGCCGCACTTCCTGATCGGGGCAGGGGTCTTCCTCCAGAACGGGGTCGCTTCCGTCCATTCCTCCACCATCCGTTTCGCTTCCGTCCATTCCTCCTGGGTCGCCTTCGGTGCAGGCGGGGGCAAAGAGGAGTGCGAGGGTGAGGGTGAATCCTGTTGAGAGCTTCATTTCTGCTTTGTCCTTTTTCTTGCGGTTTGCCTATCGATGGTTTTAAGCGATCCGGGGCGCCCGAAGGCGCCAAAGATCAGGCGCACACTTTAGAATAAATTTTCTCTCGCGTCAAACTCAACGAGCCCCTTTACTCCCGTTAGGCAGCAAATCCAGGGCGTCGGCCTTTGCCTCTACGCTTGTTTCCCCCCTTTCTCCGATCGCCTGCTTCCATCCCCATCGCCCGCTCTTCCATTGGGTCATCCGCCCTTTCTTCCCTGGCCTTTCTTCGGCTCAGCTCTTTCCCCCAAGCATCCCTTTCGGATTGGATCTGCTCCGCCTCTTTTTTGCTTTTCTCCCGCTCCAGTTTCTCTATTTCTCCCCTTTCGGCCTCCAGCCTGGCAGAGGATTCCCAGTTCTGGCTGCTTCCGCCAGCCGGTTCTTTCCATCTCACCGTGGGCTCTATTTCCTTTTCCCGAAGCAAAGCCTCCTGCTCGAAGGCTTTCCCTTTGGCTGCGCTGTTTCGCCGATGGTTCTTTTGCCTTTCGCTCAGCTTGGCTTGATCTTTGGTGCCGCGTCTTAGATGGCTTTGTTTTTTTGCCGCCCTGGATTTTAGGTATCGCACCAGCTTTTCGAATTCAGGCGCTTTCGAAAAATTGGCCGGATCCAAATCACGGCGGTTCCAATACTTGTCGTATTTGGCTGTTGTCCCCCAGCTGCTGGCTTCATTCAAGGCTCTTGTTGCCCATGCTCCGTCGGCTTTTCCCAGCTTCACCTCCCTTTCTACGAATTTCACGGCCTCCCGCATCAAAGAAGGATGAGAAAACTTGCCCTCCTCATCCAGAAGGCACTTAATTGACGATTCCCAGTCTTTGATCCCCAATTTGGAAAGAAGTTTTTCCTTAGCCCTTATCTCCTCAACCAAATCCTCGAATTCGGGAGCGGCAAAAGCATTGCAGAAAGAATCCACCGAGCTTTGTCCAGATTTCACCCATTGTTTGGCAACGCCCAGAGTCAGCTTTGTTTTTTCCTCATTAAGGCCCTCCCTCCTCAAGAATCCAACCAATTGTCTTAAAAGAGTATTTTGAGGGTGGGTGGAATCATTGAGAATGGGGGAAGCTATGTCCGACACAAGAAAAGCTCCTAATTCATATCCTTCGCCGGGTTTTTTTTGAATTCTTCTGGCTTCCTTCTCGTCCTCCTTTCTTCGGTTGTAAGGATGTTTGTCCATTGGACGCTGAAAAGCTTCCCTGAATTTCGGATCAAGGTAATCGCCAATGCCCTTTTGTCTGTTTTCAGCTCTTTTCCGCTCTGCTTTATAGCCCTCATTGTAAAGCTTGCGAAGCCTTATTTTTCTCTCTGAAAGCCTTTCCCCAAGATGTTGCCGCTCCATTCCTTCCTGAATTTCCTCCTCTTGCTCCATTTGCTCAGCCTCTCGCCCTCTCTCCTCTCTCATCGAAAAGTAATGTAAAAATCTGTAGGCCATTTCGCCTACCTCATCCGGGGCCAAGTCTCTCGTTGAAATTGAATCCAAATCCCTTTCAATTTCTTTTGAAAAAAAACGATATTCCAAAGGGTCCTCGTCTTTTTTGGCGATTATTCTCTGGGCTGTTTCACTCTCCAAAACTCTCTCTCGGAAATCATTCTGAGCCTCCTTTTTTCTTCTCTGCCTCTCTTCGGCCCGATCCGCATATTCTATGAGCCTTTGGATTTCTATTTCCAAACCCTCTCCTTTCAGGGCGCCTTTTATAATGTCTCGGCGGGCTTTTTCGCTCATTTCAACGAGTGTGTCCCGATTGGGATGTTCCGGATCGGCCAAAATGCCTTGAATGATATCCGAAGCTTTGAGCGCTGCGCTAAGGGCATCGATGTTCCTTGCCGTGCCCGGGCTGAGCTCTTCGGGCTTAGCCTCTCCGCCCCTTTCCACTCGGAGCCTTGCGGCTTGATGCTGCAGATGTTTTTTGGCCCTTTCCCGGGTTCCTTGAGCCTCCTGTGTCCGTTTGGCCTCTCTCAATTCCGCAAGCGATCTTTTTTGCTCCTCGGTGAGCGGCGCATGGATATAAGAAATCTTTCCTTCTGAGCTCTCGAATATTCCTTCAATCCTTCCCCGAATTATCGGCAGCCTTTCCCCATTTCCGGCTTCTGCAAAGCTTTTTCCGATTTCGTCTATTCCCACTGTCCATTCAGAAGGGTCAACTCCTTGAGGTGTATTTGCGTCCAAGCGGGCCATGGTGTTTTTGTTTTAGGGGTTTGGGCAATCTTGCAATTATAGCATTTAGAGTGAATTGTGTCCATTGCTTTTGCTCTTGCTCAACATCTGGCTTCCCCTTGATCCACGCCGCCATAGGCCTTGCTTGATTTGACTGAATGTAGTGGAATTGCTATTTTAAGCCCGGCTTTGCCATTGGCCTCCATTTGCTTGGAGCGCTGGATGGCTGTTCATTCAAAGCGCAGCGGCTCGTTCCTCGGGTAGTCCCTGTTTTTGCTTTTGCGAGAGCGGTGACTGCCGGAGGAAACAAAAACTCAAGCAACCCTGTTCGCAAAGGAAATTCGAATGGAAAAATTTTTGTACGAAACAATCTCCTCTTACCCCCTGCTTTGCCTTGCTGCGGCTTTCGGGCCACAGATGATCGTTGGCCTGTTCCTGCTCTTTTGGGCATTTCGCCGGACCCACGGGCCGGGTGCGCCACGCCTGAGGCCAAGCGAAATAGCAGCCCAGCAGCGGCTCGAAAAAAGCGACCCCGAGGCACGCTGGTTTCGGGCGAACGAAACCGTTCATCGCTGGACATATGTACTGTCGTTCGTTGTCGTGCTGCTCTCTGCGGTGGCGCTGCATCTGTGGATGGGGTGGAATCTTATGCTTGCATTCTCGTTGAGTTTTTCGCTCGGGTTGTGGGTGGTGGTCGTTGGAACAGCGATTGCCATACAGACCTACAAAATCCCCAACGAATAGCCGCTGCGCACTGCCCCCGCCCCACGGATCTCCGGATTCGGGGCGGGGGCTTTGACAAGCCCTTGATTGGCCTTCGCCAATCCTTCCCTTTCAAATGCATTTAAATTGTGTTACAATAATTCAATGTTTTTCAATTAGCCTTTTGCGATGACAGCTGAAGCGGAAAAATTCAGAACCTTGGAAGAATTAAGAAGCGAGCTGAACGGCCAGGATTTTTTTGTTCCCGGACTTGAAGAGGGCAAGAAAATATCGGATGAGCTGGATTTGTGGGCAAGACGAATGCAGCGCCCTACTCCGCCAGGCCGCAACCCCTTTCAGATCTACTTTTTAGGGGCAAATGAAGATGAAACGAGATTGGCTGCGGACTATCTTTCGCTAAAAATTGGTCTTCCTTCGGATAAGGTTAGTTTCTCTGGCGACGTGTGGGCGCAAAAGCCCCTTGAGCGCTACAATGCTTTCAATTGGGTAGATGCCACTCTTCGGCCTCAATTGACTCCCGGCAACCCCGAGAGTCGATTGATGGTGGTTCAGGGATTCGAGAATTATTTTCGCTCAGCCCTGGGAAACATATTGAGCCAGCATTTTCGAGGTCAAACTGAGGATATTTTGTCAGATGCGAGCGAGGAAAAAGGGCGGATTATCGATCGACAGTATGACCCTCATGGAGCCCATATTACGGCGCAAATTTTTTCTATGGCCGACGACTTTCATGGCTCAAGGGAGGCTAGAGAGGCTTTTCTGGCCTCGGGAAGTTCCATTGCCGTTCTTGTCCAATGCGCCCCCGTCAATCTGCTGGTCGATCATTGTGCTTTTCGCGACATCATGAACAATGGATTCAATATCGGGACCTTGTTCGGCCCCTCCTTTCATTTGCCCGAGGATATTCGGGCACAACGAAAAGAAGACTAGCTCTTTTCAACTTGAGTGCCTCCTGATCCGTCTCTCCACTTCGGTCGAGACAGGCCTTTTGTCTCGTTGCCACAGGCTTTTGTCTTTATGTTTTTAAGCATAGGAACAAGGGGCCCTTGTGCAACTTACTTTTTTAGCAGCCCTTCAAGCTTCGAAACACTTTCACACAAGATATTGTGAGCTAAAGCAAGGCTTAAAAAGCTCAACATGCCTAAGCCTTTTGTAACTTCCCCCACTCTTGCGCGCAATTGCTCGCATTCCGCATCTCCATGCTTTCGAGGTGTTTCTAGCATATTGCTTTAGCTAAATATTAAATTTAAGTCATCACTTTAGAATAAAAAATAAAACTCAGCAAATCATTTCTTCTCAACCTTCGCCCAGTCCTTTTCCTGGCGGGCCTGGTTGCCCTCCAGGATCCACCGCACGCTCCCGACTTCCATCCTGGCCATCGGAAGCTTTGGCTTAACGTTTGGATTTTCTGGAGCTTAGCATCGATCTAGCCCATATCACCCACATCAGCAAATCCACCCCTCCCAACACAGAAAAGGCTATTTTGTACTTTATCGTCCCTCCGCAATCCGAGGTGCAAATTCCAGGATCTATCATTTTTCCTTCGTGCCAGATTGGCTCTGTGCAGCTGCTGGGAATGCATGCATCTTTGATATAAAGATAGCCCCACAGAATCGCAAGCAGCAGAATCAAGGAAAGGCACATCAAAGTTTTCTGCTTTCTGCTCATGATGCCTTTCGTTTTTTAGGAGTTAGGATTGATTTTTCTTCATTTCCGCATCGCCCGGTTCACCCTCTCTGCTTCGCATACCGGTGGCAGGGTCGAAGACAGGCCTTTTCATCTCCTTTCAACCTCCGTACCACCCAGCCCGTCTTTAACTCTCCATCGGCCATCCGCCTCAATTTTTCCCCTAATTTCATCGGCCGCGGCCCAGTCTTTTTGCTTGCGGGCCTCGTTGCGCTCCAGGATCCATTGGCCAACCTCAGGTGGCAGCTCGGTGACCTCTTTTTCGTCTAATTTAAGCCCTAAAACCCTATCGAATTGGACAATGGTGGACAGCTTGTCTGGGTTGTCCACAGTCTTGTCGTCCAGCAGTTCCCAGGCCAAGGCCAGGGCCTGGGGAGCGTTCAGGTCGTCGTTGATGGCTTCCTCAAAATGGGAGAGGTAGGAGGCGTTGGCTATGCCCTCTTTTTCACTCAAATGCCGAACCTTTTCCTTCATGCGTCGCAAGCCTGTTCGTGCTGCGTCCAAAGCCTCCCAACTAAAGCTCAGCTCTTTTCGGTAATGGGCCTGTAGGCAAAAATAGCGGTAATCCAGAGGATCGTATCCGTTTTCGACTAACACTCTCAAGGTCAGGAAATCGCCTTTGGACTTGCTCATCTTGTTTTCTTTCATCAGCAAAAACTCCCCATGTAGCCAAACATTTACCCAGGGCGATTTTCCCGTGGCCCCCTCCGCTTGGGCGATTTCGTTCGTGTGGTGCACAGGAATGTGGTCGATGCCGCCGCAGTGGATGTCGATGCGCTCACCCAGATACTTTATCGCCATGGCCGAGCATTCGATGTGCCAGCCCGGGAAGCCTCGGCCCCAGGGGCTCTCCCACTGCATTTCCTGCTCGCCATGCTTGGACTGCACGAACCAGAGCACAAAATCATGCGGATTCCTCTTGTTCTCGTCCACTTCGATCCGCGCGCCGGCCTGCAGCTGCTGCTTTTCCAGCTGGGCCAGCTTTCCGTAGTCCGCGAATTTGGCCGTGTTGTAGTACACGTTGCCGTTCGCCCCAAGGTAAGTCAGACCGTTGACCTCCAGTTGCTTGATCTGGGCGATCATCGCCGGCACATGGTCGGTGGCCTTGGGCTTTTTGGTCGGCTTCAGCAGGTTGAGGCGATCCATGTCCTCCAAAAAAGCCTGCGTGTAGTATTCGGCAATCTCCCACACGGTCTTCTTTTCGCGCTCGGCCCCCTTCTTCATCTTGTCTTCGCCTTCGTCGGCATCGCTCGTCAAATGGCCCACGTCCGTAATGTTCATCACGTGCTCCACCGTGTAGCCGTTCCATTCCAGGGTTCGCCTCAGCACGTCCTCGAAAATGTAGGTCCTCAGGTTGCCAATATGGGCGTAGTGGTACACCGTGGGGCCGCAGCAGTAGAGCCGGACTTTCGTCGCCTCGATCGGCCTGAATTCCTCTTTTTGCCGGGTGAGAGTGTTGT
>CAYUUW010000028.1:0-4177 GCA_964448005.1 uncultured Candidatus Peribacteria bacterium
TCAGCGCTTGGCAGGCCTCCAGGGTCCCTTGCCTTAGGGCGACCCCCAGCAGAGCCTGGTCGCGCTCCTGCTTCTCTTTGTCGTTCAGCTGATTCACTGGGGCAAACCCTTTGAGCACTCGCTCCAGCTCTTGCTTGGCGGGGGAGGCAGCCTGCTGCGTGGGCTCCATGGGCGAGCATTGCTGCACGGCGAAAAGCAGGGCCAGAACCAGCAGCAACGGGAGGCCCCAGGAGATGATCTTTTCTTTTCGCAAAGCTGTTTTTTCTTCAGGAATAGGGAGGTCCGCCCCATGCTAGCAAAGTGCTGGGGACTTGTAAAACAAGGGGGCTTGCCGATTCTAGTTATTCGGGGAAGGTCTGTTTTCCTACTTTTTTGCTTGCTGCAAACAATTGACAGGATCAATAAAAATTACTAAGATGTATTCGAAATGCTTTCGGTCCTCTTTTTGAGCGACTGGTGGCTGATACTTCAAAGCGTAGTGGCTAAAAGAAAAGATTCGTCGGGCAAGTTTTGTTTCCGAGATATTTGGAGGCAGAAGCTGCTCGATGAAATAGTCTAAAGCAAAGCTGAAAGTGAAAGGAACAACAAGATGGACCCGAAATTGGAAGAGCTGGCACAACAGACTGAAACAATGATGAATACCTCCCTCATCACTGACACTTGGCTCTGCAAAGTGTTCAGTTTGCTCGTCGAGAATGGGGCCTTGATTATTCTCGCGACTCTGGTGGCGATCGTCTTGGTGATTCGTGCTTGGCGAGGAAGGAGCTGGTTCTTGGCAAAGCTATTGAACGTAAAAAACACCCTCAAGCTGAGCCTCCTCATCGGCGCAAGCCTAGGGGTTGGGATGAGCTTGCTCCGAACAGCTGCCATCTTGAGTGGGGAATGCCAAGCGTTCCCAGGGGAAAGCATCGCCAAGCTAGCTTACCTATCGGCATTGTTCGAAGGTGCCTTCTTTGCAATTCTGTTCAGCGGACCAGGTGTTCTGCTGATTTTGCTGCTGGCCTACCTTAAAGCTGAGTTTAAAGCTTCCCAATAGCCACTACGCACACAACCACTCGACATCATGAGGCTCAAAGCTTCGTCGGGTGGTTTGGCATATCCTAATTTCACTCCTTTCGCCTCACACATTGCTGATCACCATGGCGTAGACCACGGCCGAGAAGGAGAACAGGAAAATCGAGCCCAGGATCTCCTCGCGGAAAAGGCGGTTCTTGATCCTGAGCGTCAAGTGGGCCCACACCAGCAGCAAGGTGAGATTGAGCACCAGGGGGCTTTGCAGGGTTTTGGCCGCAAAGGCTTCGGGCAGCCCCACGCCCTTTTCCAGCGACAGCCCGGCCAGGGCAAAGTAGCCTGCGTAGAAAGCCAGGAGCCATCCGAAGAAATTCTCCAGCTCCAGGAAAAAGAGCGTCAGGTTGCTTTTGAAGTGGGAATGGAAGAAGGTTGCCCAGGCCTCTTGGCGAACCCTCTTCTCCTCGGCCTTCATTTGGCGCCTCTTCGCCAGATTTTTCCTCAGGTCCTCCTTCCTGGCTTCCCTCAAGGGGCCCCTGGGGGCGCGCCAGGCCAGGAAAGCGCTCCTGGCAAGGTACCCCAAGCTCGTGGGGGAGCTGCCCGAATCGAGGCGGACAGAGGGCACCATGCGCCTCAGTTTCCCTAGGATTCCGTCGAATTGCCCCTTCATCATTCCAATGCTCTTGAGCTTGCGCTCCACTTCCGCCTCGTCGGAATCGATCAGGCTGTTGCCCTTGATGGAGCCCAGGCTTTTGATGTAATCCGAGCGCTTTTCTTCGGTGCTGGATCCGAACTGGTCGGGGTGGCTCAAGAGCTCGTAGAGCTCATTGCTGATCTGACTGATCCTTTTCAGGTTGCTGCTGCTGCGGATCCTCTCCAGGCTAGAAAGCTTCTTCTGTATCTCCTCCAAAAAAGCATTGCTGAATTGCTCGGAGTGGGTCCTGAGGATCGATTTGGCGTTGATGATGAACTGGTCGATCTGCTCGACGATCTTTTGGCTCATTGAGGCCTCCTCGTTCTCCAGCTCCTCGTTGCGCTCGGCCAGCCGCATCGCCTTTTCGATGTTGATTCCTTCCCCCTGCATCCTTTCTTTCCATTGCTTCGCGTTCGCTTCGAAATTCGCCGCCAGCACGAGCTCGTCCAAGTCATTCTCCTCCCTCATGTGCAGGCCGCTCACGTCGAAGTGGTAATTCAGCACCAATCGCTTGAAGGCCGAATAGGCATCAGTGGCATCGATGGTTCCGTCCACCACTTGCTTGTAGGCGTTTTTGGCCCGAAAGGTGAAGGTGAGAATTCCGCTTTTCCGCTTCGCTTCGCTGTCTGAATCATTGACCTTGCTGTATTCCTCGTCGGAAATCCTATTGATCACCAGGATCGAAAGATCCATCTGGTGGAGCTTTTCCTTGGCTGCCTCCAGGCTGCCAGCCTCCAGCAGGCCGCTGGTCTGCTGGTTTTCCTGGTTGAGGGCCGTGTACTTGAATTTCATCATTTTTTGTTTGGCTCGATTTTAACACAGTTCCGATTGAGAGCTCAATCGTGGAGCAAATTGTGGCTCCTGTTGCGGAGGTGATTCGGTCCACAAATTTGGAGCCACCATTTGAATTGGTTTGCTATACTGTCCCTATGAAAATTGCCCAAATCGTCCTTTGCAAAGCTTCCGGCCAATTCGATCAGCCTTTGAGCTACCTGGTTCCGGATTCCCTGCAGGCTGCATGCTTGCCGGGGGCTTTTGCCAAGGTTCCCCTGCGCGAAAGGGTGGTTCAGGGAATCGTGCTGGCGGTCCAAGACGATCCTTCTCCGGAAGGAATTTCCCTGAAGCCGATCGAGTCCATCGTTCCTCAAATCTCCCTTCCTGCGGCCCTGATCGGCCTGGCCCGGCAGATTTCTTCCTACTACCTTTGCTCCGCTGCCCGGGCCTTGCGGCTCATGGTGCCCAAAGCCGTATGGGGAGGGGCGACGGCCGTTCCGGAAAAAACGTTCTGGGTCCTGGAGCCTTTCCAGGGGCCTCGGCCCAAGGGCTCCAAGCAGGCTGCCGCCTTGGATTTCTTGGCCGGCTGCGGCGGCAGGGCGGAGGAATCGGCCCTGCGTCAGGCGGCGGGGCTCAGCCTGGCCACCTTGCGCACGCTGGAGAAGGCGGGGATCCTGCGCCGACAGGTCGAACCTCTCTATGCGAGCCCCTCGGAGTCCTTTTCGCTTTTGGAGCCTTTGGAGCACCAGCTCCTTCCCGACCAGCAAGCCGCCCTTTCGGCCCTTCTTGCGGCGGATCGCCCCGTTCTGCTGCAGGGGGTCACGGGCTCGGGCAAGACGGAGGTGTATCTGCGGGCCATCCTGCAGGCCGCCAGCGAAGGCAGGCAGTCCATCCTCTTGGTTCCGGAGATCGCCCTGACGCCCCAGACGCTTCGCTACTTCAGGCGCTATTTCGGCCCCAGGCTCGCCCTGTTCCACTCGCGCCTTTCGCAGGGGCAGCGGGCGCTGGAATGGCACAAGGCCCGCAGCGGCGAAGCCCTTTTGGTCATCGGCTCGCGCTCTGCGGTTTTCGCTCCGGTGCCGCGCTTGGGCTGCCTGATTATGGACGAAGAGCACGAATGGACCTACAAGCAGGAATCGGCCCCTTACTACGAAACCCATCGCCTGGCCGAGCTCCGCCAGCAGGCGGAGGGCTGCCGGCTGATTGTGGGAAGCGCCACCCCCCGCCTGGAAACCCTGCACAAAGCCATGAAGGGGGAATATCTGCATGTTTCGCTGCCGCGGAGGGTCCATCAGCGGGGCATGCCCCCCATCCAGGTGGTGGACCTGCGCGAGGAGTTCAAGCAAAAGCACTATGGGATTTTTTCCCGCCCTTTGCTGCGCGGCATGCAGGAGGCTTTGGCCCGAGGCGACCAGATCATCCTCTTCGTCAATCAGCGGGGGCATGCCCGGGCGGTGGTTTGCCGGGATTGCGGCCACACCGAAACCTGCCCTCATTGCCAGGTGAGCCTGAAGCACCATTCGGAGGGCAAGGAATTCCTCCTGTGCCACTATTGCGGCTACCGGCAGGCTCCGCCCGTTTTTTGCCCGTCCTGCGCTTCGGCGCACATTCGCTATGTGGGCTTGGGCACCCAGCGCGTGGAGCAGGAAGCCAAAAAGCTATTCCCCCACGCCAAGATCCTGCGCGCCGACCAGGACAGCA
>CAYUUW010000028.1:4187-10012 GCA_964448005.1 uncultured Candidatus Peribacteria bacterium
CAAGGAAGGCTTTTCTGCCATCTACGAGGCTTTCCGGCGGGGGGAGGCGAATATTCTCATTGGCACTCAGATGATCGCCAAGGGGCTGGATTTCCCCAAGGTTTCTCTTATTGGAATTGTTTTGGCGGACATCGGCTTGCATTTGCCGGATTTCCGGAGCCACGAGCGCCTTTTCCAGCTGATCACTCAGGTGGCTGGGCGCTGCGGGCGGGGGGATCAGGAGGGGCAGGTGGTCCTGCAGACCTACAATCCGGATCATTTCGCCATCCGAAAAGCCGCCGAATACGACTATACGGCTTTCGCCAAAAACGAGCTGGAGATGCGCCAGAAGCTCAATTACCCGCCCTTCCACTCCTTGGTCAAGTTCATCGTGCTGGGCTCCGGCCTTCCGGAGCTTCATCGGCACGTGGAGGAGGAGGTTCAGGTGCTGCAGGATATTTTCGCTGCCCATTCCATGCCGGCCAAGGTGCTCTTCGCGCCGGCCATGGTTCCCAAGATGGGGGGGCGCTTCTACTACCATGTGCTGGTGCGCAGTCCGGATCCTCACCTTGTCTTTTCGCGCTGGAAGCCTCCCAAAGGGTGGCGCATCGATGTCGACCCGGTGCGCACCGCCTGAGGCGAGCCGCCTACTTTATTTTGCCTATTGCCGCGCTGGCGATCGCCTTTTTGACCGCCGCTGGGTTTTTCTTCACCATGAGTTCAGCGATCGGGCCGAGCCGGCTGAACACATCGTCCAATTTGGTGAGGCCTGGAATCAGGGTTCCTAGCTCGGAATAATTTTGCGCCAAATGGTTTTTTAAATTGTCCAAGGCGGCCTTCTGGCTGAAAGGATCTCCGCCCACGGAGGGGTCCAGAAGCATTCCGAAGAAGACGGGGTCCACGGCGCCCAGGAATTCCAGGATCCTGTTCCGGTACTGCGAGACGGTCCATTTTGGGTGGTTCCCGAGCTTTCCGGTGCTGGGCACCTTATTGGTATTGCCGTAGCGGGATCTCTGCTCTTTGGAATAGGCGTTTCCGGAGAAAATTCCCTCCGTCATGGCCATGTTTCCGATCATGCGGGCGAAATCCGAAATGGGGCGCTTTCCTCGAAGGAAATCCAAAGAGCTCTCCTCCAAGGTCTGGATGACCGCCACCATGTGATTCTCCTTGCCGCCTTCCTTGCTCATCAGCTGTCCTCCTTTGGTTCCGAAAGCATTCCGGATTCCTTCCGCATCCATGGCCCCGGTGATCCCTCGGATCCAATCCTGGTCGAAATCGGCGGCGGTGGAGGCTCCCAGGCTTTTTTTGACCACTCCGGGGCTGTTTATCACTTCGCTGAAGTAGAAGCGCCTTATTTCCCCCAAATGGCTTGGCCTGCCTGTTCCGTAGCTTTTGGGGAAATGCTTCAGGCAAAGCTCCTCGAACCGGGCCTGAGTTTTGGGATCGATGCTTCCGATCCAGTCTGCCGCAGGCCATTTTCCGGCGTATTGGGTCACCCCCGAGATGCGCTTGGGGGGAATCACGCCCGCGGCCACTCCGGCAAGGGTGTAGAAGAGGATCTGCTCCGGATCGCCGGTACCGTCGGCGATGCAGAAATCCAGGATCGAATCGTATTTCGTCCCGTCCACTCGGGTGTCTCCGGCCCTTTTTCGCCGAATCATCTTCTCCATTTCTCCGATCAGGGTTTTCCTGTTCTCGGGATGGGTTTCCATGAAGGATTTTTTGGACGAGTCGTAGCCCCTTTCGTTCTTGCTGTCCAGATCGGGGAATTCGGCGTAGTCGTAGGCCTCTCCCAGGGCTTTCTCCAGGCGGCTTCGCAGCACATCGGTATTGGAAAGCAGCGCTGGCGTGGGGGTCAGGTCCACCGCCCCTTGGATGCGGTTCACGGCCCGCAGCAGGTCGGGATGGGACCATTCCAGGCAGCCTTTGTCAGCCAAGGCGCGCAGAATGGCTTTGAGCTGATCCTTGTTCGGCTTCATCAGCGAATTGGCCACGCTGGAAAGCTTTTCTTCCAGCTGCCAGCCATCCAAATTGTCGTAACGCTTTTTCCATTCGCCCACCTCGGAATCCTCCAGGCTCAGCAGGTTGGCTGCCGCCTCTTCGCCAATCATGCTTTTTCCCGTGACTGCGGCCACCCCTCTTTCCCCTTGCTCCTTCAGCTTGCGGGATTGGCGCCGCTTGTAGGTTTCTGTCGCGCTCTTGATTCCTTCGATGAGGCCGAAAAAAGAGAGCCCATGGGTGCGGCCAAGAATGCTTTCCAGCGAAAAAGGGCTTGCCCCGGAATCGTTCTGGGCTGCCTGGTGCAGAGCGGTTTCAATCTCCTCGACCTTGGATTTGGCGAAAGCCAGGCGCTCTTCCAGCATCAGCGCGCTCAGGCTGCTGTTTTCCGGATGCCTTTTGATGCTCCGATTGTAGGCTCTTGTTTCTTCATTGAAGGCCTTCAGGGCCGAGACGGCCCCGCTGCCGTCTTCCACCATGGAGATCAGCGGAGAGTTTCCGGCCTCGGAAATCCGCTTGGCCAAAGAATCGATGTCGCCTTCGTTTTTTTCGTAATCCGAAGCCCCCTTGGGTGCTTCTGCGGCCGCTTCGGCCTCCCCCTCCAAATCGCCCAGATCCACGCCGGGCTCGTAGCCGCGGATGATGGCTTCTTCGTCCAGCCCCTGCATTTCTTGGCGCATCCGGTCGATGTCCAGCGCGGGGCTTCCCGCAATCAGGTTGTTGAGCTGGTACAGGGCTTTTTGCCTGGCATCGCTTTCCGCCTCTATTTTTTTTTGCGACACCTTCCCCTTGCCGATGTCCTTTTCGCCCATGGCCACCAGCTCATGGACGATGCCTTCGTTGTCGAATACCGTTCCGTAGGGCGGCTTTTTGCCCAAGCCCAGGAAGGCCTCCTTGATTTGGGGCCATTTGGGGTGGCTGGTGTATTGTGCCACAATGCCTTCCTTTTTGGCGGCGGGCAGGTTTTCGAGCCAAACATGACCCAATTCGTGAATCACCTGGTCCTTGAGCCCTTGGGTGTCGATCTTATCCAAAAGATCTCGGTCTATGATGACCTTCCACTCATTTCCCCGCTGGTAGAAGACCATTCCGCCTTCGTCTGTGGTGAAAGTGCCTAGGTCTACTCCTTTTTCTCCTGGTTTAAGAGGGTGATTTTTAAGAGGATAATTATGAAAATTACCCGCGATCTCAACATGCTCTTTGCCCAGATTCCTTTCAATGATTTGGAGAACCTCTTGGTTGCTCCGAGCGTTTCGCACTTCCTGGATGGAAATCGAGGCCATTTTGGCCGTTTCTCCTGCGGGCGAAAAATCCTCCTCGATCGCTTTCTTGATGGCTTTCGGGGTGGCAAGGTTTTGAAAATAGGAGGCCTCGTGCTCCAGGGATTGCACTTCGCGCAGCAGCTCGGCAGGTGGCATTTGGCCCACTTCCCCCATCATTTTCTGATATTCTGCAATTCTTTTTCCTTTCCGATGAGGGTTGTTCAGCATGGAGATTGTCCTTCTGAGCTGCTCTAGCTCAGGCTGATGCTCTGGGTCGATCTGGACGGCCTTCTCCATGGCCCGCTCAATTTTGATCAGCGTGGCGGGGTCCAAGCCTTCCAGGAATTGAATGTACTTTTCCAGCACCGCGCGGGCCCTCTGCTCTAGGGCCGGCCTCTGCGCTTCCACCTGTTTGGCCTCTCTCAGGTCTTCCCTCAGGCTCACTTTGGCTTTTCGGATGTCTGCAAGAATGGCCTGCGCGGCATAGGCGACCCTTTGGCTGAGGGCAGGCTGATGGGGGGCTTGGCCCACGTGGGCGGGCACCCAGGCCAGATCCGATGGGAAGCCATTGATCTTCTCTTCGATCTTGACGAATTGGGCATGCGGGCTTCCCAGGTCGTTGTTCGAAAAAAGGCTATGCTTCGGGCTCCATTCCTCCCGCAGGGCATCCATTCGGCTTTTCAGAAAGGCCTTGGCCTGGTCCAGCCTTTCGCGCTGGAGAACCTCCAGCGTATTGGCCAGCTTGGCAATGGCCCCCGTCCCTCCTGGGGCGACCCAGCTGGGCTCATGCTTCTTCTCCAGCCCAATGGCTTTTCGCCTGTAGAGATCTTGATAATTCCCCTTGTTCATGGCGGCGAGTGCGCTCGGGCCGTATTCCTCGTCCAGCTGCCAACCGGCTTCCAATCCAATCTCCATATCCATCCAGACGCCTGCCGTCTTGGAGCGGTTTTCTATCGCCTCGGTCTCCCTTTCCAGCTCTTGCAGGGTGCCAGGATCCATCCGCCGGATGACATCCTGCCTGGCCAGCAGGGCTCGCAGCTCCCAGTGGCTCACTTTGCCTGAGGCGATCTTTCCCAAAAAGAACTGGTCTCTTTGCGTGGCCTCCAGGGCCTCCTTCAGGTCTCTTTCGTACAGAATCTCGCCTCCGGGAGGCTCATTTTCCGGCGAGGCCGGTCCGCCCGAGGGTCCGGATCTGAGAAAGGCCAATCTCCGCTCCTGCAATCCAAAAAATCCTCTTCCATGGCTCATTTCCCAGTGCTTTGCCTTTCGCTGTTTCATGCTTAGGGTTAGCTTCCATTTATTCTAGCATAAAAAAGCTGATTTTGCAATCAAAAAGCCAGGCGGAAGGGGGGTCTGGCTCGTCCCCGGGGCGCGAAGGGGCTGCGGGTCAGATCCTGTATTCGGCCCACTCCTTTGCTTTCCCTCCCTCTTTGGTCAAAATTCCATTCTGCACGGCCAAAAGCGGCAGCAGCGCGCACTTGCTCCGTCGCAAGCCGATAGGAATTCCCAAGAGCTCCTGGATGTCCTTGAAATCCAAAGCCAGCGCCTCATCCCCCGTTATTCCCTCCAGGAGATCGCCCAGCAGATCCGCTGCCGCCATGCTGATGGCGCAGCCCTGGCCGCTGAAGCTGTAAGCGCCAATTCTGCCGTCCTTCAGCCGGAGGCTGATTTCCACGGCGTCCCCGCACGAATGGTTGGCCTCTTTGCGCTGAGCATCGCCTTCGCTGAACTTGTCCTTGTGAAGGGGGCTTTTGTAGCGGTCCAGGATGTTTTGGGCGTAGAGGTCCATGTGTTTGGGTCTGTAGGGGCGCGATTAATCGCGCCCCTACAGGACAAGATTAATTAAAATATCTGTAGATTTCTTCAAGCGCTGCAATTGCTTTGTCGATATCCTCCTTCTCATTGTAAATCCCCAAGCTGATCCTGGCGGTCGCCGGCAGAGTGAGGCTGTCCATCAGCACTTGGCAGCAGTGGTGGCCGGCGCGGATGCAGATGCCTTTTTGGCTGAGGCCCTCGGCGATGTCGTGAGGATGCACGCCTTGCATCGTGAGGCTGATGACTGGCCCTCGATTTTCAACTGCTCCCGGGCCGACGATTTGAATGAAAGGCAGGGTCTGGAGCTGCTTCAGGGCATATTCTCCCAACTCCCGTTCGTGTTGCTGAATTTTGTCCCAACCGATGGATCCAAGATATCTTATGGCTGAGGCCAATCCGATTGCTCCAGCAATGTTTGGGGTGCCGGCTTCGAATTTTTGCGGGAGTCCGGCGGGAGTGAAATGGTCGGTGAAAACCTCCTGGATCATGTCGCCGCCGCCCAGGAAAGGGGGCATGGCTTGGAGCAGGTCTTGCTTGGCATAGAGCACGCCGATGCCTGTGGGCCCGTAGAGCTTGTGGCCGGAAAAAGCCAGAAAATCAACATCCAGCGCCTGAACGTCGATGGGGGAGTGGGCGGCCAGCTGGCAGGCGTCCACCAGCACCTTTGCCCCCGCCGCATGCGCGGCCTGGAGGATGGGCTTCAGGTCCGTCGCCGAACCCAGCACGTTGCTCATTCCGCTGCAGGCCACAAGTTTGGTTTTTTTGGTGATT
>CAYUUW010000028.1:10022-17869 GCA_964448005.1 uncultured Candidatus Peribacteria bacterium
AAAAGGACGCCCTGCTCAGGATCAATGTCGAGATACTCGACCACGATGCCCTTTCTCTCTTTCAGTTGGAGCCAGGGGACGATATTGCTATGGTGCTCCAGCCGGCTCAGGAGAATTTCGTCGCCTGCCTTCAAAAAGGCTTCTCCCCAGCTTTTGGCAACCAGGTTGATGGATTCGGTGGCGTTGCGGGTGAAGATGATTTCGTGCGCATGCCGGGCATGAATGAAACCGGCTACGGCTTGACGGGCAGCCTGATAGGCCTGGCTGCTTTCCTCGCCTAAAAAATGCGCTCCGCGATTCACGTTGGCGTTGTGCTTTTCGTAGAACTCGCTCATGGCCGAAAGCACCGCTTTCGGCTTTTGGGCCGTGGCTGCGGAATCGAGGTAGACGAGCTCGGGCCGGTGCTGGAAAATGGGGAAATCCTTTTTCAAATTACGAATTGCGAGTTAAGAGTTTCGAGTTAAGAGTCGAAAGTTTTCATTCCAACCTTCTTCTGTCATTTGGACCGAAGCGGAGAAATCTCACTCATCTTGTATTTTAGCATGCCTTACATTTTGTATAAATTTTTTGTTCTTGAATACTAATTTAGTTCATAAAATTTCTTTGAATTTCAGGAAGGGGACTGAATTTATGCATTCCTCCAAGAATTCTCTATAAAAAACCCCTCTAGATTTTTCTAGAAAAACCTCCGAATTGCCCAGCTTATCTTGTCCAGCCTAGTTTCACTGCAGAATAAAGGACCATGGAGAAAAACTGCAGTCCTGACCAGATTCCAATCGCTATCGTTCCACATCCTATGAGCCGATGTTTCGTTTTACCCTTTTTTTCGTTCATAATTTTTTTTGTTAAGCAATTGAGGAGCCTCTCCGCTTCGCCTGCCTGCGATTCGACTGAGCTCATCGAAGTCCGGTAGGCAGGGTCGAGGCCGCAAGGAGGTTGAGGCCTAGAAGGGGAAATTTTGTATAAAAAAATTATTCATGATCAAAAAAATTAGTTCAAATTAACCCTTTTATCTTCTCATAAGGCTCGGGCAGATCCTTCAGCTCCTGTAGCCCTTTTTTCAGGAATCCTTCGATCATCAGCCGCTTGGCCTCCTCCGCGCTGAGGCCCCGAGATTGGGCGTAGATCCACTGCTCCGGGTTCAGGTGCTGCACCGCAGCGCTATGACCGGCCTTCACGTCGTTGGTGTCTACCTCCAGGCCGGGCAAGGCCTTCACTTCGGCTTTGGGGCTCAGGTTCAAGGCCTTCACCTCCAGATGCGTGTCCGTCCCACCTCCGTTTGCTCCAATGGCGATTTTTCCGTTCATCTCCAGCCGGCTTTCATTCAGCGCCACGCCTTGCAGGTGGGCCTTGCCGGAGCCGTTTCGTTCGTGGAAACGGTGCTGGTAGCTTAGCAGCATGGTTTGCCTTTCCCGTCGTCTCGAGGTGATCCAGGTTTCGATGTGGGCTGCCCGCCCTTGTGCATTTTGCTCGGTTTGGCTGATGACGGATTGAGCGCCAAAGTGGAACAGGAAAAGCCTGACCTGCGCGCCTTCTGCCGCATGAGTCTGGCGATGCTCCCTCCATTGCTCAATGCGACCTTCGCTTTGCAGGGCTACATAGCGGACTTGGCTGTGGGGTTCCGCTTTCAAATCCAGGGCGAAGTCTATTTTTGCTGTGCCAACACCTTCCCATCGCTCAATCAGATCCGCTCGGGCTCCCGCTCCCATCTCTATTCTTAGTTCGATTTTGCTTCCGTTCCGGCCTGTTCCCTCTATAGTAATCGGCTCGGAAATCCGGGCATCTTTGCCGATCTTCAGATAATACTGATCCACGCCCTCTTTTTGCTCATGCTGAATCTGGCAGTGCGGGGCATCTTGCGGTTTTATGCCGAAACGGAGAGGCGCCGAAGATGGAGAAGGGGAGTGGGCCAGGGGAGTTTTTTGGGTTTGGGGATAATCCTTTTTCTTTTGCCCACTCTACAGCAAAACCAAGCCTTGTAGCAGCTTTGAGGCCGGCGTGTTTCTATTGACAATATAAATAATTAATTCTAAATTAGCCTTACATTTGCCCCTTCGATCGTTTCAGAGCGATTCTGAGGGGATGGTCCTCTTAGCATCGGCTTTGGCGAAGGGCGGAAGGCAAGAAGCGAAAATGACTGAAAACAACATCCATTGTTTTCCTGAATTGAGCGATGGAGCGAAAGAGCGTCTTCGGAAACTGGCGGGAAAAGATGGGGTGGTAGGAGTCTACCTCTTCCGGTCGGAATCCAGGGAGCCCGAAGGCTTCTCCAAGGAGTTTCGGACGGCCCATGCGATCCTGCGTCTGGAGCTTGCTGCCAAGGAAGGTAGCATGCTTGCCAATAAAAAGGACGGCTACGAGTCTGTTCGCGTGATCTTGGGCAAAAATCGCTCGCAGAAACAGGGGGAGATCTCCTACTTCATTCGCCCTTGTGGCCAAGACTGTTATCTGGTTATTGCCATCCTTCGGCGTCACGCCATCAATAAGGATCTCACTCGCCTGATCCGCGCCATTCGGAAGCAGGCGAATCGAGCTTCGGTTTCTGTTGGGTCCCCTCACTCCCCTCGGCGGGATCCTTCTGAGCCAGTCGTCTCTCCAGCTTGAGCCTGCCGAATGTCGTGCGCGTCTTCCAGGGTGTCCGGACCAATGCTCCGGCCCCTGGCCTATTTTCTTCCTCGGACTGCGGAGACGGGCTTTTTTGCGGAGCTCTAAAATCCGCAGCAATTCAGTCGCTGCAGTTTTGCTTCCCGGATATTATGAGCAAAAAATTTATTCATTAATCGGATCCGGCCTCATCTCTAGCCGATCGATCCCTCCATCTCCATCTCGATCAGCCGATTCATCTCCACGGCATACTCCAGCGGTAGCTGGCGCACAATGGGGCTGATGAAGCCATTCACGATCATCGCTTCCGCCTGCTCCTGGGCCAGCCCGCGGCTCATCAGGTAGAACACCTCCTCCTGGCTCAGGCGTCCCACCTTGGCCTCGTGGTCAATCGTCGCCGTGGGGTTGGCGGATTGGATATTGGGAACCGTGTCCGATTTGGAATGCTCATCCAAAATCAGGGCATCGCATTGGACCTGGGCCAGGGCGTTCTCGGCCGTTTTGGCGATCCTCAGGCTGCCCCGGTAGATGGAAGCTCCGCCTCCCTTCGAGAGGGATTTCATCACCACTCGGGAGCGGGTGTTTTTGCCGATATGGAAAACCTTGGCTCCCGTGTCCTGAATCTGGTCCGCATTGGCGAAGGCGATGCCTAGGTGATTCGCGCTTGCATTTTCGCCTTTCAGAATGCTGGCCGGGTAAAGCATCGTCACGCCGCTGCCCATGTTGCCGTTGACCCATTCCATCACTCCATCTTTTTCCACAATCGCTCGCTTGGTGTTCAGGTTGTAGGTGTCCTTGCTCCAGTTCTCCACCGAGGAATAACGGAACTTGGCTCCCGCGCCCACGAACACTTCCACGCAGCCGGCGTGCAGGGCGTTCGCTCCGTATTTGGGCGCGCTGCAGCCTTCGATGTAATGGGCCTCAGCCCCTTCGTCGATCACGATCAGCGTGTGCTCGAACTGGCCCATGCCCTGGGCATTCATGCGGAAGTAGGCTTGGAGCGGCTTTTCGATCTTCACGCCTTTGGGCACATACAAGAACGTCCCCCCGCTCCACACGGCTCCGTGCAGGGCAGCGAACTTATGGTCGTTGCTTGGAACGCACTTCATGAAGTATTTCTTCGCCAGTTCCGGATGCTGCCGCAGGGCGACATCCATGTCCAAAAACAGCACGCCCAAGTCCTCCAGCTCCTTTTCCAGCGAATGGTAGACCACTTCGCTTTCGTATTGGGCGCCAACTCCCGCCAATACGCTTTTTTCCGCTTTGGGAATGCCCAGGCGATCGAAAGTATTCTTGATGTAGGCAGGCACCTTGTCCCAGCTATCGTAGCCGCCCTTCTTGTCGGCCGCTTTGGCGAAATAGCAGATCTCTTCGAACTTCAGCGCATCCAAATTCGGTCCCCATTTGGGCAGGGGAATGTTTTGAAAATACTGGTAAGCCTTCAGGCGATGCTGGCGCATCCAATCGGGTTCGCCTTTGTCATCCGCAATCGCATGGATCAGCTCTTCGCTTAGTCCTTTGCGGAATCTGCTCATGTAGCCCGAAGGATCCTGATGGTCGAAGGTGTCGCGAGTGAGATTGGCGAAAATTCCTGATCCCCCTAGATCCTTCTTTGGCTGAGTGGGGTGGGGACCTCTCCCGGCCTCTCCAAAGGAGAGGGGTAAAATTTTGTTTTTTGCATCCAGATACCCCTTGATTCTTTTTGTTACTGACTCCGGATCGCTCATTACTTCCTGATTGGAGAATCGAATGACTTCATATCCCAATTGATTCAAATGCAGGGTTCTTTGTTCATCGCGTTCTTTTTGCTTGGCATGAATTTCGCCGTCGACCTCTATGATTGCCTTCTTTGTCAGGCATACAAAGTCAGCCACGAAATGACCAATAATATGTTGTCTCCTAATTTTATGGCCCGTTTTCTTTGCCCTCAAGTGTTCCCATAGGGCCTTTTCCGCCTGTGTCGGTTTTTTCTTTAGCACATCACGTGCCTTTTTAATCACCTTGTAGCTAGAGGCCGCTGCTGTGATATAGCCCGGTTTCCCGTCTTCGAAAAAGTCTCTCCCTTGGAGAGATTTAGAGAGGTCTGTCAAAGTCTCTCCTTTGGAGAGATTTAGAGAGGTCCTGCGTTTCGCATTGGTGTTCATGGCTTTGACCTGTTTGCTCATTAAAAAATCAAAGTGACTCATACCCCTCTTCCTCCAGCTCCTTTGCCAGCTCCGCCCCGCCGGAGCGAATGAGCCTGCCGCCTTTCATCACATGCACCTGATCGGGCTTCAGGTATTTTAGGATATGAGGATAGTGGGTGACCAGGACGATGGCCATTTCCGGTTTAGCCTTTTTGCGCTCCAAAAGATCATGGCAGATGGTCTTGAGCGCATCCACATCCAGCCCCGAATCGGTTTCATCCAGGATGGCAAGATCAGGCTCCAATAGGGACATTTGAAGCATTTCCAGCTTCTTCTGCTCTCCGCCGGAAAACCCGTGATTCAGGTCTCGTTGGGCGAAGCTTTCAGGAATCTTCAGGCTTTCCATCAGCTCGCTAAGCCTTTTTTTGAAGCGAAAGATGAGCGTGGGGGGGCTACCGGGCTTTTGGCAGGGCTTTTTGGCCCGCTCGGCGGCGAGCAGGAACTCCTCCACTGTGACGCCCTCGATGGCCCGCGGATGCTGGAAGGCCAGGAAAATGCCATTCAGAGAGCGCTCGTGCACAGGCATCTCCAGCAGGTCTTTGTCACGGTAACGGAGGCTTCCTTTCGTCACCCGATAGCCAGGATGGCCCATGATGATTTTGGAGAGGGTGCTCTTGCCGGAGCCGTTGGGGCCCATGATGGCGTGGATCTCCCCGGTCCTTACTTCCAAATGCAATCCTTTCAGGATCTCTTTTTCTCCGGCGCTGGCGTGGAGGTTCTGGATGCGGAGCATGGAAATCGGGTGGGTGAGTGAGCTGGGATTGATTCTTAATTCAAGTCAAAAAGAGTATAGCGCAAATAAGCTGCTTCCGGCTCGCTCTTTTCTGTTTTTTCTGGTCGTAGTGGCGGGACTGCCTTCGGCTTCGCTCAGGCCAAGCCCTGCCTGCCGGCAGGCAGGTTCTCGTCGCGCCTTATATTGTCATCCTGAGCGAACCCCGATGAAATCGGGAGAAGTCGAAGGATGGTCGGAGTGGCGGGACTCGAACCCACGGCCTCGTCGTCCCGAACGACGCGCGCTACCAACTGCGCCACACCCCGATTAACTTAATTTAAAATATTTACCAATTTCCAATTTCCAAATAAACTCGAAATTATAATTTTGAATTTTTAAACACTATTTGGGGATTGGAAATTAAAAATTGGAAATTGGACTTTGCTGGTGAGCCGAACGCATCTGCCACACCCCGATAGACAGCGAGGCCGATTATAGCCTGCCGCTTCATCCTCTGCAAGGCAGGCTCGGTGGGAGAGTAAGTTTTTTTCTTTACAGGCTCCTTAATAATCTTAATAGTCCTAACAATCGTAAAAGTCTTAATGCTCCTAAAAAATTTCTCCCAAATTTCTCCATAATCTTAACGCTCCCAATAATCTCAACAAAGTGGAGCCACCTACCGGGATTGAACCGGTGACCTGCACGTTACGAATGTGCCGCTCTACCAACTGAGCTAAGGTGGCGTGATGGTGAAAATGAACCTGCTCCATGTGCCGCTCTACCAACCCGCCTGCGCTTAAGCTCCGGCGGGCAGGCTGAGCTAAGGTGGCATTGGTTTTTTCAGGCCGCCGAATTATACTACAGCTGCAAGGAGTGGAACAAATCCAAAATGATCCGCAGCTATCCGCAAATCATAGGATCCTCCTTCGCGGATTTTGATGAGGGCCGCGTGCTGGCCTTGCTGAGGGATGTGGTGATCGATCCCGAGACAGGCAAGATCGCTGCTTTTTGGGTGAAGCCGACGGATAGGCTTTTCTCCAATCAGATCATTCAGACTCAGGATATTCTGGAATGGAAGAAGAAAATCTACGTTCGCAATCCTTCCGTTTTGGCCGAGCCGGAAGACCTCATCAAGGTTTCCCGGATTCTGGAGAAGGGGATTCCAGTGGTGGGCCAGCGGGTCCGCGGGCTTTCCGGAAAAGGCTACGGTCGGCTGGAGGCCTTTGATTTTGACACCCAAAGCTTCCTTTTGACCCGCCTTTACGCCCAGAAGCGTTTTCTTGGATTTTTCCTTCGGCAAGCCCATTCATTCCCCTTCCTGCGCATTGTGAGCATCACCCCGCAGGCCATTTTGGTGGACGATGATCCTGCCCAAAAGCAAACCATTCTTTTGCCTCCCGTGCTGGATCTGGATGCCTGAGATTCAAAAAACCCCTCGGCCTTTCGGGCGAGGGGTTTTTGGTTTTTGGCTCAGCTGGCCAGGGCATTGGTCACGAAGGTGACGATGGTGTAGGAAAGCATGATGATGACAATTCCCACCAAGGCGTAGGTGATGATCTTTTTGGCTTTGTCGATGGCGCCGTCGTCCCCTCCGGCCGTCACCAGAATCACACCGGCGTAAATCACGAAGGCCACGGCGATGAGGCCCAGGATACCCAGGATGTAGTTGATCAGAGTGGTGATGGTTCCGCCCAGCGTGTCCTGAGAAACGGCATTTGGAGGCGGACCGGAATAAGGATTGTCGAAAAATCCCCCTCCTCCCCCTGCGCTTTGGGCGAGAGCGGAGCCGGCGCTGGCGGCGAAGGTTCCAACAGCAAAGGAGATTCTCTGAATGAGCGGCCTCATTTGTTTTTGTTTTATGAAATATTTTTTTTCTTGCCTCTATTATAGCAAGAATTGCCCCCTAAAGTCAATAGGGCTGCCATGCGGCCTTGTCAGATCTTTTTCGCGGTCAGGGCTTTAAGGGCATTTGCTAGGGCTTCGGAGGCGAAGCCGATCATCGTTTGGCCTGCGGATGAATCCGCCACCCATGTGGGATGATTGTCCACGATTCCGTCGAGGCTGACTTCGGCCAGCCTTTCTGCCCCCCAGGGATTTTCGATCTTTCTTTTCGGATAATTTTTCGAAGGGATTTCAACTAAATCCTTTTTTATGGCCAGCATCATGCAAACTTCAGAGTTTCCGGCATGCTCATCCACTGGCCCGCCCAGAAGCTCTTCGGTCTTTTTCATGACCTCAGGGGTATCAAGCTCTATATAGGCCAATTTCGTCTCGCCAAAAACGCCCCCTCGCTGCGCCACGAATTCATGGATGGCGCTTATGTTTCCACCGTGCCAGGACACAAA
>CAYUUW010000029.1:0-4662 GCA_964448005.1 uncultured Candidatus Peribacteria bacterium
CGATTGGCACGATTCCCAAAATGCGCCGCGCCCACCAGATCACGCTTTTCCTCCACCCCTGGTTCGAGGATCTGATGCGCCTGCACTGGTGCGACGAGCACGGCAGTGTGCCGATCGACCTGGGGCTTTACCGCCAGATCATGGATCTGTACGAGGAGTTCAAGGGCCAGAAGCTTCTGCCGGACCACTTCCGCCCTCTGCTGAATGGCGATGAGATCATGGCCTTGCTCAAAACAGGCCCCGGCCCTCAAATCAAAACTCTCTTGGACTCCCTTCGCCATGCCCAAATGGAGGGGGAGGTGAAAAGCAGGGAAGAGGCGGAGGCTTTTGTCCGCTCTCAGGCGGACCCGACCTAGTCGGCAGCGTCGCCTGAATACCCTATTCCCAGTATCTCTGCTCTCACATAGCTGTCCAGTTCCCTGGCCAAAAGGTCGCCCAGCCCCTCCGTTTTCCGGATTTTTCCCAAAAGCTCATGAATCTCTTCGGATGCGGGATGGCTTTCCCTGGTCCAGCTTTCGATCTCGCCTAGCGCGGATAGGAACAGGGGCTTTTGGTCGGAACGGAGGACAAAAAACTCCCTTCCTGCGACAGGGGCATAAACTTGAAAAACAGTTCGAACATCGGTCTCTTCCAGGCATTCGCGCAGTCTTCCGATCTGGCTAGGATGGTTTATGGCTTGATAAAGAAATTCAGGGTCCGAAAGATGGAGCACAATGCTCTTTAGCGAATTCCATCTTTCCAATTCCTTGCGCCTCTCATCTGCCTTTTCCCAACCAGACTTTTCGGATAGCTGCAATAATTCATCCTCAGCCTCCTGATCCAGCTCCTCATCTTTTGCAAATACAAACCTGCCTCCTTTGGGTACCCACATCTCTTTTGCGGCTATTCCTTTCTGGCAAAAAATTCTCAAGTAATTTGGATCCTCTCCATCATTAATCTTCACTTTTTTTATCATTATTTCCGTCAGAGTCTTGCGAGCTTCATATTCGCAGGCCAAGAAAACCTCTTCGGAGCCTAAAATGTATTGTATGGTCCCTTTCAGCTCTTCATCGCCCCTTATCTCATATACCCTCTTCTTCCTTCCTCTTTTTGTGTTGAGCAGCACTTCCGCTGTCCGCTCAACGGCTTCACGGATTTTAGCCTCCATCTGGTCTTTGAGTTCAGGGGGAAGCTCCAGCGCTCTGGGCGGGAAGCTTATTGTAATTGTAAAATTTGGCTGGGGAATGTGGATGGTTCCTGCCTCGGTATCCAACTTGCTCAACCCTTCTTTTGGCTTCATGAGCACGGTGATTTCGCCGGCGAGAGGACTCAAGGAAAGCACTTTTTTGCTCTCGATGGCATCTCCAAAAATTTCTTTGGCAGCTTCGTAGGCGCATTGCAGGGCCATTTCTTGCAATTCAGACTCCTCTTTCACCTCAGCCTGCTGCCCAATCAGTTCGGAAGCTCGTCGCCCCATTCTTTCGATCGCCTGGCGCAATCTACCTTCTCTTTCCGTTGCCTCTTGTCCTGCAGCGTTCAAATCGAGAGTCACGCAAATGTCATTCTCGTAAGCATCGTCTGCGGGACGCCGCACCAAAATTTTTTTAGGCCAAAGACTCTCAGAGGCATCAATCTCTACCCTGAGGGAGCTTGCACTTACACCTAAAAGCGGAGCCATCCTCTCTCGGGTTGCTGTCAAAAGAAGGTCAACTCTTCCTAAAATAGCATCCGGTCTCATTCCTGCCAGATCAATGGCAAGCTCTCGAAGGCCTTCATCAAATTTTTCTTGGGTCATGAGCTTATTTTTTGGAGGGTATCGATGGTTTATTATATCATGAAAAATTTATTTTAACAAATGTTCTGGCCTTCAGGTCGAAAATGCCAGCTCGAGCCACACAAGACTCTTCGGCAGGACATTAAAAACCCCCTCCTCGCCTTGCGACGGGTTGGGGTTTATTGCGGGTGGTGCAATGGTCCATCTGGCGTTTAGCCGGTAAATGCAACCGAAAAGGTGACTTCGGAGTTTTCTTCGGCCCCCTCGATCACGAATCGCCATCCCGTGATCTTGGCTTCTGTGCAAGAGCGCACCGAAGAGTCTCCGACCGTATCTTCGTCGATTTTGACTTCCGTTACCCGACCAGACGGGCTGAGCGTAATCGTGTAGGTCAACTTGCCCCTTAGTTTGGGGTTGGAGCGCAGGGCCTTCTCGTAGCAAGCCTCGAGGCCTGGCATGCGACGCCGAATCGTAGCCGACACTGAAGCTTTGTCGGCATCGCCGATGACGTTGCTGGTTGTGCTTGAAATCTTGCCTTGACTCTCAACTTTTGGCGCAACTTTGACTTCAGTGGAATGATTGTCATCAACCTTTGCAAGCTTGCTTCGGAGCTCCTTCAGCTCCGCTTCGGCTGCATGGAGTTTCTCTTCGGTTTTCTCGAGCTTTTCATCTGTTGTTTGGGGATTTCCTCGGCAATCTTTGATGAAGAGCACTGCTCCTATCAGCAGGATCGCAAGAGTGCCCGCTCCTGCCACCTCCCAAAGTATCGTTCCTCCGTTTGACTTTTTGCTCATTTCTGCTCCTTCTCCCCTGCGGCCTGTTTTTCACCCGCAGATTCGTTGCTTGCCAACGACACAGCGCCAGCGTTGTGCTGGCTCTCGTCGCGGACAAGCCTGGAACCTGCGGCCGGAGGTTTGAAGGAGCAGAGCTCATTTTGCCTGACAAGCCAATTTTAGTCAATTCAAGGCTCAGGGGCTCGTTTCGGCCGTCCAAACCCTGTTTTTCATGGGGTCCTGTTCGTGGCTCTTGGCAAAAAGCGACGATTCGTGCCCTGTTGACTTCTTTGCGCGGAGCGGCGATAATCAGGCTCCTCCATCTTGGAGGAGCCCCGACCCTCCGCCGTTTCGGCGAAAGGAAAAATCGGCGGCTTTGCTCATTAACAACGCTACGGCGTGAAACAAGGAGACATTCCGTGTTACGAAAGACAGTTCTCACCTCCATCCTTTCCATTTTCACCAGCTTCTTCACCGCTTGCGGTGAGGAAGGTGATAACAGCACTTCGATGGCTGATTCGGCAGAAACCGATACGGGCGAGACCGGAGAAGATCCGAATCTCGACTCGGACGGCGACGGCTTGACCAACGCCCAAGAAGCCGAAGGCGGAACCGATCCCAACAAGGCGGACACGGACGATGACGGACTCACCGACGGTGAGGAGGTCAAACTCGGCACCGATCCGCTCCTCCAGGACACCGACGGCGACAGCCTCACGGACGGAGAAGAAGTCGGCGAGTGGGGTACCGACCCTCTCCTGGAAGATACCGACAGCGACGAATACTGGGATAGTTGGGAGATCATCGAAGACACCAATCCGCTCGATTCCAGCAGTCGCATCTACTTCGGCAACTGGCCCTACAACCCGGACAAGGACTCGCTCGACCAAGGAGACTGGAGCAATACCAGCACGGCTGTGGACTCGCGCTTTCCTCGGTTCACGTTTCTTGACCAGTACGGTGAGGCGGTCGACAACTACGACTTTGCCAATCGGCTGAACGGCGATGGTCAACTCACGTGGCAGCTCATCGACGTGTCTACGCAGTGGTGTCCCCCTTGTCACAATGTGGCTTCGTGGATCGCCGGTGTCGACGACAACGCTACCGATGATTTCGAGTCTTTCTATCCCACGGTTCGGGAGAAGGTTCAGGGCAAGAAAATCTGGTGGATGACGTTCATCGTCCAGGACATCGATGGGGGTCCGCCAACCTCGGAAGACGCCATCGTCTGGGACCAGATGCACGCCAATCCTCTCGTGCCCATCCTGGTCGACCTCGATCAGCGAGTAGTCAACGGCTTCGGTGCAGGTTCGTTCCCGCACTTCTTCCTGCTGAAGCCGGATAAGACCATCGGCTTCTTCCCCGCCAACCAATCGGGTCTGGGCCCCTACCCTGCTGTGGGGATGGTGGACCAGTTCCTGGAGGACAAGAAGCCCTTGGACATCTTGCTGAGCGACCCCCAGAGCCTCGAGACCGGCTTCGAATTTGCCCTCCCCACCACCGGGTGCAGCAAGTGGGCCTGTGCCTCCCTACCGGTCGTGGCCAACTGAGATAGCGGCCTTGATCCACCCAGGAGATGCGATTCGGCAGCTCCGACTCTGGCTCCAGCCGTAGCCTTTGCCCTCCGCCCACCGACGCTCTGTTCGAGCTTCGGTGGGCGGGCTTCATTAAACAGGTCTTTTTTTTGCGTATACGGCTTTTGGGAAAAGGATTAATTGCCAAAAAATGCGGCAGAGACCCGTTTGGGAAAAAAGAAAGCCGACTTCCGCTTTGGATTTTTTGGAGCTTAAAAAACCTCAGCCTGGTCTGCTTTTCGCAGGCTGAGGAGGGCGCGGCTTTACAGGCCACGGGTTGAAGCCGAAGGCAAGAGACCGCAGTCGCCATCTTTTCCTTATGGCTGTGCAGGGCTTCGCTGGAGCATCTGAGCCGCGGTGGTGCGGTAGCTCCGTCGAAACTCAAGGATCAAGGCTACAAGCAAGGCCGCCAACAGGAGTACTGTGGTGGCCTGCCAGGCATCGATGTGACGATGGTCCGAGGCGGCAACCCGCCCCATCTCCATCCGCGTCGCTTGCGAGGTCCAGAAAAGAATCCAGGAAACTGCTGATAGGACCAACAGTGCCATCAGGCAAATGGTCA
>CAYUUW010000029.1:4672-17692 GCA_964448005.1 uncultured Candidatus Peribacteria bacterium
CTCGCCTCATCGATCGCAGCGAAATGATTAGGATCTCTTTGGTTTGTTGCATTCTTTTTCTCCCGCACTCACATTAGCATGGCATGTCCGGAAGGTCGATTCTCTTTGGGTTGATTTCCTCTCCAAAATTCTTTATAATGGGGAGATACTTAAGCCTCGCCCATGGTGACCCAAGACTATACCCTTGCCCAGTTCGCCGATCTGCTCCGGACCGAGAACCAGCGGGGGATCATCAATGGGCCCGATCTTTTTGCCGTCCTGCTCAGCAAGGGAATTCCCAAGATCATTCGGGACGTGCGCGGAGCCGTGCGCATGAATGTGGAGCGCAGCGCGCAAGGGGTCCGGGTGACCCGCTACGCCACTCCTGTGGCCCAGGCCTCGCGCCGCGTCATTCGTTAGCTTTTCCCGTCAGCCCCGGTTCCGCCGCGGCTTTTTGATTTTGGCTTGCTTTTTTCTTTATAATGTATAGAATAAAGCCTGTTTCCCAAGCATTCTTAGCCCATGAAGCCGAAGCGCATCAAAGCCCTGGAGTTCCATGTTCGGTCCGGCGACTATTTTGTCACGGCCGCCACCTTGCTGAGCCTGGTCTCCCACGAACTGGCCCGCCACGGCCTCTTCCAAGGAGGCTTGAATTCCGAAATCCAGGAATGCCTTGCGGAAATGGAAGAAGATTTCCTGTTCCTTCAGCGCCACTTCACGCTCCAGAGAACCACCCTCTTTTGCCCTCCACTTCTTCTTCCCCGATCCCCTTCCTCCAAAGGGAGATATGTTCCTTTGCCCGAATGATTTTCGGGCACAAATGCTTTGACATTTGCTAGGCGTGTTATAGAATGAAAAGGAATCTCTTATCTTCCCGCGATCCGGAACCCCGACGCTGAACAAAAACACAAGAGAGCAAGCCCATGAAGCCAAAAAACCTTTCCCCAGGCCATTCCACGATTGCCTTGACTCTCCTTTCCGCGAAGGGGGAGGGGCTTTGCTTTTTGGGCGGAAGATTGCTGCGTGTTTTTCCCGGCGTTGGCCCCGACTCCGATCGCGGCTAACCACCCCGACCTATGAATCCTTGGTTGATTTTCGCGCTACTTTTCGCCTTAGGCTTCCTTGCCGGAGGGGCGGGCGCCTACGCCTATTTCCGCAGCGCCGGGAAAAGGCATTTCCGGCAAATGGAACAGGAGAGCGAGCAGCGGATGGCTGCCGCCAAAAAAAGAACCGATGAGGTGGAGCATCAGATGCGCATGGCGGAGACCCGCCTGAAGGAAAGGGAATTGGAGGCCAAAAACAAGGCCCTGGAGATCATTCAGGAGGCCAAGAAGGAGGAGCAGGCCATGCGCCGCCAGCTGGAGAAGCACGAGGAACGCCTGATCTCCAAGGAAGACGTCTTGGACAAGAAGACCTCCCAGCTTGACCAGGCCCAGTCCCAGCTCAAGCAGAAGGAGGAGAAGCTACGCCAGGAGGAGGAGAAAGTGGAGGCCCTTCACGCCAAGCAGGAAGAGCAGCTTTTGCAGATCGCTCAGCTGAGCAAGGAGGAGGCCCGCAAAAAGCTTTTGGACAGCGTGGAGACGCAGTACAAGGGCGAGATTCTGGAGCATTACAAGAATGCCGCCAAGCTGGCCAAGGATGAGGTGGACAAGGAGGCTCGCGAGATCATTGTCCGGGCGATCCAGAAGATCGCTTCCAATGTCACCTCCGAATCGACGCAAACCCTGGTGGAGCTGCCCAGCGACGACATCAAGGGGCGCATCATCGGCAAGGAAGGAAGGAACATCAATGCCTTCGAGCATCTGACGGGCGTGGATGTGATTGTGGACGACACCCCTGGCGCCATCACGGTCTCCGGCTTCGATCTGGTGCGGCGCTATGTGGCCAAGGTGGCCTTGCAGAAGCTTATTGAGGACGGGCGCATCCACCCGGCCCGGATCGAATCCATTGTGGAGGAGACCAAGGAGCAGGTGGGCCAGATGATGAAGGAGTTCGGCGAGAAGGCCGTCTTCGAAATGGGCCTCACCGGCATCCATCCCGATCTGGTGCGCATCATCGGGCGCCTGCGCTTCCGCACCAGCTACGGCCAGAACGTCCTCAAGCACAGCATGGAAGTCGGCTTCCTGGCCGAGCAGATCGCCAACCTGGTGGGGGCCAATGCCTATGTGGCCAAAGCCGCCGGCTTCCTGCACGACATCGGCAAGGCCGTGGACCATGAGGTGGAAGGCAGCCACGCCGTGATCAGCGGAGACATTCTGCGCAAGTACAATCTGCCTCAAGAGATCGTGCATGCCGCCGAAGCCCACCATGAGGACGTCCCCCTGCTGACCACGGAGGCTTTCATCGTGCAGGCGGCCGACGCCATCTCCGGCTCCCGCCCGGGGGCCCGCAGGGAAACAACGGAGACCTACATCCGTCGCCTCAAGGATCTGGAGGCCATCGGCCTTTCTTTCGAAGGCGTGGAGAAATCCTATGCGATCCAGGCCGGCCGCGAGGTCCGCATCTTCGTCCGGCCCGAGGTGATAGACGATCTGGGCGCCGTGAAGCTTTCCCATGCCATCGCCCGGAAGATCGAAAAGGAAATGGCCTATCCCGGCACCATCAAGGTGCAGGTGATCCGCGAAACGCGCTCGGTGGATTTGGCGAAATAGACATCAGATCCATACAAAAAACCCGCCCTTCGACATGCTGGGCGGGTTTTTCTGTCTGACGGAAAAGGACCTACAGATGCTTTTGCACTTCCTGCAGGGCTTCGATGAAGACCGCCACATCCCCTCCATCCATCATGATGGTGCTCTTTTGGCCTCCTCGGCTCTTTTCGCTGATCTTCAAGAACGGTCCGTTGTGGCTCTTTCTCAGGTCCACATAGAAGGTGCGCAGCTTCGCCTCGATCTTCTTGGAAAAAATCTCCTCGGCGTATTTGGCTCCTTGGCCCGCATTGGAAGAGCCGTTGGCTTGGGGTTGGCTTGGGACGGAACCGGTCAGGTCATTTCCTCCGAAGTCGTCGAAAGAAAAATCATCCATAATAAATTGATATTAGAAAATACTGCGGGGAGTATATCGCAGAACGTCGGCCCCATTCAATGGTATTATCGGCTATGCTTTAAGCAGTAGGCCTTAAGCGGTCGGCAGTCTGCCTAACGCCGAATGAACTCCTAACGCTCCTACTCCTCATAAAACTCCTAACGCTCCTAAAAAAGTAGCCCCAATAATCCCCAACCTCTCAACTCTCGCAATCATCTCAACACTCCCCATAATCCCGAACAAAATGATCCACATCGACGCCTCGCGCTACAGCATCACGGAAAAGAGAACAGGTGTCGAAAATTACTCCTATTTTCTGATCAATGAGCTGGCCAGGCGGCATCCGGAACAAATCACTTTGGTCTCGCCTCGTAGGATCGACCTCCCCCTTCCCCAGATCGTCCTTCCTTCCCCCCGGCTGTGGACGCACGCGCGGCTGAGCGCGCATGTGCTGGCTCGGCGGCTGCCCAATCTGTTCGTGCCATCACATGTGCTGCCGCTGGTCTGCCCCAAAAAATCGGCGATCACGATTCACGATGTCGCCTTCCGGCGCTTTCCGGAAAGCTACAGCATTTCCTCGCGCAGCTATCTGGATTGGGCGGCTCGCTTCGCGGCCAAGAAGGCTGCGGTGATTCTGGTGCCGTCCCAGGCCACCCAAGCCGATCTTATGGAGTTCTACAATATCCCGGAGGCCCGAATCCATGTGACGCCGCTGGGAGTCGTCCCGCTGCGGAAGCCGCCAGAGGAGGAAAGCCGAAAGATCCTTGGAAAGTGGAGTCTGGCCGCCGGAAATTACTTCCTGTATATCGGCCGCCTGGAGCATAAGAAGAACACCGACACTCTGCTGAAGGCCTTCGCCCGCTTCAGCCAAAGGCATCCGGGAATCCCTTTGGTTTTGGGCGGGTTTCCTGGCCATGGCGGAGAGGGGATTCTGGCCCACGCGCCGGAGGCCGCCAAAAAAAGCCTCATCCTCACAGGCTACCTGGCCGGGCCAGAGAAGGAGGCTCTGCTGGCCCACGCTTTGGCCTTTGTCTTCCCTTCGCGCTACGAGGGCTTCGGCCTGCCGATCCTGGAGGCGATGCAGCATGGCTTGCCCATCATCGCTTCCGATATTCCCAGTTCCAGGGAGATTTTGGGCGATCACGGCTTCTTTTTTGAAACCGAAAGCGCAGACCAGCTGGCGGAGAGGATGGAGGAGTTGCTCAGGAATCCAGAAAAAGCCCGTGTTTCAATCCAAGCCTATCCAGAAATTCTGCGCAACTACAGCTGGGAAAAATGCGCAGACAAAACTTGGGACGCTCTCCAGCAAATGTGCTAATGACAGTTCTAGCGGAAGAGGTTTTTGAAACACTAAAGGTTGCCAATATTTTAAAAAGGTCTAAATTAAAAACCTTCCTGATTTTTAAAAAGAGGGTGCGAGACAGACTTTGTTTTCTGAAATAGTGATGAGCTCTGCCTAAGCAGTGGTGAATCACTTCATCCGAGAACAAACCCTGTCTGCAAAAGGAGCGACAAGATGGAGAAAATGAAATGGACTCTTCAGGAATTGGAGGATTTTTGGGCAACCAAAGGCGAAGGCGAAGGCTACCGAGTCTGGATCGAGCGAGGTTGTTGCAATACTCACATCGGCGCCTCTCTCATGGGGTTGGCTCTGGATGGTGAGGTGGACGCCGTTCATCTAATGGTCCGTCATCTGAGCTCGGATGATCGAGATCGTTATGTGCGGCTGATGGCAGTCACGTCGCTGTACTTGTTGGATTGGCGGGCAGCTCTGCCTCACCTGCGTCTACGGTTGGGAAAAAAGAACGGGCGACTGATCGAACAAGATCCTGAGACCCGAATCGTCATCATCACGATCGTGGGCAAGTGGGGTACCGAGGAAGAGGCAGCTCGTGCCCGAAATCTGCTTAGCAGCAAAGATCCTCATCAAAAGTTTTTGGCTCAAGAAGCCAAAAGCAAACTCGATGCTCTGGAATTAAAGCCCAGCAAGCAGGGGAAGCCCAGCGGCGATTAGGAGGCAGGTCCGCAAAAGCGGAAAAAAGCAGCAAGATCCTACAAGGGTCAAGCTGCTTTTTAAACATCTATTCCCAATCCCAATTTTTGGAGGCATGCTCGCCGGCCTCTTTGGCGATCGTCAGCTTCACCTTGCTCACCGGCACGTCCTTGCCCACCACCTTGATCACGATCATGGTGATGTCGTCGGCCTGCACGTAATCGCCCACGAAGTCCGAAAAATCCTTCGTCAGGTGATCGAAGATTCCTTCCGCCGTGGGGCGGTAGCCGTGCTTCTCCAGCGATTTGGCCAGGGAATCCAGCCCGTACATGGTCCCCGTCTCGCTGCGGGCTTCGGTGATTCCGTCGCTGTACAGCGCAATAACATCGCCCACTTCTATGGGGATCTCGATCTCTCGGGCAATCTTGCTGGTGTCCGCGATCATGCCCAGGGCAATGCCGCCCGAGATGATGCGGTCCACGCTTTCGCTTTTGGCCCGGTACACCAGAATGTGCTCGTGCCCGGCCCCGGTGTAGTGCATTTTTTGGCTCGCCTTGTCCCAGCGCAGCATCACTGCTGTCATGAAGAGCCGGTTGTTGATGCGCGGGGCCAGAATCTTGTTCGTGCTCACCATCAGGTCCTTGCTGCTGGTCACGCCTTGCAGGGCCAAGGTGCTCACCAGGGTGTCCACCATCATCATGATCAGCCCGGCGGGGACGCCATGCCCGGTCACATCGCCGATGTAGATGAAGAGCTGGCTCCCGTCTACCGAAGGCACGAAATCGAAGTTGTCCCCGCCCACTTCGGCGGCGGAACGGGTTTTGGCCACAATGTCCAGCCCGGGAGCCTCCGGGGCCTCCTTGGGCAGCACGTCCTTTTGGATCTGCGCCGCAATGTCCAGTTCGGAGGACATGCGCCGCCCCTCCTTGATGTCGGCCGAGATTTTCTCCAAATCGCGGGTGATCTCGTTGAAGAAATGGGTGATCACTCCCACCTCGTCGATCGTGCTGGGCTCCACCCGCTGGTATTGCTGGCCGGTGAGCAGGAAGTGGATCTGCCGGGTCACGCGGCGAAGCGGCCGGTTCACGTTCCACAGGAAGGCCATCAGCATCAGCGCCAGCAGCGCCCCGGCGCCCAACAGCGCATGGGGCCATTCCGGCGCGGCCCAGCCCTCCTTTTGGCTCAGCCAATAGACGGCCGCCAAGCCTCCCGCCAGCAGCAGGAAGAGAGAAATCGCTTTGCCGGCGACGCTTTTTCGAACCAGTCTCATGAGCTACAGGTTTAATTCAAAAATCTTGTCCAGCCCCACCACCTTCATGGTCTCCTTTATCCTTTGGCTCAGGTGGCTCAGGCGCAAATAGCCGTTTTTTTCCCGGGCTTGGTTGTGCCAGTCCGCCAAATAGCCTATGAACACGCTGTTCACGTAATCCAAGCTGGAAAAATCCAGCTCCAAAACCTCGCCTGTCCTCAGTCCGTCAGCCGCTTTTTGTATGGGTTTGGCCCAAAGCTCGGTTTGGGGATGAGTGACATTTTCCCCGAGCTTGAGCACTGTCCGCTTTGAGCCTTCCGGCGGCGCAGGAATGAAATGGATCTCCGTCGGCATTTTCTCTTCGTCGTGGCTCTGCTCTTTTTCGACCCTCACTACCAAGCCTCCCTTCGAGCCTGGCAGCACTTGCAGTCGGTTCATCCACTTCGCGGCAATCAGGGCCAAGCCTCTGCCGGAAAAGCTTTCCAGGCTGGCGTTGTTTTGATTGAAGCGAATCTTCTCCTCCAGCTCCTTGGCGGTGAGGGGAGAAGGCCCCTTTCCTTCATCCTCTATTTCCAGCGCGCCTCCCGTCTCGTTCTTGTCCAGGCGCATCCTCACGGTTCCTCGCTTTTCCGATCCGTACTTCACCGCATTCATGAAGAGCTCGTCCGCCACCAGCTCCCACTGCCGGCAGGCCTTGGCGCCGAAGCCTGCCCACTGGAAGAACCCAACGGCAAGCTGTCGCACCACATGCGAAAGCATCAGGTCGGCCGGCAACGTGACTTCCATGGCGTTTTTCATGCAGGGTCTGTTTTGGTTTTCCTTTTATTTTAGCAAAAAAACGGCCTTTGCGCAAGTTGAGGAGATGGCTTCATGGCCTTCCATCCTCCTTATCCGGCGACCCTGTTCAGCTTGAGCACCGCCAGGGTCTTTTCGACCACGGCTTCGGGGCTGTGGCGCGCTTTCAGCAAATACTCGTCGATCTCCCCCAGCTCCTCTTTCAGCGCGAAATCCTCCCTTTCCACGTTGCTCAGCATGATCACAGGAACATAGCGGCAGGGGTTGCGGCGGATCTCCCGCAGCACTTCGATTCCGTCCTTTTCCGGCAGCATGATGTCCAGCAGAACAATGTCCGGCGCCTTGTTCCGGAATTTCTCCAGCGCCGAGGCCCCGTCGCCAGCGGTGTACACTCTAAAGCCCCTCTGCATGAAAGGGGTGGAATAAAGCTTGCGGAGAGCGGGGTGGTCCTCCACGATCAGAACCTTGAGGGCGCTGGCTTTCCTTTGGCCCATGGCTTTCGCATTAAGGAAAGGTTGCTGCTTTGAAAGGGGGGCCTGATTTTGTCTGCTTGCCAAGTCTACACTCTTTGCGCCGGCTTTGTCCATCCTTCCAACTTTTCCGCTCCAGGGCTTGCCGATCGTGAAGCCGAAAAGAAAAAGCTTCCCGCATGGCTGTCTGCGGGAAGCTTTGATGGGCACCGATCGGAAATCCCTAGCCCTGAACCTGCTGGTAGGTCGTGGCGAAGGCTTCTCCGTCGATGAGGTAGGGCGAGCCGCCAATTTTCCCGTCGGCGTCACAGGTGTCGGCGATCATGCAGTCTGCGCCGCCGGTTTGAGGCTTACCCCAGGAGGCCATGATCTCGATCGGCTTTCCGAAGGGATTGGGGATCGCTCGGCAGAACCCCTTGGCCGCGTACACGCCTGGGTCGTCCGTCGCCTCGTAGCGATCGAGGAATTTCCCCCCCCCCGAGAATGTACTGCTCACCGGAAGGTTTGGTGACGACCCCGTCCCCCTCCTTCGCCGTGTTGATGGTCTCTTGGGCGCCATTTTCCAGCGTCGTGGTGATTTCTTCGCCCGGAGTCGCCGGGCGAGCATTCACATGGCCCTGCTTCTGGTGGATGGGCGCCTTGGCGAGCGCGGCCATGATTTCCGGCGATTTTCGGTCGACCTGGAGTAATGGAGTATCTGTAGCTTCCACTGTTGTTACCTTTCGTGTGTGGGCGACGAATCTTGAGCTAATTTAGCACTTTAATTAAAAAAGTCAAACTGCCTACAACGCCTTCGGCTAAAAAAAGGGCCCCCGGCGGAATTGCGATCCGTGGGGGCTGTTGGGGCGCTTGGGCCCCGATTCACTCTTCCGCAGGCCAAATGGCCATTGCAAAGAGGATGAGCGACATAAAGAAGAGGAATGGCGTCAGCTTATGGTAGGTTGTCCTACCCTCCTCTTTTTGTCCTGACAGGAAGCTGGCAAGGAGGGCTGCACCCCCATACGCTCCGCCAGCCAGGAAACGAACGGTCTTGACTCCTCCGGCATCGATTTGTCCAAGGTTAGGAAGGAGGGCTATCAGCAATCCTCCCACGATCAGGGCGACCAGCAGGGTCCTTAAGTTCCCCAAAGCATAAACCCCTTTCTTATCCGAATCATTTCCATCGACCATTCACCGCTCCTTCTCTAAATCCGTTCTCGGCGACACCTCGTCGCCCAGGCCAGTGGGGCCTTGGCCCATGGCGAATGGTAAAATAGCAAATATTATTAAAAAGTCAAGCCGTAGGTTGGGCCAGATTCGCTTCAGGCTCTGCCTTTGGCCAAAAAACAGACACCACTAAAAAAACCGATCAGCATGAGCCGATCCACTGCTTAGGCTTTGCTTCGGGTTTTGAGTGCGAGTTTCCGTTTGAGCAAACTGAAAAATTCCATGCCCGGTTGCACAAACTCATTCACAAACTGTTGCTGTTATTACTGGTGCGCCTGGCAGGGATCGAACCTGCGACCTCCCGGACCGCAACCGGACGCTCTATCCACTGAGCTACAAGCGCAAAGCCAAGCCATTCTATACAAAGCCTGCGGGGGTGGCAAGGCTTTCGCATTCAAAATCCCCACGGAATGCGCTATTCTGGGGGAGCCTAAAGGCCTCCCCAATGATCGTTTTCCACCGAATCACCAAGCGCTTCGGCACCCACACGGTGCTCGACCGCATCGACTTCTCCCTGGCCCCCAACGATTTTGTGGTGCTGCGCGGGGTTTCCGGATCCGGAAAATCCACCCTCATCGACCTGCTGCTGGGCGCCCAGGAGCCGGACGAAGGCTTTGTGGAGATCGACGGAATGATTGTGGGCGAAATGGACGGCCGCACCCGCCAGCTCTACCGCCGCAAGCTGGGCGTGGTTTTCCAGGACTACAAGCTTTTGCCCCGCAAGACGGTTTTCCAGAACGTCGCTTTCGCCATGGAGGCCTGCGGCGAAACTGCCGAACGCATCCACGAAAAGGTTCCCCAGCTGCTTTCCAAAGTGGGCCTGCTGCATTTTCAGGATCGCTACCCCGGCGAGCTCTCCGGAGGCGAGCGCCAGCGGGTGGCCATTGCCCGCGCCTTGGTGCACGACCCCCGGCTGATTGTGGCGGACGAGCCGACGGGGAATCTGGACGAGGAGAATGTCCGCGGAATCCTTCAGCTGCTCCAGTCCCTGCATCGCGAAGGGGCAACGGTTCTGCTCACCACTCATGATCCCCTCGTACAAAAGCTGGCCCGGGGCAGGCAGATGCTCCTGCAGGGAGGCAAGATCATTCCCGTTCCCCAGTTCTAGGTTGGCCCAAATTATTGTTTGACAGTCATGCCGGGCTTGCTTTATAAACAGGCCAAGTTTTGCGATGAATTTTTTTTATTTGATGAATTTTTGCGATGAGAAATATTTTAGGGCGAAAAGCCTTGCGCCTGCAGGGTTATGATTATTCTTCCAAAGGCGCGTATTTTGTGACCATTTGCACGCATGGCCGCGTGGATTATTTTGGTGAAATCCGAAATGGGATCATGGGATTGAATGAATTGGGATGTGCTGCCCAGGAATGCTGGCAGGCCATTCCGAGGCATTTTCCAGATGCCATTTTGGATGAATTTGTGGTGATGCCGAATCATGTGCATGGGGTTTTGTTTATCGAGGGGCCGGGACATGGGGCAGGGCCGCAAAATTTTGCGGCCCTACAAAATCGAAATAAACCATACAAAAACAAATTCGGCCCCCAATCCAAAAACCTGGCATCCATCATTCGGGGATACAAGGTAGGGGTGACAAGATATGCCAGGGAAAATGGCCTGGAATTTTCATGGCAATACAGATTCCACGACCGCATTGTCCGCAATGAACAGGAACTGGATAGGATCAGGCGATATATCCAAAACAATCCTTTGAAATGGTATCTCGACCGCAATCACTAATTTAACCTGAATTTATGCATTCCGATGAATCCTTGATCCAGTGGGCCCAGTGGGGCGTTCTGGACTCTGCGCGCTATCGCCTCGTCCTGGATACCTTCGGCTCCTTGGCCCAGGCCTGGGCCCGCATCACGCCCGATTTTTTCATCCAAACCGGCATGGGCTCCCAAAAGGCAGAAGGCCTTTTTCATATCCGGCAGCGGCTGGACAGCCATATTCTCTTCGCCAAAATGCAGCGCCTCGGCATCCGCGCCCTGGGCCTGGACGATCCGGAGTATCCTCATCCGCTAAAGCAGATCGCCGATCCGCCCCCCTTCCTTTTTGTTCGCGGCCCCTTGCCCTCCTTCCATAAGGCCTTGGCCGTGGTGGGCACTCGGGCCATGAGCGATTACGGCCAGTCCGTCACCCGCCGCCTCACGGCGGAGCTGGCCCGCAGCGGCTTTGCCATCGTCAGCGGCCTGGCGCTGGGGGTGGATGCCTGCGCCCATCAGGCCACCATCGAAGCTGGAGGCGTCACCCTGGGGGTGCTGGGCTGCGGGGTTGATCAGGTCTACCCTGCCTCCAACCATGCGCTGGCCCAGTCCATCCTCGCCTCCGGAGGGGCGCTGCTTTCCTCCTACCCTTTGGGCTCGCCGGCCCTGCGCCACCATTTTCCTCAGCGCAATGCGGTGGTTTCTGGCCTCTGCCGGGGGGTGCTGGTCACCGAGGGGGGCATCAAATCGGGGGCGCTCATCACCGCCCGCCTGGCCTTGGAGCAGGGCAGGGAAGTCTTTGCCATTCCCAGCCCGGCCTATCGGCCTTTCGACAGCGGCACCAATCACTTGATTCGCCGGGGCGAGGCCAAGCTGGTGGAAAGCGCCGCCCACGTGCTGGAGGAGTTCGACCTGAGCCCTGCCGAATCCTCCGCTCCCGCCGTGGAGCCGGAGGAAAAGGCCCTTTTGGAGCAGCTGGCCCAAGGCCCCAAAAGCGCCGACCAGCTGATGCAGGATCTGGGCCTTTCCATTTCGGCCCTTTCCTCGCGCCTCATGGGGCTGAGCCTGAAGGGGCTGGCGCGCGAAGGCACCACTGGCTGGCAGCTCGAATAGAATGTTTTCGCAAAAAAAGAACCTCGCCGTTATCCCGAGCAGCTTGCCCTGAGCAAAGTCGAATGGGCGAGGGATCTAGCGAGGTTCTTCCCGGGAATTGCTTTTGTGAAGCCGGCGCCTATTCGCCGAGGGTGGCTTCCGGCTGCATCAGCTCGATGAACTCGGGCGTCATCATTTCGATGAATTGCGTCGGCACGCTGACCGTTGAGGCCTTTCCAATGTCGCTTACGCGGAAGCGCGTCGCCATCGAAAAGCTGACCCCTTCTTCCGGCATCTTGATGCCGAAACGGATGAGCCCTGTGTCCATCAAATCCCCTGCAATGCGGTACATTCCTCCCAGGCTGAATCCGGGCGCGATTCTTTTGATTTCCGCCATCTCCTCCTCCGCCAGGCCGAAGCTGCTTTCGGCCCAGCCCAACAGAGCCGCTTTGTTCAGCGAAAAGAAAGTCATTCCCTGGTTCGGGCCGCTCAGAATGGGCCGCTGGTAGAAGAGGCGGGCAGACCAGAAGCTTTTAAAAGCAGCCATGGCTTGCGATTTTTCCTCTTCGCTCATTCCGCCCTCTGCCACCGCTTCATCCAAAATGCTTTCAAAAAATCCCTCCAGGCCTGCCTTCAGATCCTCTCCGCCATTCTTCAGGCTTTCCAAGAATCCTTCCACCATGGCCGAAAGTTCAGGATCCTGGCTCAGCGAATCGGCCAGGGAGAGGTGAAGCCACTGGCCTTTGGCTTTCTGGAAAGATTCCACGGCAGTGCTGAGCCCCTGCTGGTCTGACCCTTTTAGCCCTTGGGCGCTCACGTTCAGATCGGCCAGGCGCAGGTAAAGGTCGGTGTCGTCCACGCCGATCATTTCGCCGCTGGCATTCACCGTCACGGAATCGAAGGGCTTTTCGCCGGCCTCGTCCGCTTCGCCTTTCAGGGTAACAAAAAGGCTGACCCGCGAATGCTGGAGGCCTTTCGTGAGGCTGCTCTTGTTCACGCTGCTGTTCACGCTGAGCCTGTACTGCCCGCTGATTCGGACGTCCTCACTGAACTCGAAGCTGCCGTAGACGGATTGCTGGGCCTTGTAGTTCTTCAGCTGGGCCAAGTTCGAAAGGGCCGTCAGCGGCGTCACCGGGTTTTCTTGGGCGCGGGCCTGGGGGGCTTGGCCAAAGCCGAGCAGAAGGGCTAGGGCACCAAGGGCCAAAAGGCCTTTGCGAGATCTGCTGAGAAGAAATGGTTTCATGGGGGATGAATTAATTCGATATGGTAAATTCAGACTAGCAGCTAATCAGAGAAAAAACCATTTTTCTGTTCACGGAAAATGCATTCTCTTTGCGGGGCCCTAGTCACAATAAACCCTAATTCCCGTAGACCTGTGCATGGGTTCCCACATCCACCATAACTACTAGGACATACCGATTGTATTCCTTGAAAATGATTCTTGCATCTCCGGCTTAATGGGAAATTTGGGGGTGGTAAAATGATGCTTTTTGTCTGTTCTTAAGC
>CAYUUW010000030.1:0-9424 GCA_964448005.1 uncultured Candidatus Peribacteria bacterium
CCCACTTGGAGACGATCTGCGCCAAGCCCCGGCCCCGGATGCCGCTGAGGGCGGAAGGGTCCAAGCTGGCTCGCTTGAGCACAAAGGCTTGAATCTCGCTGGCCTGCCGGCCTCCTTTTCCGGTTCCGCTGTCCTGCACAAAAACCTCGATGAACTCGTGCATGGAGCTGATGAAGGTGAGACGGATCATTTCGCCAGGCTTGGAGCCGAACTCGATGGCGTTGTTGGCCAGCTCGTCCACCACGGACTGGAAACGGTAGGCCCACTGCTCCGAGAAGCCGGCCATGCTCTTGGCCAGGGTCTTGCTCAGGTCCCGGATTCCAGACATGAAGTACGAGCTGCTGGGCAGATCCACCACAATGCGAATGGGCGCTTTTCCGGTGGGGGAGACGGCCCTGCTGCTCTGCATGGCATACGGCGCAGCGGTTTGTGCGTTTGCCGGAGGGGGTCCCGCTGCTGCCGAAAGGGAAGCGTCCATGCCTTTTTTCAGATTCAAATCAACCCATTATAACAAATTTTGAGTGACTTTTCAATGTTTTTCCTTTGCAGGCCCTCCAAGTATCCCGTTTCTGGAGTTTGACAATTTTAATAAATTGAATTAATTTCACTCTTGCTTCATGCTCCCTGCTCCTTCAAACCCCTTTCCATTCGCTCTTTCCTGCGCCTGCCGCCAGGCCATCGAGTTGCCGAGGACTTTCCTCGTCGGTTCCATGGTCTGGTCTTACGCCAGCCAGCAGCGCAAAGGTCGTAAAAAATGAGGAGTGGTGATTTTGGCGAGAATAGGAGGTTGATTCCTGGGGACGTGCTCCGGCTCGATTCGCGACGCGAGGTGGGGGTGGTGCTTGCTCCAGATGAGATCATCGTGATCTCCTTCCGCTCTTTCCTTGGATTTTGCCCTTGGTACCGTGTCACTGGCCAGCGCATGGACCTGACAGACTCGGAAAAAACCAAGATTTTCTGGCGCTGGCAGGAGTCTTCCTTGCCTCCAAGGGTGAAAGCGCTGATTGATGGGATGAACTGCGCCTTCAACTCCGTCGCAATCTACCGTGAGCGGAAAGGAAAAAGCTCATGGCCATGGTGGGATCCATGAGGCCCAAGCGCCGCCCCTCGACTTCGGTCGGGGCGGCGCTTTTCATTGTGCCACAAGCGGCTTGCCTGGCTTGCTTTTGAGGCGCCAATGTGCTAAAATTAAAGGATTATTTAATGCGCAAAAGCCATGCCGGAAGCCGGAGCCAAGATTCAGGGCGGGGTTCAAAGCATCCATCAGGAAATGAAGGAGAGGGACATTCAGAGCCGCGCCAAGGAGCTGGGCCTTTCCTACGTGAACCTGATCCGCATCCCGGTGAATCCCGATTTTGCCCGCGTGGTGGACAAGAAGGAGGCCATGGATTCCAGGATCGTGGTCTTCTTCAAGGCCGGAAAGCGCCTGAGACTCGCCGCCATGGATCCTATGGATCCCAAGACCCAAGCCTCCCTTTTGCGCCTGAAGGGAAAGGGCTATGAGGTGAACATCAACCTCTGTTCCGAGGAGTCCCTTCAAAGCGCTCAGCGCATCTATTTCACGCCCCAGTACGAGCGCCGCGCCGAAGCCCTGGAGAACAAGGTGGACGAGAGCGACCTTTCCAGCTTCGTGCAGGCCATTGAGGATCTGGAATCGCTCCAGCAGAAGATCGAAGCCTCGCCCTACGATGTGGCCCTCAACTACATTCAGGTGGGCGGCTACAAGGCCCATGCCTCCGATATTCACTTTCAGCCCGAAGAGGAGAGTGTTCTGGTGCGTTTCCGGGTCGACGGCGTGCTTCGTCCGGTCTTCTACCTTTCCCGCCTGATCTACGAAGGGCTCATGAAGCAGATCAAGCAGCTTTCCCACCTGAAGCTGAACATCACTCAGGTCCCGCAGGACGGCCAGTACAGCTTTTCGGTGAACCAAAGGCAGATCAACGTGCGCGTTTCGCTTCTGCCCAGCCATTACGGCGAAACCTGCGTGATGCGCCTTCTGGATCCGCACAGGGCTTTCCAGGCCTTCGAGGCCTTGGGCTTCGAGGGGCAGTCGCTGGCTCATCTGCGTGAATCGGTCAGCTTGCCGCAAGGAATGATCCTGGTGACCGGACCCACCGGCAGCGGAAAGACGACCACCATGTACTCCATGCTCCAGTCCATCGACACCAAATCCAAAAAGGTGATCACGCTGGAGGACCCCATCGAATACCATCTGGGCGGCATCACCCAAAGCCAGGTGCGCTTGGACCAGGGCTTCACTTTCAGCTCGGGCCTTCGGGCGATCCTTCGCCAGGATCCCGATGTGATCATGGTCGGGGAAATCCGCGATCTGGAGACCGCCGAAACCGCCGCCCAGGCGGCTTTGACGGGGCATTTGGTCATGAGCACGCTGCACACCAATTCGGCCGTGGAGGCTTTGGCGCGCCTGGTGAACATGGGCGTGAAGAGCTTCATTCTGGCTCCCGCCATGGATCTGATTGTGGCCCAGCGCCTGGTGCGCAAGGTGTGCCTGGATTGCGCCAAGCCCCGCAGCCTGACGAAGGAGGAGAAGGCCCAGATCGAGCCGATTGCCATTTCCATTCAGCAGAAGGGGGTGGAGCTGCCCCAATCGGTCCAGATCAAGGAGGCTGCCGGCTGCCCGCGCTGCGCGCAAACTGGGTTTTTGGGCCAGGTGGCCATCAGCGAGGTGCTGCGCTTCACTCCGCCACTGCGTGACATGATCCTGGAGGGTCAGTCGCTGCCGCAGGTGTACCATTATGTGGAAAGGGAGCTGAGGATGCTGAGCCTGAAGGAGGATGGGGTGCTGAAGGTGCTGAGGGGCCTCACGACCCTGGCGGAGGTGTATCGGGTGGTGGGATAGATTCCAAATTACCCCGAAGGGGGCCCTTTGGGCCGAGTTAGGAGTTACGAATTACGAGTTGGGGTTTTTAGTGTGATGGTTGACAGGTAAACAAAAGTTTACTATTTTTAGTCGCGAGTTTTTAATTACGAATATACGAGTTAAAGAGGACTTTTATGAAAAACAGCATTATTCAAGCCAAAACATACCGGTTTTCCATTCGTATCATCCATTTCTACAAACATTTAACCGAAAAAAACAGGGAATTCATTCTTTCCAAGCAGATATTGAGAAGCGGCACTTCCATCGGCGCAAATGTAGAAGAGGCTTTAGGGGGCCAGTCCAGAAAAGACTTTCTGGCGAAGCTATCTATTTCTTATAAAGAAGCCAGGGAAACTTGCTATTGGCTAAGATTACTTACGGATACAAAGTTTGTCGACGAAGCAGATGCCTTAAGATCATTGCTTTCCGATTGCGATGAGATACTGCGAATCATTGGATCTATACAGAAGACCATGAAAAAGAATTCAAACTCTCAACTCGTAATTCGTAATTCTTAACTTACAAGTGCGTTGGAGGAGCTGGACGTTCGGGCACGGCAGGGTAGAGAGGGATAGGCTGCGGCTCAGGTTGAGCTTCGATGATTTGCGGGTTTTGCACTGGATTTTGGGGGGCTTGAGGCATCAGCGCTTGGTTCTCGGCAGGAATCTCCAACTCCTGGGCCGAAGCCTCGTCTTCCTGCATTTGCTCTATCTCAAGCCGATCGGAGCTGGAAGGTTCGGCGGATATCCGAAGAGGGATTGGCTTGCTCTTCCTTCCTTCACCGCCCCTCATCGCCTCCAATTCCTCTTCGCCAAAGGTGAGGGTCTGAGTGGGGTAATCCACGCTGATGCCGTTCTCCGCAAAGGCCTTCAGGATAGCTCGATGCACGTCGGAACGAATCTTGAGCCATTTTTTGCTGGTTTCCACCCAGAACAGGACGCGAATGACATAATTGGAATCGTCCTCCAGGTTATGAAGGAGCACGTTGGAGGCGGGCTTTCGCAATATGTCCTGATTTTTGGCCAAAACCTCGCTCACCAGATCGATGGCCTGGTTCACATCGCAGCTCCACGAAGCATAGGTGATCAGCTCGATGCGCCGGAAGGGATTGATGGAGTAATTGACGATCGTCTCGTTCAGCATGTTCTGGTTGGGGATCACCACCTCGGTCCCGTCGATGGCTTTTAGCACCGTGGCGCGCGTGTCGATGCTCACGATCTTTCCCGATACCCCGGCAGCCTTGATGAAATGCCCGATGCGCACCTGGTCCTGCGAAAGCATGATCACGCCCGAAATGAAGTTGCCGATGATGTCCTTGAGCGCGAAGCCGATTCCCAGCGAGAAGGCCCCGATCACCGCCGTGAAGTTCAGCCCGTTGATGGCTAGGGCGATGGTGATGCCGATGCCTGTGATGCTGATCACGGTGATGCGCTCCACCAAGATGAGCGAAGCCTCTTGGATGTCCTCCCCCTTTTTGCTGATGATGGCTTCGCGCATGGCTTTGGCGGCCATTCTGGAAAGCAGGTAGAAGAGCGCCAAAATGATCACGCTGAAGATCCAGTTGTCCAGGTTGTTGGCCACATAGCGGATCAAGCTCTCCAGGCCGTTGCTGCTGGCCTCCACGGCGGCGTCTTTCCCTGCGCTCAAGGCGCCCGTCACCTGGGCTTGGGCCTGGGGAATGAAAAGGTTCGGCATCGCGATTGGATTAATCTTTTCATTTTAGCATAAAAAGCCTCTGTTTTCAATGGCTTTGGCGGTCGGCGACCGAAGAACCAAAAGGCCCCTTTCTACTGTAGGCTTGAGGAATGGTGTATTTAAGCTCGACTGTAGTGCAAAAAGCGAAAAGGCAGAGGGGTTTTGGCTTCTGCTAGCTCGTTGTTCCAGGGGAAAGCCATGCTGAAAGGCTTATGGAGATTCTGAGGGTTTTCAATGTAATCCAAGGCCTTTCTGGCTTCGGCTATTTTATGGTAAGGGTGGAGATCCCGATGGGGATTTCTTTGGGCGCGCTTTCCTCCCAGTCCTTCTGGCTCAATCCCATAGGGATCCTTCATAAAAGCAGCCAGGGTTCTAAGCTCTCCTTTTTGGGCTTCATAAAGGTCATGAGGATTGTTCACCTGAATAAAGCGGAATCTATCTGAAGATAGGCCCAAGGCGGAGCGGTGGAAATCGAAACGCTGATTTTTGAAGCCCCAATTCAAGACCTTGATTTTTTGCGGCCATTCCCCCGTCGCTTCCCGGAAGCGGCAAAGACTGTAAAGAAGGTTCTGGAAGGAGTCTCGGGCAAACTCCTCGGTCAAAACTCGGCGGCTAAAGTCCGGTCGCCATTCGGGTAGGGTCTGGGCTACGGCCAGATAGCTTGCCGCTTCGCTCCATTTTTCGGCTCCCGCCCTGGTGCGTCCGCCGGAAAAAACCAGCAGACTGTTTGGATGCTCCGCCAAGGCTGTCAGGCCGGCCTGAATGTGCTCCAGGAATTTAACGCTCTCGCCCTTTTGAAAGCTTTCCAGCAGCCAGGCTTCATCTTTGCCATAAAACGAAGCTGTCTGGCCTGAGGAAGTTCTGTCTTTCAGCAGGCTGTGGCCTGGAACGAGAAGAAGGGTGCTTGGTGTTTGCATTTAGACGTTTGGAAATTGATTCATTATAAACTATATTTTAAATAAATGCAAATAAAATCGGCTCCAAGCGCCCCTTAGCTTTCTTAAGGCATGCTAGCCTTGGACATGGGCCGACGAGTGCTGTATCTTTTTTCCGCCTTAATTCGACCTCACTCATGAGCCTCAAAATCGGAATCGTGGGCCTGCCCAATGTCGGCAAATCCACCCTTTTCAATGCCCTCACGCGCTCCAGCGCAGCTCAGGCGGCCAACTACCCCTTCTGCACCATCGACCCGAACGTGGGCATTGTGGAAGTGCCCGACGAGCGCATGGGCAAGCTGGCGGAGCTCGTCCATCCGGAGCGGATGCTGCCGGCGGTGGTGGAATTTGTGGACATCGCCGGCCTGGTGAAAGGGGCCAGCACAGGGGAGGGCTTGGGAAACAAGTTCCTGGCCCACATTCGCCAGTGCGATGCCATCGCCCAGGTGATCCGCTTCTTCCACGATGCGGACATCACCCATGTGCATGGCGGCATCAACCCCAAGCTGGACATGGACGTGGTCCAGCTGGAGCTGATCTTGGCCGACCTGGATACGGTGGGCCGCCGCTTGGGCGAAACGGAGAAAAAGGCCAAGAGCGGCGACAAGATGTTCAGGGCCCAGGCGGAGACCTTGGCCCGCATCAAGCTCCATTTGGAATCCGAGAAGCTGGCGATCGATCTGGACTTTTCCGAGGACGAAAAGCCCCTGGTGAAGGAGCTTCATCTGCTCACCAACAAGCCCTTCCTGTACATCGCCAACCTCAAGGAGCATGAATTGGCCGGTTTTGATGCCGGGGCCGCCCGGTCCAACTTGGGCCTAGGCCCCCACCAGGCGATTTTGCCGATTTCCGCCAAAGTCGAGGAGGATCTGGTGGCTTTCGATCCCCAGGAGGCTCAAGCCTACTTGGCCGAGCTGGGCCTCAAGGAGTCCGGCCTGAACGCAGTGATCAGGGCGGCTTACCGGCTGCTGGGGCTGCAGACTTACTTTACGGCCGGAGTCAAGGAAGTGCGAGCCTGGACCATTCCCATTGGCGCCACCGGCCCTCAGGCGGCAGGCGTGATCCACAGCGATTTCGAGCGCGGCTTCATCAAGGCCGAAACCATTGCCTACAACGACTATGTGGCTTGCGGCGGCGAGCTGGGCGCCAAAGAGAAGGGGAAGATGCGGATGGAAGGAAAAGAGTACGTGGTGCAGGACGGCGACGTGATGCACTTCAAATTCAATGTGTAAGGCTCGGATAGGTTCCGTATGGCTTCCGTATGGGAACGAATGGACTTTAGAATTCAGGATGGATGGGGTAGGTCGTGCTCTCAGCTCATTTCCACCCCTGCGCCTCCTGCATCACGGTGAGCAACGCTTCCTCCAGGCCCTTTTCATCCGCTCCTTTTTGCTCTGCTTCCTCAAAGGCGATGGCAATGAGGCAAGAGGCTTCTCCTAGCCCGGCTTCGTGGCCGGAAACTTCGCCCGGTCCCAGGGGGTACAGCTCACGGATGAGCTGCAGGAGGGCGTTTTTGTCTTTCCTCTGGAAGAGTGGAATACCTCGGGTGATCAATTCGTGGTAGACTTTTGGATTCCAGTGGCGCAGAAGCTTCATCTTGAACTTGTACGCCTTCACTTCCCCTGCCAGGTGCTCCTGGGGATTGAGAGGGTTTTCGCCCTCCACTTGCAGGTCGTACACATGGGACAGCTCGTGAGCCAGCATGATGCCCATCCACTGCTGGGAGCGGAATTCGGCGGCAATGCGCATGGTCTTTCCGCTGCCTTCCGTCAAAATGGCAGAGGGCATTTGGTCGGCGTAGATGTCGGGCATGAAGACGATTTCAAAGCCATGGGGATTTGTCTCGGGCTCCGCGCCTTTGTTTATTCTTAAGGTAGCCACAGGCCCCCTAGGGAGGCTGTAGTAGGCGTTTTCTTTCATGAAGCCGAGCAAGGTTATCACCCTTGGGTCCGCGCCTTTGAAGTGCCCTAGCGCCTTTTGGCTTTGGTCTTTCCAGTGTTCCTGGAAGGCAAGGCTCTTTTCTAGGAATTCTTCCTCGGATTTGTCTTCCGGACTGAAGGGGGTGTGCCTGAGGGGCGTGGAAACCGCCTTTTCCGTTTTCACCTTTGCAGTCTCTGTGCCGGGTTCTTTTGCCTGCAGGGCTTTTTCGGGGTTTTTTTTGGCGGCAGAAGGAGGTTCCTGGCAGGCGCTCAGAATGGCAGAAATAAGAATCGCCTGGGTGCTTGCTCCGAGCAGCCTTCTTGCCCTGGTCCTGGAATCGGCGGCAGGCCTGGCGCTATCCAGGCCTTGGGGGAGAGCAGTCAAAACCCTTCTTGCTTCAGTGCTCATAAGGTTTGGATTATGGAATAGGCAGAGAGGCAGAGGCAATGATAAGGTGTTTTACGAATTATTCTCAGATTATCCATGCGCCCTTCACCTATTTTTAATCTTTGGATTCCCCCCTTTCATTTGCCCTCTTCTGCTTTTTGGGTCGCAATGGGGTGGGGGACGGATGGATTATTTGCTATAGTCGCCCCAGCTTGAATCGACCTGCTAGCTCCTCACTCCCTACTTCCATGCACCTGCGCAAGAACATGATCCAATCCAACGAAGGTTTCGTCTGCCAAAAGTGCAAAATCAAGATTCCTCCTCACCAGGGCGGCAGCTGCCGCAACCATTGCTCCTTTTGCCTCTATAGCCTTCATGTGGACGAGTCCGTTCCGGGCGACCGCGCCTCCCTATGCCAGGGCTTGATGGCTCCTATTGCCGTGGAGATCAACAAGAAGAAGGGGGTTCGCATTCTCCACCTTTGCCAAAAATGCGGACACCGGATCTGGAATCGCAGCGCTCCGGATGACAACTGGGAGCTTGTGTGCCAGCTTTCTCGTGTTCCCCGCTGACTTTCTGTATTTTTCAAATTCACTTCCCGCTTGGCAATCCTCAGGCTTTTTCAATTTGTATAAAAAAAGTATTCATTCTTTGGTTTGCCTGCCTCATGGCACTCTCATTCAATATGAAATATTTTTTTATTGTTCATATTTATTATTCATTTTTATTGTTTTAAAATAGGGATTTAATAAATTAATAAAAAATTTAAAATAAAAATTTTGTTCAAAAATTTTGTTCATATTTAAAGTCTTTTTTGATGAATAAAAAAAATAATCTTCAGCTTTCCCTGGGGCTGAGGGGATCCAGCCTTTTTTCATAAAATTTTATACCACAAATTTCTGGGGTTATTGGCTTTCATTAAGCCTTAGAAAAGAACACAAAAATTGATCTTGTATTCCAGGGTGGAGCTTTTTTAAAAAAAACATTTGTCACCCAAAAATCTTTAAGATACACTGCTTGTGACCCAAGCGGAGGCGCGGCTTTTCTTCGCTTTCATCCAAACCAAGCCCTCAGGGCTCTTCTGCCTTTGGGCCCTTGCATGCGCTCATAATTCCCCCGAATGCCAAAAGAACAAGTCGTTGCCGCTCTCGATATCGGCAGCTCCAAGATCAGGGTGACGATTGCCCTGGTCCATCATGAGAAAAAAGCGCCCAATATCATTGGAGTGGGCTTTTCCCCTTCCACCGGAATCCGAAAGGGGAACATCATCGATGTCGAGGAGACCATCAGCAATATCTCCGCCGCCCTAGAGGATGCCGAGCGAATGTCCGGCGCTCCTGTTCACCATGCTTATGTTGGAATCAGCGGGAGCCATGTGGAGTCCTTCGACAGCAAAGGAGTCATTGCCATTTCCCATGCCGGAAGCGAGATCATCGAAGACGACATCAATCGCGTCTTGGAGGCCGCTCAAGCCGTCAGCCTTCCTTCCAACCGGCGAATCCTCCGCATCATCCCCAAGTCCTTTTCCGTGGATGACCAGAAGGGAATCAAGAATCCTGTGGGAATGATTGGCGTCCGGCTCGAGGTGGATGCGCACATCGTCACT
>CAYUUW010000030.1:9434-17027 GCA_964448005.1 uncultured Candidatus Peribacteria bacterium
ATTGAAAGGGCTGTGCATCAGGCCGGAATCGATATCGACGACATCATTCCTGCATCCCTGGCTTGCGCCGAGGCTGTGCTTTCGCGCCGGCAGAAGGAGCTGGGCGTCGTGGTGATCGATATCGGCGCCGGCTGCACTTCCGTTTCGGTGTTCGAGGAAGGCGCCACCCTGCACACAGCCTCGCTTCCTGTAGGGGGGGAGAGCGTCACCAACGATGTGGCGATTGGCCTGAGGACCTCGGTGGACATTGCGGAAAAGATCAAGATCGAATACGGAACGACCGCCCCCGAAGAGGTGAACGAAAGGGAAACCATCGACCTTTCCCTGATCAGCAAGACGGACAGCCAAAAAGTCTCCAAGAAGTACATGGCCGAAATCATTCAGGCCCGCTACCACGAAATCTTCGTGATGGTGAAGGATGAGCTTCGGGCCATCGGCCGGGACGGAATGCTTCCTTCGGGAGCCATTCTTACTGGCGCCGGCGTCAAAGTTCCCGGCTGCCTGGATCTGGCCCGCGATGTGCTTGGCCTTCCTGTGCAGATCGGATTCCCCACCGAGGTGGACGGAGTGGTCGACAAGATCGACGATCCAGCCTATGCCACGGCGATCGGCCTGATCGTGTGGGGCTCCAAATACGAAGGCCAGAATTATTCCGCTTCTTCGCCTGTCAATATCCGCAAATTTCTCGAAAGCACGAAAGGGTGGTTCAAAAATCTATTGCCTTAATTGAATTAATAGTTTATTTTAGATTTCCTTTCAAACAAAAAACAAAACCCGAAAAAGCTTAGTGAGCTTCGTTGTTTTGTTTATTTTCTTAATTTATTTCCATTCTTATGTCCCAAACACTCAAGAGCCTGTTTCATTCCGGCGCCGGCCAAAATCGTTCCTCAGGCTTTTCGTCTGGCCATTCCGGAGGGCAGTACGGCCAGACGGCGGAGTTTACTCCAGACATCACGCCCCTGGCCTCTATCAAGGTCTTTGGGGTAGGAGGGGGTGGGGGAAACGCAGTCAACCGCATGATCCGCTCGAAAGTGGATGGAGTGGACTTCATCGCCGTCAATACCGATGCCCAGGCCCTTTATCATTCGCAGGCCGCGCACAAGATCAATGTGGGCAAGGCGCTGACCCGCGGATTGGGGGCGGGAGCCAATCCTGCCGTTGGAAAGCAGGCCGCCGAAGACAGCAGCGAAGAGCTCAAGTCGGCGCTGGAAGGAGCGGACATGGTCTTCATCACCTGCGGCTTGGGAGGCGGAACCGGCACAGGCGCCGCTCCGGTGATCGCCGATCTGGCCAGGGAGCTGGGAATCCTGACTGTTGGCGTGGTCACTCGCCCCTTCTCTTTCGAAGGCGCCAATCGCAGCCGGTCCGCCCAGGAAGGTTTCGATGCCCTCAAGGGAAAGGTGGACACTCTCATCACCATCCCCAACGATCGGATTCTTTCGATCATCGACAAGAAGACGCCCTTGACCGATGCTTTTATCGTCGTTGACGATGTGCTGCGTCAGGCCATTCAAGGCATTGCGGACTTGATCACCACGCACGGAATGATCAACGTGGATTTCGCCGATGTGCGCACCATTATGCAGAACGCGGGCTCGGCGCTGATGGGCATCGGATTCGGAACAGGGGAGAATCGCGCCGTGGACGCTGCTAAAGCGGCCATTGAAAGCCCCTTGCTGGAGATGTCGATCGATGGAGCCAAAGGAATCCTGTTCAACATCACTGGCGGAAACGACCTCTCCATGTTCGAGGTCGACGAAGCCGCCAAGATCATCACCCAGGCCGCCGACCCCGATGCTCGCATCATCTTCGGCACGGTCATCAACGAGAATTACACGGGCGAAATCAAATGCACAGTGATCGCCACAGGCTTCGACGAGATCATTCAGAAACGCCAGCAGGGCATCAGCGCCAGCGGAACCATTCAGAGACTCGGCAATGCCCCCAGCTCGGGAATTAGGGTTTCTGGCATTGGCCAGCCTGCGCCAAAGTCGGCTTCCGAGGAATTGGATATTCCCGCTTTCATGCGCAAGGCTCTAAAGAAATAGCGCTCCACTCCCAATTCAATCCTGAAAACCCCCCTGAACTTGTCGAAGGGGGGTTTTCTTTTTCGGATAGAGCGGGGTTCTACAGGCTATAGCCCGGAATGAGCCGAAGATGCCAGGGGGGCCAAAGCACCACCATGACCTTTCCGCTGATTTGGCTTTCCTTGACGAAGGGGGTGAAATTTTCGTTGAGCGGGGAGAACCAGCTTCGCGAATCATTGCTGTGGTTGCGATTATCGCCCATTACAAAATATTGGTCGGGAGGCACCACGAGGCTTTGGCTCCCCACTTTGGAGGGCAGGTAGGTGTGACCCTTGTTCTCGCTGTTCAGGTAGGCTTCGCTGATGAGGGAAAAGTCCTTCTCCCCTGGCTTTTTCAGAAAGACTTCCCCGTCCTTAATCTTTACTTCGTCTCCAGGAAGGCCGATGATCCTCTTGACGAAATATTCATCTCCTGTGCTGCTGTAAATCCTTAGAAGGTAATCGCTGTTGGGTTCGCCTTTGAAAGCCAAGGTTCCCGAGGAGATTTCGCTGGCAATGATTTGCCTTTTTTCAGCTTGCCTCCATTCCGATTCCGGAACATTGCTCTCGCCTCCTGTCTTCAGAAAGTAAATCCAATCCCCTTCATTTGTTTTCAAGGTGCATAGCCACAGGATTTGGGCAAGCCCCTTTTTGCAGTAGGGACTTCTTTCGGTCCCCTGCAGGCCCTCCAGATCCACTTCGAACTGGCCTTTTGAGTCGCTTTTCATCGCCTGCTCGAACTTGTAGGGCGTTCTGCCGGTGACAGGAGGAAGGAAGACAATCGGATCGCCTCTTTCGGGCTCGCCCACCAAATAGCCGATCTTGTTGATCAGAATGAATTCATTGTTGTGCAGGGTGTCGGCCATGGAGGTGCCGATGACGCGAAAGGGAGAGGCGATGAAGGTGCGTATCAGAACAACCAGCGCAATGATCACAACTGCGTTGTATAGGATTTCAAGGAGGAATTTTCCGCCTTGCCTCAGTCCTGCGTGGGGGGGGCTCTGGTTCATTTTTTTGAATCGTTTACAGGGCGATCTTAAAGGGAGTTCGGCCTATTTACAAGAAATTCTTTTTTTGGAATAATGGCTGCAGAAAAACAAAAAACAAAAATGATAGTCCAAAGGCTCATCTTCCAAAAGCATCTGGAGGATGGCGAACGCGTGCTGTTCGCTGTCCACCGTCACTGGGTCGCCGTCCTCTTTCCCTTCTTCCAGGTTGCGGCCTTCGGCTTCGCCGCTCCGTGGGGGCTCTACCTCATTGGCTTCAGCGCTCCCGCTTTTTTCTGGCTTGCCGTAGGGTGGTCCTTGCTGGCCTATTTTCGGCTTGTCTATGTTTTCCTGGATTGGTATGGCGATGCTTGGCTGGTCACCGACAGCTCTATTGTTTCGGTCGGGTGGAAAGGGCTTTTCAGCAATACGGCCTCTCGCATTGGCTTTGAGGATGTGGAGGGGGTCTCTTATGTGATCGACGGCTTCTGGCCCACGGTTCTGGGTTATGGAGAGGTGACGCTAAAATCCGTTTCAGGAAACATTCTGCGCTTGGCTAGAGCCTCCAACCCGAAGAAAATCGAGCTTTCCATCATGCGCCATCACCAAGGCTTTCTGAAGAACAAAGAGATGAAGGATTCGGACGGCTTGCGCCAGCTCCTTTCCCAAATGGTCCTCACCCAGCTTCGTCGCGACAGCAAGTAGCCCTGTCCCCACCCCCTAAAAGCTCGCCAAAAAATGAAATTCATTGTCGCCTTCATCCTGATCTTCGTTGTTTTGGACATCGCCATTGTGGGCTATGTGCTGTATCGCCGCTACAGCAAAAAGCTCCCTGCGGGAACGGTTCAGCAGATCCAGGGGCAATGGAAGCAGATCATCGCCCAGGACGACTACCGGCATGCCATTATGGATGCCGACAAGCTGCTGGACTACGCCCTTTCGCAAATGGGCCTGAAAGGAAGCCTTGGCGCCAAGCTCAAGAAGTCTCCGCAGCTTTTCACGAGCATCAACGATGTTTGGAGGGCTCATAAGGTCCGAAACAACATCGCCCATCAGATCGACTACCAGGTGGACGCCAAAACCTACAAGCAGACCATGCTTTACTTCAAGCAGGCTTTTAAGGACCTGAAAATCTTCTGAATAAATATCCGATCGTGGCTCAGCTTGTGGCTCCAATTGACGAGAGCCAATCACAATTGGTCCAACAATTGAGCCACTATTGGTCCACAATCCGAAATAAAAAAATCAATATGGTTTTAGGTATTGCCGGCATCAGCGGATCGGGGAAGCATACGGCAGCGGCTTTTCTGGAAAGAAAGGGGTGGACGGTGCTGGATGCGGACGGCATGGCTCATCGCCTTTATCGCCCCTACACGGGCGCCTGGAAGGCGATCGTGAAGCGATTCGGCGAAGGCCTTTTGACCAAGGACGACCTGATCGATCGGCAGAAGCTGCGGGCGATCATTTTCGATCCGGACGACGTGGCTATTTCCAGGAAGGCTCTGGAGGACCTTAATGCCATTCTCCATCCGCAGATTCGGCGCGCCCTGGAGGAGCAGATCCATCGGAACTTTCGCCGCCAGGCCGATATTGCGATTGTGGCCGCTTTGTGGAAGGAGATCGGCTTGGCCGAGATTTGCGACAGCCTGCTGTGGATCGAGGCCGATCAAGACAGGGCCCTGCAGCGCATCAAGCGGCGCGACGGAATCGACGAAGCCCTTTTCCTGCACTACACGGCTCTTCAGGAGAAACCCGACCGGCCCTGCATCGAGGTGGAGAACAATGGGGAATTGAAAGAGTTCCGGGTGAACCTGGAAAAGGCCATGGCACAGATCGAGGCGACGAGGCTGGTCGAGAAGGCTTAAGGAGTCTTGTTGCCTTTTATCCAATTGTCATTCCGGCGAAAGCCGGAATCCAGGCGTTTTTCTCAATCGCTGGGAGAGCGGCTTGAGCTTGGGAATGGTGCAAATGCAATTCCTCCGAAGCAGGCGAGATTCGCGAGTCTCGCCTGCGCTCCTGGGACGCTCTCCTTGTTTCTTCTATGGTTGGTATTTAATATGGGACGGATTTTTTAATCAGCTTTTCAAATGCAAATAATAGACCGCAAGATTATTCTTAAATCTTATGAATACTTTTTACAAAACACCCAACTCTTTATATGTCAGAAATCATTGCAACACGATCTCCGGCTCGACGAAAAGACTTTCAATAAAGCCCTTGAACGTCTAAAAATACTTGGATTCATAGAATACAATGATCGAGCTTCTTCCGGTATCCCATATCAATTGTCGGACAAAGGTATTCAGTTTGCTCAGAGTAACATTAAGACTTTTTTTGAGAAAATTGCTGCAAACACAGTTGTTAGATGGTCAGTTCGGTTGCTTGGTTTTGTTTTAGCCTACATTTTGGGTTTATACACTGGGGAAATTAAGTCATTGATAAACTATATATTTGTTGAAAGTTGAAGTTTTTATTATCGTTTCCTAAACATATGACCCACCGCATCCAAGCCCTCCAAAAGCAGCTCAAGGCCAAAAAGCTCTCCGCCCTGCTGGTCACCAATCCTTTCAATATCCGCTATCTTTGCGGCTTTGTGGGAACGAATGGGAGCCTGCTGGTGACGCCGACTAAGCACACGCTGATCACCGATGCCCGCTACTTTGTGACCGCCAAAAAGGCCAAGGTGCCGTACTACGATCAGGCCAAAGGGCTCAAGGGCCTGATGGGCAAACTGAAAACCGTTGGCTTTGAGGAGGCGGACATGACGGTGGCCAGGCTAAGGGCCTACAAAAAAGCCCTGCCCGGATCCAAATGGCAGGCGACGGCGGGCGTGGTGGAGGGGCTGCGGCTCATCAAAGACGCCTCCGAGATCAGGCTCATCAAAAAGGCGGCCAAGATCGCCTGCGAAAGCTTGGGGCAATTGGAGAAAAAGCTCAAGCCCGGGTTGAGTGAGGATGACATTGAATGGGAGCTTTTGAAGATCGCTCGGTCTTTGGGCGCGGACGGTTTTTCCTTTCCGCCCATCATCACCTTCGGCAAAGACACGGCGGACATCCATCATCAAAAGGGCTCGAACAAACTTAAGGCAGGGGAGATGGTCCTGATCGATTTCGGCATCGTGTACCAGGGCTACATCACCGACATGACGCGGGTTTTCTTTTTAGGTAAGGCGTTGTCATTCCGAGCGGAGTCGAGGAATGAGCAAAAATTTTATTCAATAGTCCTGGAGGCGAACCAAAAAGCCATCGCGGCCGTCAAAGTGGGCGCGACATTTTCCGAGGTCGACAAAGTGGCTCGGGACGTGATTGAGAAGGCCGGTTACGGAAAATACTTCACCCATTCCACTGGCCACGGCACCGGGCTAGAGGTACACGAGGCGCCTACCGTTTCGGCCAGATCCAAAACCCGCATTCAGCCAGGCATGGTGTTCACCATCGAGCCCGGCATCTACATCGATGGCCAAGGAGGCGTGCGAATTGAGGACATGGTGCATGTGAATGAGAAAGGAGGGGTGGAGGTGTTGACGAATTATAGAAAATAGTAATAATATGCAGTCCTTAGCCTACTCCAAATGCCGCCCAATGACCGGTTTCCGTCCGATTCTCCTGGAAACAACGTTGTGCCGTTCAAGCTGCCGCTCAGGGTCGTTTCTTCAGGGGGTGCTTCGGGAGACGACCATGCCTACCCCTCAGGAAAATTAGTATTCCTGCACCCAGGCCCGCAAGACCCTTTAGAGCAGATCAGGTCAATGATTAGCCCTTCTCAGCTTTCGGAGCATGAAAGAGGTTTGCTTTCCATGGTTGTGGATGGAGAAGGGGATGTTTTTCGTTTGGAAGCGGCTCAAAAACTACTGATTTCAAGGGGTGCGGTAGAGGTGAGGGGTCTGCTCATCGGATGCTTGGAGGGAGAGGATCCTTTGCTTCCTGCCCTGATCGAACTGACTGAGACCTTTGTTTCAGAGGACTGTGGGGAGAATTGCGATGAGCCTGCCTGATGGTTTCGACTGACCCAAATCATGCTTTTTCGGGTCGGATCCATGCGCTGGAGGAGCGGAGGCATTGACAGAATCTAGGAAGTAATCTAAATTGGCAGCAATACTTCTTCTTGCCCTCCACTATGAAGATGCCTGAAATGGCTTTTGCTGCCTTTTTGTCTCTCTCAGCGGCTTGTGACAGCTCAGATGATGCGCCCCTTCAGTCTTGTTCAACGAGCTTCATGCGCGAGGGGAGGCTGGGGGGCGAGCGCATGATCAGCACCAGTGAGCGCTCTGCGGCTGCTTGCAGGGGCAGGGTGGCTGAGGCATTTGAGAGCAAGGGCTGCGATGTGGTTTTTGGCAAAGGAGAATTGGTCATGGGTCATGATGGCGCTTATGTCCTTCAAATTCCTGTGAAAGCGTTCTGCCCAAACGAAGAAGGTGGTCCAAATGAACCCGCAAAAACACCAGCTCCGCTGAATGCTTCTCGCTAGATTCTCCTCCCCCCCCCCTCACCCCCCCCCCCCCCTTTCCCCCAATCCCAGGTATTTTTGTATGAGAAATCAAAT
>CAYUUW010000031.1:0-6158 GCA_964448005.1 uncultured Candidatus Peribacteria bacterium
TCGCCATCATGGGCGCCGGCGGTTTGGGCGGGTACTTTGGCGCGCGCCTGTGCAAGCCTTAAAGACACAAAGCGGCTGAAAACAAGGAAAGGCCAATGGAAGGAAGCCGCTTTGCGCCCATCGGATCCCAGCACTTTTTGTTTGACTTAAATTAATTTATATGGTATTTTATTTAAAGAAATAGGAAAAGGGCTCCACTTGCCATTCATTCTCCAATTTGGAGGCATGGAAGGCAGATCTGCTCTTTTACAGCATCGCTGGCGAAACAGGTCTCAGCGTCCGCTTCCGGAACCCTCCGGGGCCGAGCGCTGAGACCACCAACCAACCGGAGAAGAAGAAACCATGTCGGACACGATTCTTGTACTGTGGGGAGTGCTTCCCTTGTGGGGAAAGCTCATCGTGATGGTGGCCGTTTTTGCTCTCATCTGGAGCATAATCAAGCGACCCCTGAAGCGAAGTCTCTGACTCAACGAGACAACAACCAACCGAAAAAGAAGGAGAACGAAATGCGACCCATCCAATACCGGTACCGGATCATTCAGATCCTGCTGATGCTGATGGTCGCCTTCGGCTCCATCAGCCTTTGCGAGCGTCAAGCCGACGCAGCCGCAGAAGGACCTCGCTGGAACAAGTTCAAGAAGGAGAGGAAGGAACAGGCCTACGAAAAGGCCACGGAAATCTTCGGGACCCAATTGAGGGAACACTGGCCTCGAACCTACTACACCCTCTTCGAGATTGCCCCTCATCCAACCGCTTGGGTCTTCGGGCGACGCGACCCTTGGTCCACATTGGCCCTGGCAAGCTTGTTCTTCACCTTGGCCTTCCTGGGCTTCGAATACAAGGACAACGACGAGGGTGACCCTCCGCCTTCTGCAGCCGAAAACGGTCGGGAGCAGAAACAGTTCTGGCTCTACGGAATTCTGGGTCTTGTCTCGGCCAGGACTGCTGTCTTCCTTCTGGAATTGCAGGCCTTTGTCGAGAACGACAATACCTGGCTCATCGTTCCCATCTTCGCTCCGCTCACCCTGCTGCTCTGGCCTCCAGTGCAGCAATGGTGGGCCGCCCTGATCGAAGAGGGAAAAAGCCAAGGGGCAAAAGCGGCCCTGAACTGGGCCTTCGGGATAGGCGTGAGCCTCGCCCAGCCCAGCCCCAGCGCAGCCATGGAGCAGCAGCCCCAAGCGGACGCTTGGGGAGAGCCCGGTGCCCTGCCTTGGGACCCGGCTTCCGGAACGGCCGCAGCCGAACCCGGGTCAAGCCCAGAAAGCCAAACCGCCCCAGAAGAGGGCGAAGCTTCTTCTCAAATTTCTCCAGAAAACCCTGAAAATCTTTGGGGAAACCCTTCAATGGGACATTTCTGGTGATACGCCAGCGATCCAATGCCGCCCCTCCGAAATCCCGATCACCATCGGGACTAGGAGGGCGGCCCAACTCAAAAAAAGTCCGAAAAAGCGACTCGCTCCTCATCTCCGCCAAGGCGGAGCATGGAGGGCGGATCTGCTCTTTCTCACCATCGCTGGCGAAACAGGTCTCAGCGTCCGCTTCCGGAGCCATCCGGGGCCGAGCGCTGAGACCTCAGCAGAAAGGAAACCATGAAGCCGCAAAAACTGACGGCGGCTCTGGCCGCCGCTGCATTGAGCCTTGTGCTCCCGGGCGATGCCCGGGCCGAAAATACTCCTGCAGGAGACAATCTGATCGCCACGATCCTGGAGATCGTGTGGGATAACAACTTCAAGCCCTACTTGCTCCCGTTAGGCGGGAGCGACGAAGAGTGGTGGCTGTACGTCCTGGGTGTGCTGATTGCCCTGATTTGCACGGCAGGAGTCTGGACAACCGGTCTCTACCGGGAATACAAGAAGATTGAAGTGGACGGTGAGAAGGTTTTTGATCCGAGGGACAAAAATCCTCTGATCAAATTTCTCTTTCCTCTCACTCAATGGATTCTGGGTATCGCAGGAGTCTACGGTCTCATTCGCCTCTTCTTCGTTTCCTTTGTCACCAAAGGCGGCGGAAAAGCGGTGGCCCGAACCCTCTGGTCGGTGCTTCCACGCTGGGCCAAAGTTTTCGTCGTTCTGGCCATCATAGGGGCAGTGATCGGATTTCTGAAAGCACCCATCGAGACCAGCAAAAGTCTGGTTGGAAAAGGGGCCGATGCAGCCAAGAGTGCTGGCGGAGGAATTTGGTCCCGGCTCAAGCCTGTCCGGACCCACCCGGTGTTCATGCTCTGGGGAGCCTTTGTCTTTCAGGGGTTCATCAACGGCCAGATCGAGAACAATTGGCTCAATGGTGGATTCACGCTCCTATGCGCAGGAATGGGCGTAGGGTGGCTCGTCTGGAAAAAGAAGGACGACCAAAGGCTGGAGGCCATTCTGGCTCCCGAACCAAGCCCACGGAGCCCCCACCCAGCACCAAATGCGGCTAACGCTGCAGGAGGCGCGCTGCCTCCACCCATCAAGAAGGCTCATCATCCTTCTCTAGCTCACTTCTGGTGATCTCGCCAGCGATCCAATGCCGCCCCTCCGTAGTTCGCAAGAGCGAAGGAGGGAGCGGCCCACCTTATTATTCGAATCCTTAAATTCCAACCTCAGCACACCATGAGTCCAAGACCTACCCCAGATCAGCGAGCCGCCGTAGAAGCCTTCATGCATACCCCTTACGGGCAGCAAACACTGGCCGCAGGCAAAGAGATGGGGATAAAGCGAGCCAGGGAACTGGTGGCTTCTGCAGGCCATTCTGGACAAGCAGCGCCTATCCAACAGCACTTCCCTTCTGTGGCGCAAGGTCCGGCGGGCTATCCCACAATGGGACCCTACGCCCATGATCCAGAAGGAAGCCGGCGCGCGGCCGATGAGATGCTAGCCGCAATAGATGACGAGCCTTGGCTATCCCATTCAGCTCGCTGTGTTAGCGTGCTTGTTCAGCTTTTGCGCAGCCCTGCAGCACAGGATGTCTTTGGAATAAAGGAACCAGATCATCTGTACCGCATGTTGAGCCTTGTTTTGCAGGAAGACATTATTTCTCTGAAAGGAAGGATCGCCGTACCCAATAACCGTGCCTTGAACATTATTTTCCCGGAAGGACTAACCAACGAAAGGAGAAACAGAATTATTTCTGGAGTAAATCGTTTTCCGCAGCTAGCTTCGATCGATCCAGTAGTTATTCTTGAATTCATCGCTCAGCTCGAAGGAGTGAACCCCAAAATCGACTACCGAAGAGATCCTCAAACTGCACGCAGTGCAGCCGAGCTTTTGGCCGAGCCCAAATATTCTCGCCTAAGACAAGGCTTGGGAGCGGATCAATGGGACAGGCATTTTGTGGATGATGAATTTGACCGGAATGAGCAGGCTGCCCGGGAGCAGGCCGACGCCCAGAGGAAGGAGGCAGAGAAGATGGCTCGGCGCACACAGTATTTAAATCAAACCCTGCTTCACAATCCGTTGGGCCAAAGCTTCTACAGCTGGCTTCATAATGGCCAAGAGCCTGAGGAGGTTAAATACCAGCGCATCGGCTTTGCGTTGAATGTTTTGCTGCTTCTGGAGGAAATGGCAGACAGTATCCGAAAAGAAGCCAGCATGACAGTGGTGCCCCCTGGCCACGACCAAGATAAGGCCGCGAAGTTCGCAAGCCTAGCAAGCTCCTTAGACACCTCGAGACATCTTGAAAGCGGCATTTTGCATGGAGGAGCAAGAAGCATGCTTGAAATCCTCAACGAGGCCTACGGATTCAACGGAAATCCTCACAATCTTTATTTGGCTTTGCAATCAGCGGCGAACATCGCCGCACAGATTGGTCTATTCCTTTAGCTTTTCTCCATGACTGTACTGGCCCACCAGCACAGGAGTTTCGCTGGCTTTTCCGCCAGGCCGGCCAGGCCAACGTATATGGCCGCAGCGCCCGCCGCACCCGCGCTCACCCCCGTGGAAAGCAAATGGGACAAATTCACGACCGATGTGAAGGGCATTTTCCGGGTCATAGGCAAGCCCCTAAAAATACCTTACCACCTTTCGGGACTCTCCAGCGTCGTGTGGCTATTGGAGAAATACAGCTTTGTGAAAGACAAGGCCTGGGAGATTATTTTGGAGAGCTGGCAAAGCGGAAAAACCATGGGAGGCCACACTCTGCGGGGGAGCCTGGCCCTGCCCTGGGCCGATGTGAAGGCCATGGGCCTACGGCAAAAAGCCCTGCTGTGGGATGCCCCCTTCAAGACCTTCTTTTCCATGCCGCTGGAGCTGCTGAGGGCCGTGCCCAAGGTGCCAGGGCTGCTTTGGGAAAGGGCCAAGGCCCGCGTGGGAGCCACCCGGCAGCAGCTGGGCAAAGCGCTGGACGGCGTGCTGAGCCTGGCGGACGATCCGCTGCGCCCCCTGACGCACCCCTGGGACACCGCCATGAGCATTCCCAGGGGAATGGGAGAAATCCTGAACGCGGGGGAAAACGCCTTCGCGCCTATTGGCAGGGCCCTGGCTGGACCCTTGCCGCACTGGGGCAATGCGGCAGGCTACACCTACGTAGAACAGCTCCCCAAGGGCTGGGCCAAGGCCGGAAACGAATTCGGTGGGGTGCGCGAGGCCGCAGTCAATTGGAGAGAGAGGATCCGGGATATCTTCACCAGCCCTCCCCCTGCGCCGGCAACGCCCGCCCTGGCCGGGGCAAGGTAAATTTATTTGACAAAATATAATATTTATTATATCCTCAAGCGAGCTGCTCCTTAGAACCACCGGCCGCCTTGCCAAGAGCCAGGTGCCACGCACTACTGTTCCCGGCTCCCTGCCGCCATTCCGGCGGAACAGGGGGCAAGAGCGTCTGCGTGGCAGGTGCTCTCTTAGCAAGGCCGAACTCGGCCACAACCGGAAGGAGAGAATCCATGACAAAAAACCGAGCTTTGCCAGCCCTGGCCTTGGCCGTTCTGTTGATGGCTCCAATGCTTGCATGGGCCGGTCCAGGCCGCTCCAACGCCAGCATGAGCAAAACGCCTGCCGAACGAAACGGCACAAGCCAAGCAAAACAGGAAAAGGCGGATGCCCCGGCAGTCGCACGTGTTCCCGCAAGCACGACGGGAAAAACGGATAAGCCCAAGCCGAAAGGAAAACCCAAAGGAGAAGATACGGCTCCGGCCGCCACTCCAAAAAAAGAACATCCCGTAGGATGGATCATCCTTTCCGCTCTCGGAATCTTGGGAAGCCTCGCTGTTTGGCCACTCCTTTGGTGGCGCAAAAAGAAGCAAGAGGAAGATAAAACATTCCTCGCAGCTGGCCTCATTCAAGGAGGCCGACAGCCTCCCCGCTACTGAGAGCACCACCCACCTGACCCCGACGGAAACGTCGGGGTTTTCAGCATGACTGAGCAAAAAAGCCCCACCCAAAAAGCAGCCAGGCCCCAGGGCGGCTAAGGCAAAGTGCGTTCGGCTTCCGTTTCGGCTTCCGCTGGAATGGGTGCCTCAATAGGGGCAAGCGCTGGCTCGGCGGGCGCTGGCAGCAGAAGTGGAACTGAGGTTGGAGCCGCTTCGGCTGGCATCGGCTCCGCAAGCTTCAAGCCCTCCAGGCTCTGCTGGTACTGCGCTTGGGCCTCTTCGATCCTGGCCTCCACCTGCTCGCCTGCTTCGGCCCTCTCCTTCCTCTGCGCCTCCAGAATGCGCCGGCCCAGCAGATCCCCCGTGCGGGCGGGCAGCAAGCCTTTGAGCTCCGTAAGGAAGCCCAGGCTCTCCTGGCCATCCAGCAGCCTTTCCATCTGGTTCGATTGGCCCTGCAGCGTGCTGTAGATCAGGATCCTTTGGGCCAGCCTAGCCGCCGGCGAAAGCTCGGGGGCGCTGGGCAAAGGAGGGTCGGAAGGGGGCAAAGCAGGCTGCGGAAGCTGGCTTTGCGCCAAGGAAAGATCCTCCGCCGTGGCGCGCGAAGCTTCATCCACCAGAGCCAAAAGGGCCTCATCCGGTTCGGGAATGGCCTGGGCGGCTTGGGCAATGCGCTCCAGCAGAAGGGCCTCCTCCTGGCGAAGATCCTGGAAGCCCTCGATCAGGACCCGCTTCTCCTCCTCGCTTTCTTGGGCGGCCGCCAAGGCCAAAAAATCCTCTCCCCGCCCCGGACGGGCGGATTCCAGAAGGACCCGCGCCTCCTCCCATCGCCCCGATTCGGCCAGCATCCTGGCTTCCTCCAGGCTTTGCAAGGCAT
>CAYUUW010000031.1:6168-11383 GCA_964448005.1 uncultured Candidatus Peribacteria bacterium
TCTTGGCCAAGGGCGGCCTTCTGGAGCGGGTCTTCGGCCAAAAGGGCTTCGGTCTCCCGCAGGGCCTCCTTCACGGGGGCCACGGCAAGGGTCGTGGGCAAGGCCGCAATGAGGTCTTTTTGGTAGGGCAGCACGATCTTCTGGCGGAAGGCCTGGGATTGGCCCTCTTCCTTGGCCTTGGAAGCGACCTGCTGGGCCAAGGCCTGATAGGCCGCCAAGGCCTCCTTGGCCTTTTCCGCCTGGCCATTCTGGAACAGCGCGGCCGCTTCGCCCAGGCGGCGGTTGGCCAGCTCGATCTGCAGGCCCATCTGCTTGTCCTGAGGCTGCCAGGCCAAGCTCAAAAGCTCCTTGGCTCGCTTGATGGGGTACAGCAGCTCGCCGGGAAGCGTTCCGGCTTTCTGCTCCAAGGCGCGGAGGCTGGCCTGGCGGAGCTGATCCAGATGCTGCTGGTCCAGGGCCAGGTTGTCGCGCACCCAAATGGCGTCCTTTTCCAGCGCTCCCAGCGGACGAATCTGGCCCAGTCCGGCAAAAGGGGCGGCCTGCACGGACTCCCCCTCGTTGAGCCGAACGGGCTTCTGGGGGCCGCGGGAATCCTCCGCAGCCTGGGCAGTGAGCCTTCCCGCCCAAACCTGGGCGGAGGAAGTGCCCTGCTGGGCATCGGCCTGAAGGCTGAGGCTGGCGCGCAGGGCAGAGAATCGGGCTTGGGGCGCCACCAGGGTGAAGCCGGCATGGCCGTCTTCCACATTCAGAACCTGGAGCCACGCCCGGCCCTGGCTCAGGATGGCTTCGATGGAGCCCTGGGAAGCATAGGCCGGGCTGATCTGGATGCGGTTGATGAGCAAAGTGCTCCCCCCTTCCAGCCGAAGCTGGCTATCGTCGAAAAAATGCAGCGTGGCCTGGCTGCCTTCCGGAACACGGATCAGGTCTCCCGGACCCACCTCGAAGCGCTCGCTGGATTCGGTCCAGGCCAGCTGATTGGGCCGCTGCACCTGTATCGCTCCGGAAAGGACCTGGGCATAGCTTTCCTGGGAGGCCACCACGACCGTGCCGCCTTCCACAAAGAAAAGGGTGGTGGTCACCGCCATCAGCATCACCAGGGCCGAAGCCGTGAGGCGGCGCAGCAGCGCCCAGCTCCAGCGAAGCACGGAAGGAGGCGAATCGATGGCGGCCATGAGCCTGGCCTTGGCCGAAAGAATGAATTTAGAGGAAGGAACAGCGGGGCCTGCCATGCCGATCCAGCGGCCGAGCCAAGAGTCTTCCGGCTCTGCGGAACGGATACGGCTCATCAGCCGCTGTCGGGCGGCTTTTTGGAAGGCGGACGATGGCTGGGGCTTAGGCAGCCGATGGAGCAGTTTTTCCAGCTCGTTCATGCAGGCAACTTGGACATGCTGTCTAAAATAGCGTGACACACTCTATAACGGAGAAAAACGAAATCTGTTACATGAATCAGCCCTCTCCCTCCAGGAAAATCCGGAGCTGCTTCAGGGCGCGGTGCTGAAGGAGGCGAATGGCGCCCTCGGATCGGCCCGTGGCCTTGGCGATTTCCCAATTCTCCAGCTCCCCCATGTACTTGAGCGAAATGATCTCCTGGTGGGCGGGAGGCAAGCGCCGGATGGCTTTTCGAAGCGTGATTTGGCTGAGGCGGAGTTCGGCCTGCCTTGCGGGATTGCCCAACAGGGAATCGTCCGCCAGGCGCTCGTCCAGCTCGGCCTCCGTATTGTGGCGGCGGTAATGGTCGCAGATCAGGTTGTGCGCGATCCGGAAGACCCAGGCCGAAAAGGGGGCCTTGGGCGTGTACTTCCCCAGGTTCTGCCAAGCCTTCAGGAAAGCCTCTTCGGTCAGATCCTCCGCCAGCTGGGGCTCCACCCGGTAGTAGATGTAGCGGTACACTGGCTTCACCAGGGCATCGTAAACCTTGCCGAATGCCTCGGCATCTCCTTTTTGGGCGGATTCCACCCACTGGGCCAGCTCCGGGAGGGATTCTTTCTTGGGCAAGGGAAAGGGGTAAGCGGCTTTATTTCTACCATAATTCAGCCGAAGGATCCAGCCCGGGCTTTTCTTCCGCCTCCCCGGGCTGGCCGGCAGAGGATCCTTTTATGTAAGGGTCGGAGCCCGCAGAAAAGCCGCCCTCCCCCAAGCGACAGTAGGCCTCCAGGGTCTTGCGGGCGCAGGCCTCCCAGGAGAATTCCGCAGCCCGCGCCTTGGCCTGCCGCGAAAGGCTTTGGGCCAGGCCAGGGGCATTGAGGAATTCATGCAGGGCCAATCCGAAGGAGTCCACGCTTTCAAGGCTGGCGAAATGGGCCGCGTCCCCCGCCACCTCGCGGTGGACCGGCAGATCGGAAACGACGGCAGGAATGCCGGCTTGAAGGGCGTCCGCCAAGGGCAGGTTGAAGCCTTCGTAGAAGGAAGCGTGGACAAAGGCTTTGGCCTGGCTGTACAGGCAGGCCAGCTCCTGGGAAGAAAGCGGAGGGGTGAGCACGATCTGCCCTTTGGGCCTCAGGGGAAAGCGTCCCGCGATCTTCTGCTGATGGGCGCTGGTCAAGAAAGCCTCCAGCCCCTTGCCCTGGGCTCCCACCAGCACCAGGTCCAGCGCATGGTGGTTGGCCACGAATTTCTGGTAGGCCTCCATCAGCAAAGGCACGTTTTTGCGCAGATCGTAGCCCCCCACGTAGAGCAGGAAGGGCCGGCGGAGCCTGGAGGAAAGCGCCTGGGGAAGGGGGGTTTTGGGCAGGGTAGGGGCCAAGGGAGTCACTGTGACGGAAGAGGAAGGGAGGGAGAAGAGCTCCAGCATCTCGCCCTTGGAGAATTCCGAAACCGTCAGGAGGTGGTCGGCCCCTTTCAGGGCCTGGGCCACATAGGCATGCAGCAGGCGGGAGCGCAGGCGGGAGCGATGCTCCGGCAGCACCCAAGGAATCACATCGTGAACCGTGACGAGGGTGGGGACTCCCAGGCCGAAGAGCGGGCGGGAAGGATAGGGGAAATGGAGCAGCTGGAGCTGGAGCTTTTTGGCCTCGCCCGGAAGAAGCCGGTACTCCCAATCGGCCTTGCGCAGGGCCGCCGAAAAAGAGCGCCTTTCGGGGATCCGGATCTGGCGGAAATTCTCCCCCAGGGCCAGCGTCGAGAGCTTGGGGGTGAAAAGAAGGTACTCGTTCTGGCTGTCCAGGCGCGAAAGGGCCTCCAGCAAGCGCCGGGTGTACTGCCCAATGCCGGTGTGGGGATGGCACAGAAAACGGGCGTTGATTCCTATTCTCATGGGCATTGGGTCACAAGGCAGTCTTCATTCTAGCCTCTTCGCAGCCGGAAGGCCAGCGCCTACATCGTTCCCGCCGCCTTCAAAACGACCTTGGCGATCTCCTGGGCAGCCTGAGGATTGGAAAACTGCCTTAGCGCCTTTTTCATGGCCAGGATCCTGGCCTCGTCGGCCAGAAGCCCGGAAAGGGTGTCGGCCAAAGACCGGGCAGGGTCCCATATCAGCGCTGCGCCCCGGGCCTGGAACTGCAGGGCGTTGGCCTGCTGGTCGGCATTGGGCAAGGGAATCAGGAGGCTGGGCTTGCCCAGGAAAGCCGTCTCCGCCAGGGAGTTGGCCCCTGCCCGGCCCACCACGGCCTGGGCAATGGCGTAGATGTGGGGCAGCTCCGGGCCCAGATACTCGGCCGATTTGTAATGGGGGTGCTTCAGGCGAAGGCCTTTTCCTTCGCCTGTGACATGAACGATGCGGAAACGCTGGGTGAGGGCGTCGAATTCCTTCTCGACCAGCTCGTTGATCTGCCGGGCGCCCAAGCTTCCCCCCCAAATCAGGACGACGGGCAGACCCAGCGGGCCCTCTGGGAATCCGCAGAAGGCGTAGCCTTGGGAAGGGTTGCCCTGGGCCAGCTCCGGGCGGACAGGATTGCCGGTGAAGCGCTGCTTGCCGCCCTGGGCCAAATGAGGAAAGGACACGCAGACGAAGCGGGCCAAACGGGCATTGAGGCGATTGGCCAAGCCCATCCTCGCGTCGGATTCGTGGAGCACCAGGGGAATGCGCAGGCAGGCCGAAGCCAACGCCACCGGAAGGCTGACGTAGCCCCCTTTGGAGAAGACAACGTGAGGGCGAAAGCGCAGCAGCAGGATCAGGGACTGGAAAAATCCCAGCAGGACAAGCAGCGGATCCGAAAAATTCCTCCAGGACCAGTAGCGGCGGAGCTTTCCGGCGAAAATGCTCGTGAAGGGGACTCCTTTTTCCCGGGCCAGCCCACGGTCGAAAGCCAGGCGAGAGCCGGCCAGATGGAAGCTGAGGGAAGGGCACAGGGCCTCAAGGGCGGAAAGGACGGCGAAGTGAGGGGTGATGTGCCCCCCCGACCCGCCTCCGGCCAGCAGAATGCGCAGCGGTTTGGCCATAGCGTGAAATATTAAGCAGAATACCGGCAGCCAGCATCAGCACCATCATCGAGGATCCCCCGTAGCTGATGAAGGGCAGGGTGATGCCGGTGAGAGGGAGCAGGGAAAGGTTGACCCCCATGTTGATGATCGCCTGGAAGGTGAACCATCCCGTGATGCCGATCGCCACCAGCATGGAAAAGCGGTCGCTGGCGCGCATGGCGATGCGGTAGCCCCTGTAAGCGATGAAAGCGTAAGCCGCCACCAGGAAAAGCATGCGGACGAAGCCCAGCTCTTCGGCCATCGCGGAGAAGATGGTGTCGCCCTGCACCTCGGGCAGGTAGCCGAACTTCTGGATGGACTTGCCGAACCCCACCCCGAAAACCCCGCCGCTCCCCACGGCAATCAGGGCCTGCTTGATCTGGAATCCTATCCTCAAAGGATCGAGGGAAGGATCCAGAAAGGCCAAAAAGCGGTTCCGGAGGTATTCCTTGCTCATGATGATGGGGTAGGCCATCAGGGCGGCGGAAAGGGCCCCCAGGCCGATGTGCACCACGCCGCCGCCGGCGGCGAAGAACATGCTGGCGGCAATGGTGGAGATGACCAGCACCGAGCCGAAATCCGGCTGCATGGCCAAAAGGACGACCACCATGCTCAGCAGCACCGTGAAAGGGATGAATCCGTACTGGAAGGAGCGCACCAGCTCCTGCCGCTTCTCCATCCACACCGCCAGGTAGAAGATCAGCGAGAGTTTGATGATCTCCGCCGGCTGGACGGAAGGGAGGAAAGGAATATCGATCCAGCTGCGGGACGTGCCGTAGTTGGCCCCGATGCCCGGCAGGAACAGGGCCAGCGCGCC
>CAYUUW010000031.1:11393-14877 GCA_964448005.1 uncultured Candidatus Peribacteria bacterium
CAGCCAGGAGAGGAAAAAGAAAGGAAGGGCGAATCGCTTCCACCATTGCAGAGGCAAAAAAAGGCCCAGGGCGAAGAAAGGAAGGGAAAAGAGGGTCCGGGTGAAATGGCGCCACAGGTAGAAGCTGTTGGTGGGCTCTTCCAGGGTGCCGTTGCGGACCATGGACTGGGTCAGCTGGTAGGATTCGTAGACGCTGACGCTGGAGATCATGATGATGCCCAGCAGCAGCAGGGCGAAGATCGCGATGGCCAAAGGGGTGTCGACAGGGGCTCTTCTCACATCGGGGGCTGAGGAAATACGCAGGCAAGGCCGCCACGAAGAAGGCTGACGACGCCCATGGCAGTATAAGGGATGTCGGGCAAAAAGCGGCGCCAAAAAAGATTGACAGAAACCGAGCAGGCAAATAATCTGAATTCAGACGCTCCCGCAAGAGACTGGCTGCGTCCGAATGCCCTTCCTTATCCTCCACACGAGCGCGTCGCCCTGCCGCCCTGCCCAAGGGAACCAGAGCACCGCGCTCGCCACAGCGGATAGTGGAAAAGCCCTCGTGGCTTCCAATGGCGTTCCGAACGCTTCCTGTCGCTGAAAAAGCATGGCGAGTAGGCATGAAAGGGCCGACCCGAACCAGCATACACATTGTTGATTGAGTCATTCACCCTTCAACCGCAACCCCCTCTCCACAGTTAAGGAGCTGTCAGCCCAGGCACCCCGCTGCATCACGAGCGCAAGGACCTGGGTTTTCCATGCGGCCTGCCCGAGCCGCTATTTTCTTGCCTTCGGAGGAAAGCCCTTTAAAATGGGCCCATGAGCATGAGCAAGAACTACATTATTGCGGCCCTGACGGCCCTGCTATGGCTAGGGGCGGACCTTTGGACCAAGGCCTGGGCGGCCCAATCCCCCTCGCTTCCTTGGGGGGAGGCCGGATCGCTCTTCTTCCTGAGCCAAGCGCACGCCAATCCGGGCATCGCTTTCGGGCTCCGGCTTCCCATGGCCGTTCAGGTGGGGGCCACCTTCGCGGTCCTGGCTGCTTTGGGCTACGCCAGCCACCAGCGGCTCAGGGCGAATCCTGGCAAGGGCTTCCTGCAGAGCCTGCTTTGGGGTATGCTGCTGGGCGGAGCTTTGGGCAATCTGGCGGAGCGGCTGAACCAAGGCTATGTGCTGGATTTCATCAACCTCAAGCCTTTCCCCACCTTCAACCTGGCCGATGTGGGCATCACGGTGGGCCTGGGCGGCTGGATCCTGATGGAGTGGCTGGAGGAAAAGCGGAAAGACTAATTCCCTAACACAAAAAAATGACCGAAAAAAGACCCCTTTCCTTCGCCCTCTTCTGGCTCCGGCTCTTCAGCGGCTTGGCCGCCGGGGTAGGGGGCACCCTGATCGCCTTCGTGGCCTATTTCCTGATGGTGTCCTTTGTTCCGTCGGAAGGCTCCAGCTCGCTTTCAGTGTTCAGCACGCTGGTGATCGCCCTGGCCGCCACCCTAAGCACCAATGTGCTGGCGGCGCTGCTGGTTTCCTTTATGGACGAGGAGAAGTACAGCCGCCGCAAAACCATGGTGAGCCACGTCTTCGTGTTCAACCTCATCCTGTTCCTGTTCACCGTGCCTTTCTACGCCCTGGCCGCGCCTGCGCAGCAGGCCGTGGGGGTCATGGCCATCCACTTCGTCATCAGCGCCTTCATCACTTCCCTCATTCTGGAGCTGCTGGCCGGGCAGCAGTATTCCCTGCTGGGGCTCTACAGCAATGCGCTGGGCATCTTCTGCGCCATCGGCCTGGGCTTCCTGCTCAGCGCGGCAAAGGTTGGCCCCTTGGCCCTGATCTTCGGCACCCTGCCCATGACCTGGCTGATGCTGCAGGTGATGAATGGCTTCGGGGAATGGGGCTACGACGTGTACCTGAAATACTACGGGCTGGATGCCCTGAACGACCGGACCGACCTGGGCGGCGATGCGGAGACCGAGGAGCCGGAGGAGGAAGCCGAAGAGGAGGAAAAATCCTAGGCCGCCTAGGCTTTTAGCTGTATCTGGATGCCCTTGCGGGAAACGATGAGATTCGGGCAACGCACTAGCCAAGGTCTTCCGGCCCTATTCTGAGCGGAGAAAAAAGCTCCTTCTCCAAAGCCAAGGCTTTTTGCTGGACCTCCGCGAACAGCTGGCGGCTGGCGGCATCCTTTTTTCCGTGGCGCTCCCGCCCGTCGCGGAAGCGCTCGGCCAAAGGGACGATCTGCTCATGCTTCACGCGCTTGTCGGCGTAATAGAGGATTTTGGCTTCCAGGGAATCCAGCCATTCAGGATGGAGCACCAGGGTGGATGAGCCATGCGCCTGGACGAGCCTTGCCACGCCGCCGAAGCCTTTTTGGGCCAAGTAGGCGGCAGCGAGGGAAGGATGGTCTTGCCCCCGGAACTGCTGCCGCAGCGCCTGCCAGCGGCTCCATTGCTCGTCGCTGACCTCTTCCGGGAAATCCGCCCGGTCCAGGCTGCGGAAGTCGCAGACCCGGGCCGCGTCGTGCAGCAGGGCGGAGGCCCGCAGCAGCTCTGCGTCCACGATCCGCCCCACATCGGCGTAGGCCTGGGCGAGCCCAAGGGCGATTCTGGCCACCTGGGCGCTGTGGCGCCGCACGTGAGGCGGCGTGGCCCAGTGGGCATAGGCTTCCTCGATTCGCTCCGACTCCGGAACCTGCGGCCCGAAAAAGGAGATTTCCGCCCAATGGATCGTTCCCTCGGCCTTCAATAGGACTTTGGCTCCCCAGGCATGGAAATCCCCGCCCAGGCGGTCGGCCCATTCGATGGCGTGGATGGCTCCCGGCTCGGCCAGGCTGTCGGCCAAGCCGATGGAGGAAAAATCGTCGCCGGAATGGAGGCGGTACAGGTCGTAGTGGTAGAAATGGGCCGGGGAGGAGCGAGGAAGAGGATAGCGGTTCACGTAGGCGAAGGTGGGGCTGCGCACCGGCTTCGAAAGGCCCAGGCCGGCGGCGAATCCCTTGGCGAACTGAGTCTTTCCCGCCCCCAAATCGCCGTAGAGCAGAGCGCAAAAGCCGGGGGCGCTGCGCTCGGCCAACTGCCGCCCCAGGGCGAAGGTGTCTTCCGGCGAGGGGCAGCGGTACGTCAGAGGCATTTTAGGGATTGAGGAAGCGGGGAAAGTATACGCTGCCGGAAGCCAGCGCAAAATATTGACAAATAGAAAAAAATATTATAATATGCAGGCAGATTCTCCTGCTCCTTCAAAGCACCGGCCACTGGTTGTGATCCATTGTGTCACGCGTTAACGACTTCCGTAAACCCGTGGCCACACATTAGCGATGTGGTCACAACCAGCAACGAAAGGAACTTCATGACTCATCAGAATCCACCATTGGGAGGATTTCCGCCGCCACTCTCGCCCGGAGGAGGGGCTTACCCGCCTCCGCAGGGAGGATACGGAGCTCCGCAAGGCTACCCGCCTCCGCAGGGAGGATACGGAGCTCCGCAAGGCTACCCGCCTCCGCAGG
>CAYUUW010000031.1:14977-16594 GCA_964448005.1 uncultured Candidatus Peribacteria bacterium
GAGGATACGGAGCAACACCTCCATCTCCTGTTCCGCAGCCACAGAACGTGGCCAGCAACCCAGCTTCGGGAAAGCTTTTCACCTGGAAATCTCTACTGATTGCGGCTTTGCTGGGGCTCTGGATCGGAAGCACTCTGGGGGTCGGAATAACCTGCAACGTGATGAGCGATGACGAAACGGCTGGCAACCCTGCCACCACGCTCTACGTCATGGGCGGCGAGACGGAGCTGAACGCCCTCGACCTGACCGCAAACCAAGAAGGCCTTCTAAGCGGCGAATTCGCCACAAAGTTGGCCAAGGCTTCGGGAATGAAGGATCTCCGGATTTGGACGCCCGATCTGATAGGAAAGGAGGGCCTCCAGGTTCTCACGCTGGAGATCCTCGATGGCCAGCTCAAGCTGAGCTGGGACCAGCGTAGCCCGACCATCGAGAATTGTCCGAGCAAGAACAAGGACAAAGATTTCGCCTGCTTGCCAGAAGGCCTGCAGGTGAAGATGGAGAAGGTCGACACCTATAACGGGGAAGCCTTCAAGGCCAAGGTGACAACGGACATGCTGGCCTACCTTTTCCGCAAGGATGAGGACGGCCCAGCAGAAGCCGTTCCGACGGCCGTTCCCGCAACCACAGCCGAAACGCCGAAGCCTGCGTCAGGCAAAAGGCGCAAGCCGGCCCCAGCGGATCCCGCCCCGGCCCCTGCCGAGGCCGAAAAGCCAAAGCCGGCGAAGGAGCCCAGCGCCTTCGATCAGCTCAAGTGACCGCATCGCAAGCACCCTACCCCCCCGCGGGCTAGGGTGCTTTTTCTTGCCCAGCCGGCGACAAAAAGGCCAGCGAAATAACCAAGGCAGCCAAAACCCCTCCCGCGAAGCTGTCCCACAGCAGATGGTCGAAAGCGGCGAACAGCAGGAGAAGGAAAATGGACACAGTCTGGACAGGAGCAGGCGAGAGAGAGGTTTTTTTGAGGAGGGCCAAAATCAGCAGGAGCAAGAGGAGAAAACCTTGAATTCCCAGCTCATTCAGGACAAGAAAGTAGACATTGTGGACAGGCTGGAATTCCCAGGGATTCAGCATCGCCGGGGCGAATTCCTCCATCCGCAGGGTGAACTGCCGCAGCCCCACGCCCAAGGGCTCGGCCCAGGCCATGGCCCGGCTCAGGGCGACCTGATCGAGCCGGGCCTGCCAGGCCGGATCGGCTGAAGACACGAGACGAGGGAAGGAAAGGAGCAGGGCATTGGCGGCCATAAAAAAGGCGAAAAAGCGGGCCAGGAGCCTTTTGCCCTGCAAGCCAGGAGCAAGGCGGAGAAAAGCCAGCAGGAGCAGGCCCATGGCGAAAGCCAGCAAGGCTGCCCGGCTGCCGGAAAGCAGCACGCCTCCGCCCAGCAGGATTGCCCAGAACCAGGCTTGGGCAGAGCGCAAAAAGGGGCGGACCGAGAAGAAAAGGAGCGCGAAATAGGCCCCCAGGAGGTTGGCATGGAGGAAGGTGCCGTAAGGGCGGATCCGTTTGGCCCCTTCGGCCAAATCCACTTTGGCCACGTTGTCGATGCCAGGCCCCAGCAGGCTTTCGCCCAGCCAGCTTAGGCCCAACGAACGGTTGAGCAGCAGTTGGGACGAAGCCAGGAC
>CAYUUW010000032.1:0-16398 GCA_964448005.1 uncultured Candidatus Peribacteria bacterium
CTTATCTCAAGGCATATCCGAAAGGGCCGGCTGGAAAAACTGGTGCCTTTTTAGTGAATAAGAAGGAGGTTCTCGTCCTCGCCCACAACATCCGCTCCCTGCACAACGTGGGGGCGATCTTCCGCACCAGCGACGGGGCAGGGGTGAGCAAGCTGTACCTGACGGGCTACAGCGGCGTGCCGCCGCGCAAGGAGATCAGCAAAACGGCCCTGGGCGCCGAAGAGGCTTTGCCCTGGGAGTACCATTCCGATCCGGTGGAGTTGATGAGGGCGCTGAAGGGGCAAGGGGTTCAGCTGCTGGCCTTGGAGGTGGGGAAGGGGAGCCAGTCTATTTTTGACTTTGAGCCCCAGCACCCTTGCTGCCTGGTCATCGGCAACGAGGTGGATGGCGTGGAGCCGCCTTTGCTGGAGCTCTGCGAGGCCACGTTGCACATTCCCATGCGGGGCGTGAAGGAGTCGCTGAATGTGAGCGTGGCGTTCGGGATAGGGGTGTATGCGCTGACCGGTGCTGTCTCTCGTTGATTGTTGAAAAAACCATCTGTCATCCTGCCGCCAGGCCGGAAGGGGTATGGGCGTTTTATTTGCTCAAAACATTTTTTGCGGCACGGCGGATTAAGCTTGGGCAGTGCCACCTTCTATCTTCCATTCCAGGCTCCCAATCAACCACCAAAAGATTTAACGAGCCGTCTTCTCGACGTCCTGGAGCAAGATTCCGATCGTCCCATTCTAAAATAATGTTCCGACCATCAAGATCACTGTGTTCTGGGCCCTTGCTGAGGCTGAGAGCCTTTAGTTGGGCCACTTCAAATTCAAGCGCCGAGGGATATTTTGGGTCGGGCGACTTTCCGAATAAATTTTGCTTAACAATATGCTGAATTTCATGAGTCCGTATTCCCTCTTCAGGGTCGTAATAAGGAGTGTTATTTTGACATTCGTCAAGAAGGACCTCGCGGAAATATCGATTATTCAATCCATTATTTGCACACATACTAGGTGTTAGGTCACCCATCAGCACATCAATAAGCTCTTCAGTTGCTTCCAATTTCATAAAGTTTCGCAGCTTCATAAAATCCGCCCTCCCCTGCACGAATTGCTTTAGGCCCTCACGAACCAGACTGAGAAGGCTTTTAGCCTTGCCTCTAAGCTCTGCCTCAGATGCAGAAGGATAGTCATAGGGACCCGGATCAAAATTCGGACCATATTCTCTTATGTAGGCAGAGCGTTGACGTCTTAAATCCCACAATAAACCAAGCATGGGTTCATGTATTTCCGCTTGCTCACGTATAGAGGCAATTTTTTGCTTAGCTTCATCACCCAGCCTGGGCTCAACCGCTGCAAGTGTTGCCTCCCAATTTGTATCAAAAACTTCCGTTTCAAGCTCATCTAAATTCATTCCGGGGATGGATTCGAACCAAACATACAAATTTCCCTGATCCTCAATGGTTCCCAGAATTCTAGGTGTTGGAATACCGCACGCATAAGCCTCTCTGGCACGCTCCGCCTCGGAGAAATCAGGCAGTTTTGGATTGAGTCTTTTGGAAAAAATTCCAGTTGTCCCTATTGCGAAGCTCTTGGTTCTGTTTAAATCAGCATCATGCCCTAGCTTAAGCACATCTGCGTTGGTGGGGGGTCCTTTGAATCTACGGGCCTCGAGCATATTCACCTTTATTGGTTGTGACTCAATCCAGTCTGTTGGATTTGAGAAGAATTCTTCAGGCAGAACTTCCTGAAGGGCAGGGTCTAAGTTTATTTTTTGGGGTGCATCTGCTCTCCGTTCAAAAAATAAGGCTTCCAGTTCAAACACGTTGCCCCAATTTGGATTTCTTTCCCGAAGCCCTGATAAAAGCCTCTTTCTATATCCAAATGAGGCCCTGGCAAACGTGCGACTAGCCCGACGACGAAAGTCTTCCTGATCAGGATTGGATCTATCAGGTGAAAATTTCATTATTTACTAGAATTATTTATTATAATTTATATAATACTTATTTAAAAATGTCAAATTAAATTAATGGAGTTATGCAAAGCCCTTGAACCTTGCGAATTTATTTACAAATTATATTAAAAAGTGTTTAATGCGACCTATGCAATTCCCCCGCATCGTCATTCCATTCCCATGAACATCGAATCCAGGTTTGACCTGCTTCCCTTGGGGGATTTGGAAACCGAAGAGCTCCGCCGCCACGCCGACGATATTCTGGATAACGTGAGCACCTTTGAGGAGCAGACGATGGAATCCAGGCCCGACGGCGCCCTGCTTTGGTCTCCCCAGCGGGCTGTCACCCCCCTGGAGGGGGAGGAGAGGGATTGTGTTTGCGAAAACGCAAAGCCTTTGGTCCGGCTCATTCGTGGGGGGTTGCATACGCTGCTGGGCCGCTGCGGCCGGCTGCAGATCGGCATCGCTTCCGAGTTTCATGAAAAAGGTGAGATCCATCCTCTTGGAAGAGGTACTGCCCGATGGCACTGGGACATGGATCGGTTCGTTTTTGTTGCCTTGGGGGACGTGGCCAACGTGGAATGCGCCGAGGGCGATTTATGGATTCCTGATCTGGAGCGGGGGAGCGAAGAGCAGGAGGAAGCACTGGCCCGTTTGGCCAATGAGGCCGTCAAGACGGGCGCGCTGGTGCCCCACTCCATTCCCAACGGAGTCCCTGTTTTGATCAATGATCAAACCTTGCACCGGCAAGGCCTTCCTTTTGCGACGGGACCTCGCCTCATCCTCCGTGCGAGCCTGGTGGGCTGATTCCAAAATACGCTACAATCGGGAGGATTTTTGATAACGCTTCCATGCTCAAGCTCCGTTTCCGTATCGACAAGCACCACCTGGCCTATCGCCTGTGGAACGCCTATTTCTTCGAAAAGAAGCTTTCCGACCCTCAATGGACGGCGCTGTTCAAGGAAATTGAAAAGGAGCACGGCGCCCATGCGGCCTATTGCTATTTTGACCCCCGGTATCTGGCTTCCGGGCTCTGCTGGGCCGGCTTCGGCGGGCGAACAGGGGTCAGGCTGATTCGAGACGAGGGGGGCGTGAGGCGGATTTTCGAGGATATTTTCGCCTCCGAGGCTTTTGGGCGAAAGCTCCGGGAGCTTTCGGCCTACCAAAAATCGGTCGAAGCTCAGCGGAAGAAGAACCGTCCCTGGCTCAAGGAGCTGGAGAAGATCACCGGCTTGCCCATGGATGGATCCTTTGAGGTGCTTTTGCTTTCGCCGGATCTGGAAACGGGCAGCTATTTGGGCTTCGGCCAGATCGAATGGGGCTGCTCCGAAGCCTATCCCGGCTATTATTTTATCGGCCTTTGCCACGAGGCGCTTCATGGCCTCACTCAGAAGCGGTTCCAGGCCAGCCAAGGCGAAGACGAGCGCTGGCGCCTGCACGCCCTGATTTGCTTGGCGGCCGACGAGGAGCTGCGGAAAAGGGCCTTTGGCGGCGAGTATTTTGATGCTCCAGCCCCTTACTTGGGCAATAGGAAGCTTGGCGGGATGGTCCGTAAAATGCTGCCGGAATGGAAGACGCATCTTGCTTCCGGTGGCGGAAGGGGGATGGTGGATTTCTTGTAGGCAGCGCGGCCAACCACAGAGACTTCTTGCGGCTTGTTTTTTTGTAGTCTAAAATGAAGGCAGCCTCTTACCTGACCCACCATGCTCAACATTCGTATCGAAAAGAACGAAGATGGGTTTTTGGCCTCTTGCCCCTCCATTGACGGGGCTTTTGCCGAAGGAGCTACCGAACTTGAGGCCTTGGCCAACCTTTTTGATGTGATCCAGATGATTCAGGAATACAAGAAAAATAAGCCGAAAATAGGTCGCTCCTCCATCCACTTTAGCATTCCGATCTCTGTTTAATGGGTTCCTACAACTACCAACAATTGACACGAAAGCTCAGAAAAATAGGCTTTCGTCTTTATCGTCAGGGCAAAGGGTCGCATACGCTTTGGGTAAATGATGCCACAGGAGCTTTTGTCCCTGTGCCAAACCATGGCGGCAAAGACGTTCGCAAAGGGACCTTGAGGAATATCGTCAAGCAGGTCGGATTAAAAACTATCAGAGAACTGGATCGAATCTGACCTTGGCAATATGCTCATCCTCCTCAACACCGCCAAGACCTTTTCCTCCGAGCCCGCACCGGCCTGGATTGAGCCCACTTTGCCCTTCTTCGAAGCCCAATCCGAGCAGCTGGCCGCCCAGTTGGGGGCGCTCAGTGTTCCGGAGCTGGCCGCGCTCATGAAGATCAGCCCGGCCTTGGCCCAGCAGAACCATCGCCGCTACGCCCAATGGAGCAGCCAGCAAAAAACTCCGGCGCTGCACGCCTTTGCGGGGGAGATCTACAAGAAGCTCAAAGCCACGGCTTTGACACATGAGGATTGGAAGTTCGCCCAGCGCCACTTGCGCATTCTTTCTGGCCTTTACGGGTTGCTGAAGCCCATGGACGCCATTCAGCCCTACCGCCTGGAGATGTACACCAAGCTGGCCCTGAAAGGAAAAAAGGACCTGTACGATTTCTGGAAGCCTCTCCTTGCCGCTCGGCTCAACGGGGAACTGGAGGAGTCGAAGCCCAAGATTCTCGTCAATTTGGCCTCCGAGGAATACTTTTCGGCTGTCGATACTGCCCATATCCGTGTGCCAATCGTCACCGTGGCTTTTCAGGAAAAAACCGCCAAAGGCCTGCGGACGGTGGCGATCCGCTCCAAGTGGGCCAGGGGGCTCATGGCCCGCTACATCGTTGACCGTCGGATCACCGAGCCGGAAGGAATGAAGGCCTTCGATCAGGAGGGGTACCGGTTCGACGAGGGAAGGAGCCGGAAGGATTTTAGCCTCTTCGTGAGAGGCTGACCGGCTTGGCGAAGGGCAGGCGGCAGAGTCGGATCATCTCCCCAGCCCCAGCTCGAATCCCATTCGCGCCACGCAGATCAGGAGCAGAATGCCTCCCTCCACCCGGCTCAGCGTCCATTTTGTCCGCATGAACACCAGCACCAGAAGAATGGTGGCGATCAGCAGGATCACCGAAACGATGTTGTCCGGCAGGCCGAAAATGCTTTCCGACGAAAGCCTGATGGGCGCAACAACGCTGCTGACGCCGATGATGCCGAAGACATTGAAGATGTCCGAGCCGATCACGTTGCCTATGGAAAGGGCGAAGCGACGGCGGATCGTGGCCATCACCGAAGTGGCGATCTCGGGCAGGCTCGTGCCCGCCGCCACGATGGTGGCGCCGATGGCCCATTCGGAAATGCCGTAGCTTTCGGCGATCTTCACCGAAGCCTCCACGGCCCATTCGGCGGCCTGAATGAGGCCGAACAGGCTGAGCAGGAAGATTCCGATGCTGGCCCAAGGCTTGGTTTCCACCGGATCCTCCTCCTCTTCCGGAACATCTTTCTTGATCCAAAGGTAGCTATTGTAGGCAACCAAACCGGCCAGCAGTGTTACTCCTTCCCACCAGGCCACCTGCTGGTCCCACAGAAAAAGCAAAACCAGGAGCGTGGAGCCCAGCAGCACGGGGCCATCCCGGTAGACGGTTTTCTTCTGGATGGCTTGGGGGGCGATGAGCGCCACCAGGCCCAAGATGAAGCCCAGATTGAAGATGTTGGAGCCGATCACGTTCCCCACGGAAAGAGCCCCCTTGCCGTCCAGCGCGGCGGAAACGCTCACGGCGATTTCCGGAGCGGAAGTGCCTGCGGCCACAATGGTCAGCCCAATGAAGGCTTCCGAAACCTTGAGCAGGCGGGCCAGGCGCATGCTGGCTCCCACCAGAAAATAGGCCGCGATGCCCAGCATGGACAGGGAGCCCAGCAGAATAAGGATGTTGGTCAGCATGACGGTGGGGGTAAGGGGTGATTGGGCCTGCCGCTGTCGCCTGATTTTGGGCGGGAAATAGTCCGGAGTCAACAAAAAATCAATGGGCTAGAACTCGATAGCCTGCCTAGGGGGCTATTCTGCTTCTTGGAAAGAGCGGAAAATCCCCCCGTCCAAGTGAGCTCTTAAGGGCTTGACTTCTGAAGGGCTCATTCCTAAAATGCCCGCAAGCAAAAATTCAGGCTTTGTCTGGAATGGAAAAAAAGCCCTTTGGAAAGCCAAAAATTATACTTTCTTAAGTTTTGCTTCATGCCTCGTCCCTCCAAATCATCCGCAGATTCCACGCCTTCCGAAAAAAAAGCCCTGCCTGTGGCCAAGAAAAATAAAGTGAGGGTGAATAAGAAAGGCGAAAAAAATGAAGAGAGCGGGGCTGAGCTGTTTAAAAAGGTCAAATCGGATTATCGTTGGAAAGTTTTCGGCCAATCGGCCTTCATCACGCTCTCCAGCATCTTCCTTCTTGGAGGCTTAGGGTGGCTGATTGACTCCTGGATTCCTGGCGAAAAGCATGCTTTCTTTATTCTCTTTCTCATCATTTCATACCCCCTTACGCAATTCGCGCTTTATAAAAAAATGAGAAATTTCAAGCCGTCTCAAAAAGAAAGGTAAATCCAATCCTTCCGCTGAATGAGCAACATTCCTGAAATCACCCTCAAGTCCAACAATATCATTGAATATGGTAGCTTCCATGTGACCAATTCGGTGATGGCTTCTTTTGCGGTTAGCCTGACGGTGGTGATTCTTGCCCTTTTGTGCACCCGAAAAGCGGGCGTGGTTCCCACTCGCCCCCAGCTTTTCATGGAAATGATTGTGGAGTTCTTCCAAGGCATGCTCAAAACCGCCTACGGATCGGAGAAGCGGGCCAGAAAGTACCTGCCTTACACCTTGGCGCTTTTCCTCTTCATTCTGGTGGCCAACCAGTTTTCCGGCCTGCCTGTTGTGGCCGCCATCACAGCCGGGGGCGGACCCTTATTCAGAACAGCGACTTCGGATTGGAGCCAAACCATTGCTTTGGCCCTTATTTCCCTGGGGGCGGCGCATGTCATTGCCTTCACCGCTTCCCCCTTGAGGCACATCAACAATTTCATCAAAATCGAACCCTTCCTCAAAATCCGCAAGCCTTCCGACCTGGGCAATGCTTTCCTGGAGTTCTTCTTGGGGATCTTGGACATTGTGGGGGAGTTCGCCAAGCTTATGTCTATGTCTGCCCGTCTTTTCGGCAACCTTTTCGCAGGGGAGGTCCTGATTGCGGTGATTGCAGGCATTACTATCTACACCAGTTTCATCGTTCCGGCACCTTTTATGGCATTGAGTATTTTCTCGGGGCTGGTCCAAGCCTTTGTATTCACCTTGCTAGCCATGCAGTTCATGGCTGCGACCATTCTTTCCGTCAGCCCCACCCCGTCAGAGGAAGAAATCTGACCTTGAATAAGCTTTAGCTCTTTATTTACCTAATTTTTATCTTATGGACGCAGAAGCAGCAAAATACATCGCCGCCGGCCTTTGCATGGGCATTGGGTCTATTGCCCCCGCCCTGGCCGAAGGCTGGATTGGCTCTAAGGCTATGGAGGCCATTGGCCGTAATCCACAAGTGGCCGACAACATTTTTCCTAAAATGATTACGGCTGACGCGATTGCAGAATCGACAGGCATATACTCATTGGTGATCTCTCTGATCATTCTTTTTGTGGCTTAATTTTTTTCACCCCTTTTTTAGGGGTGCTATGAATGAAAATAAGACAAAATTCCACATTTTTTAAATGCGGAAGTGTCGTTAATCTCTTAGTTTATGGAGGCATTATCAAACCTAGGCATCGACCTGTGGAGCATTCTGCTCTACACAGTCAACATGGGAATTCTCCTCTTTGTGATCGCCAAATATGTCGTTCCGCCCACCCTTCGTTATCTGGATGAGCGCAAAAGCCAGATTCAGAACAATCTGCTGGAAGCCGACCTTTTGAAGACGGAAATGAAAAAGCAGCAGGATGCCATGAAGAAGGAGCGGGAGGAAATGAGTCAGCAGATCCAGCAGGAATTGCAGGAGACGCGAAAGATGCTTGAGGCCAAACGAAAGGAGGCAGAAGCAGAAATTGAGACTAAGAAAGCCCGCATGCTGGAAGAGGTCCAGGCTCTTATTGCTAAGGAAAAGGCCGACCTGATTCATGGAGTTCAGAAAGAAATGCTCAATACTGTGCAGCGCATGTTGGCCTATATTGTTTCCAATGAATTGCCGGAAGAGCTCATTCAGAAAAGCGTGGCTAAATCCTGGGAGAAATTTAAACAAGCCTAAATGCTCAAAATTTTGGGCTTAGCGGCCCTCAGCGACTTCATCGGCATTCTGAAAAAAGAGAAAAACTTTTTTTCCCTAGAGGCAAAGGCAAGGCGTGAGCTCGTTGCCGGTCATCTGGGGGACTATCCTGTGGCGCTTGCTGAGTATTTCCAGCAGGCCGATCCTGACCGGTTTATGGCGGAAGTCAAAAATGCTCTCGGGGTTTTTGATCAGACCGCTTATCCAGATTCTAAAAATGAGCTTTTGAATGCCTTGGCTCATTACCTTGCCGAGGATTTCGCCCGTCAATTTGATCATCTGAGCCTTTCCTTTTTCTTCGCCGACGTCTCGGAGAGATCAAAGAGGCTAAGCCAGCTTTTCCCCGGCCAAAGCATGCTCAGCCAAACAGCGAGGGACCTTGTTTTCCAGTCGACCTATCAGGAGATTGGAGCGCTGGCCAATGCAGCCCTCACCTACCTGAAAAACGCTCCTGTCTTGGTGATTCAGGCTCCTGTGGAGCTGGATTCAGCCCTTCGGCAAAGCATTCGCTCCCACCTGCTGGAAAAGCACCCTTTTTCCTTTCCAGAATTTCAGGTCAATCCGCAGATTGTCGGGGGCATGAGGGCGTTTGTGGGAGGAAGGGTAATGGATCATTCCTGGATGGGTCGGATTCAGTCTCTTGGCAACCTGGGTGTTTTGACTAAATAACCCAATTTTACGCGTACTCTTATTTTTGTCTGGTTTCTGGATTGCCGTACCTGGATTAAGGACTAAGGATTAAGAAATAAGCTGATCCTACTTAATCCTTAGTCCTTACCGCTTACTCCTAATAACAACCCCGTAAATTCTAGGAGCAAGTTGGCGCGTAAACATGATTAAATAATTCTAAATCGTAAATTCAATACCATGTCCAACGAAAAACTATCCGTCTTTCTGGAGAGCATCGAAACCGCCTTTTTTAAAGCTCAGGAGAAAACCGAAAAAGAAGGGCGTTTTGGAGTGATTCAGTTCTATAAAGACGGCGTGATTCAGATCAAAGGACTGCCTGGCCTGAAAATGGGGGAGGTGGTCACCATTCAGGGCACCAAGACCCAGGCCCTGGTAATGAATCTGGAAAAGGACGTGGCTTATGCCCTGGTGCTTCAAAACGACCGCACGGTTCGTGAGGGGCTGTTTGTGGAGGCCGACGGCTCCACCCTTTCCATGCCGGTTTCCGACCACGTGATGGGCCGGGTGGTGGATGCCTTGGGAATGCCAGTGGATGGGCAAGGGGAGATCAAGGCGGATAAAAAGTACGCTCACGAGAAGCTGGCTCCCGGCGTAATGGTCCGCAAATCGGTGGATTCCCCTATGCAGACCGGCCTGGTGGCGATCGACGCCCTCGTGCCCATTGGACGAGGACAGCGGGAGCTGATCATTGGGGATCGTCAGACAGGGAAAACCGCCATCGCCATCGACACCATCCTGAACCAAAAGCATACCGGCGTGAAATGTGTGTACGTCGCCATTGGCCAACGCGAAGGAAAAACCAACCAGATTTATCAACAGCTCAAACGAGCCGGAGCGATGGATTACACCACCATCGTGACCGCTCCTTCCGCCAGCTCGGCCGTGATGCAGTTTTTGGCTCCCTACGCCGGAAGCGCTGTCGCCGAGTATTTTATGGACAAAGGGGAGGACGTGCTGATCATTTATGATGATCTCTCCAAGCATGCCGTAGCCTATCGTGAAATGTCCCTTCTTCTCCGCCGCCCCCCCGGACGCGAGGCTTATCCCGGAGATGTTTTCTACCTCCATTCCAGGCTTTTGGAGCGCGCGGCCAAGCTCAACGAAGCCAATGGCGGAGGCTCCATCACAGCGCTTCCAATTATCGAAACGCAGGCAGGAGACGTATCCGCCTATATTCCCACCAACGTGATTTCCATCACCGATGGGCAGATCTTTTTGGACACAGCCCTCTTCAACCGGGGAATCCGTCCGGCCATCAACGTCGGCATTTCCGTTTCCCGCGTGGGAGGCGCAGCCCAGACCAAGATCGTCAAGAAGATGGCGGGAACCATGAAGCTTGAGCTTTCCCAGTACTATGAGCTGGAAGCCTTCTCCCAGTTCGCTTCCGATTTGGACGAGTCCACCAAGAAAACCCTGGTTCGCGGAAATCGCATTGTGCAGAGCATGATCCAAAAGCAAGGTCAGCCCTACGCCCTTTGGCAGGAGGCTGCCGTCATTTGGGCGGCCACCAATGGCTATCTCGATGCCATTGAGGGCACCAAGGTGGTCAAGAAGATTGCCGAAATGCTTCTCCATCTGGAAGCGCACAGCAAGAAGCTGATTGAGGCGATCGAAAAGGAGAAAGCGCTCACGGATGAAATCAAAAAAGACCTCGATCATGCGGTGAAGAAATTTTTTGAGAAATAGCTCCCGGTTGTGGGCCGAATAGTGGGCCCAATTGTGGCTGACGTTAGGTTAATTAATCAACAATCCGGTCCACCATGCGGCCAGCCATTCGAATCAATAATTAAGTTTTATGCCCGGAAATCTCAACGAGATCAAGAAGAAAATTCAGGCGACCAAAAACACCCGAAAGATCACCAAGGCCATGCAGCTCGTGGCGGCGAGCAAAATGCGGGTTTTTCAGAAAAAAGCGGTTTCTTCCCGCGCCTACGCATGGGATCTTCTCTCCATCCTAAAAGGCCGGTTCCACGAAGAGGTCGTAAGCTCTTTAACGGAGCAGCGCGAAGAGGGAAAGACCCTCTTTGTTCTCTACGCATCCGACAAGGGGCTTTGCGGCGCGCTGAATTCCAGGATTCTTAAAACCCTTTTTTCCTCCAATCGCTGGAACGATACCCCTGAACAAGAAAGATTGCTGATGACGATTGGAAAGAAAAGCTATGATTACGCTCGCTTTCGCGGAATTCCCGTCTGCAAATCCTTTCATTCCATCAAGGAAAAAATCACCACGCTCGATGCGCTGGATATCGTCAGCGAGATTCTTAAGTACTGGAATGGGCAGAGCGTAAAAGAGGTGGTGATGATTGCCCCCCATTACAAAAACTCGCTGGTGTATTATCCTATCATGAAAACCTACCTCCCTTTTTCGGAGGAAATGGTGAATCAGCATCTTTACGCAGCTCGAAAGGCGGAAGGAAATGAGGGCGGATTCGAGGAGCCTGCGGCGGAGCATTATATGATCTACGAGCCGAGCCAGGCCCGCTTCGCGGAAGTGCTCATTGAGCAGCTGGTCAGCACTCTTTTTATCCAGTCTTTCCTGGAGCTCAAGGCTTCGGAGTACTCCAGCCGAATGATCGCCATGCAGAATGCGACCGAAGCCGCCGGAGACATGATCCATAAGCAATCCTTGGCCTACAACAAGGCCCGTCAGGCTGCCATCACTCAGCAGATCGCTGAAATTGTGGGTGGGTCTATGGCATGAAATCAGGACTAAGGACTAAGGAGTAAGCTGGCCTACTTCTTAATCCTTACTCCTTAGTCCTCAATAATCAATAATCTTCACAAACTTATGAGCAACAAAGAAAATCCCAAAGGAAAAGTGGTCTCCATTGTTGGCGTGGTGGCCGACATCTACTTCGCAGACCATATCCCCCAAACCTATTCTTCGATTGAAGTGATGGTGGAGGCAAAAAAGGTTGTTCTGGAGGTTCAGTCTCATTTGGGGGCAGGAGTAGTTCGGACAGTCGCTATGACCAGTACGGACGGTATGTTTTCCGGCATGGAGGCGATTGATACCCAAGTCCCCATCTCCGTCCCCGTGGGCGAGGCGGTTCTGGGTCGGGTATTCAACGTAACGGGAGACCTTATTGATGAGGGGAAGGAACTCCCCAAAGACGTGGAGCGCCGACCGATCCATCAGGATGCTCCCGATTTTACCCAGCAGAGCGAGAAAGTGGAGGTTTTTGAAACCGGAATAAAAGTGATTGACCTGCTCTGCCCTTTCATCAAAGGAGGAAAAACAGCCTTGTTCGGAGGAGCAGGCGTGGGAAAGACCGTGATGATGCAGGAGCTGATCAATAACGTGGCGATGGCCCACGGGGGCTACTCTGTGTTTGCCGGAGTGGGGGAGCGCAGCCGCGAAGGGAACGACTTGATTCACGAAATGCGCGATTCGGGAGTGATTGACAAGCTGGCGATGGTGTTCGGCCAGATGAACGAGCCTCCTGGAGCCCGTATGCGCGTTGCCCTGAGCGGGCTGACGATGGCGGAGAAGTTCCGCGACCAAGGCAAGGACATCCTGATGTTCATCGACAACATCTTCCGCTTCACCCAAGCCGGCTCCGAAGTTTCCGCCCTGCTGGGGCGCATGCCGTCTGCCGTGGGCTACCAGCCAACGCTGGCGACCGACATGGCCAAGCTTCAGGAGCGCATCACTTCAACCAAGGCCGGATCCATCACCTCTGTTCAGGCCGTGTTTGTGCCGGCGGACGATTTGACCGATCCCGCTCCAGCGACCACCTTTGCTCATTTGGATGCTACCGTTGTTCTTTCCCGTCAATTGGCCTCCATTGGAATTTACCCTGCAGTGGATCCTTTGGATTCCAATTCACAGGCGCTTGCCGTAGAAGTGGTGGGAGAGGACCATTACCGGGTCGCCAACCAAGTTCGTCAAACCCTGCAGCGCTACAAAGAGTTGCAAGATGTGATCGCGATTCTGGGAATGGATGAGCTTTCCGAGGAAGACAAGCAGACAGTTAACCGGGCGCGCCGCATCCAAAAAATGCTCTCTCAAAATTTCTTTGTGGCCAAGCAGTTCACCGGAGTGGATGGGCAGTACATCAAAAAAGAGGACACCATTCGCACTTTTGATGAGATCCTGAAAGGAAAGCACGACCATATTGATGAAATCCATTTCTACCTCGCAGGAGATATTGATGAAGTGGTGGCACGATCTAAGAAATAATGACGAGTTTTCAATTACGAATTACGAATTTTACACTATTTAATTTGTAATTCGTCACTCGTAATTCGTAATTTATATTCTATGCAATCTCAATTCAAATTCATTCTAAGAACACCCGATGGGGAATTGGTTAATCAGGAGGTGGATTCGGTTTACCTGACCACCGAGGTCGGCGATATCATGCTCCTGCCCAACCACGCCTCTTTATCGGCTACAGTCACTTACAGCCCGGTCATTGTTTCCAATGTAACCATGAGGGAGGAGTATGTGGCCTATCGCGGGGTTCTTTCGTTCAGCAATCCAAAAAATGAGGCTCTTTTGCTGGTGCAACGGGCGGACTTTAAAGACAAGGTGGATTATGATGGCCTTAAAACCTATCTCAAGTTGGTTCAGGATTATCTGGAAAGCGGGAAGGACCTGTCCGAGATTCACATGCGCTTTCTGGAGGGGGAAAAAATTGCCTTGGTCCAAGAGCTGGAATCCGAAGGAAAAAAGGCTTCCTGAAGAAGCGCCTCTCTTTCCTCTTCCTGATTTGATAAGATCGGCCAGGCGCTCGTGTCTTGACTCCGCAGCATCTCCGCCTCTGTCGCTACGGTGGCCGTGCTGGCGGCGGGAGGGGTGGGACTTTGGCAGATGAAGGCAAGGCAAGCTCCAGTATCGGCAATGTAGCCTTGCCTGTTGCAAGTCTTTATTTTGACTGGCTCATCCTACTCCATTTCGGTGTAGTCCTGTTCGAGACGGTGGGCATATTGCGTATCCACAGCGCAGACCTCGGCAATATACTTCTCGTATAATTGCGGGAACAGAATTTGGATCGCCTCAATTACATTTTCTCCTTTGGCTGCTTCAATATATTGTGCAAGAATTTTTTGATGCAACTCATCCAAGCCGCCTTTCAGAGAGGTTTTCTCTTCCGGGGTGAACTGATCTGAGTATAAAAATGAAAAGCGCATTGAAATCTCGTGCGCCAAGGCTTCTATGGCTAGAATTTGCCCTTCTTCACTCGAAATTTTCCTAAAAACATGAATTGGAATAGATTTCCCCCTTTCAATGACTCTTCTTATTTCTTGCAATTGCCTTTCGGGATCATTTTTGGTTCGCTTGATTGACCCGAATTCGTATGGTTCAGGCTTTGGCCGGCCCTCCTTTTCTTCAGACATTTCTCGTTTATGCCTTTCTGGGGGGCTTTCAAAAGGGTTAACTCGATGAGGGGGGGACGCTTCGGCTTCTGCGCTGAAGAGGGCAGAAGCAAGAGCCAAGGTCGCTATCAGTTTGGATCGTGGCCCGCTTGGAGCAGCCCCTCCTTCTTTGGGGTGGTTTGACATGCGGTCTGAATTTAATCTTATTTTTATTTTATCATAATTTTCTATTAATAGCAAATTCAGCCCACCTTGCACAATGCCTTCTCGGCAAACGGTGATCTTCAATCGTGTTCCAGGTCCCAAGCCGGGGTGCTTATAGGGCCTTAAAAAACGAGCAGAAGGGAAGAATCTTCCCAACTGCTCGTTCGGAGCGACTCGGCAGAGAAGGAATAGGCCTCATGGGCCAAGACCCTCAAGCCACCCAATCGCTTCACCGCCTTTGGGGGCAGTGAAAATGGCCGTGCTTCAGAGGCCTTCAGCTTTAGGAAAAGCGAAAATCTTCAATGGCATGCCATTCGGAATGCTCGATCGTTCCGTTCAGAAGGGCGGTGGGAGACATCCCTTTCCAAGATCGGGCGAGTGCTCGCCCGGAACGGCGCAGAGCGGCGACGAATCATTGAATCCGACGAGACCATCCCATCTAGATCCAGCAGCTCATCCGGATAGTCCCCGAAGGTGGTTGGGCTGCAGGGGTTCAGCCCCGCTTCGAATTCGTCCCCGTTGCGGAGCTTGTCCCCGTCGTTGTCGTCCAGGCTCTTGATGGCGGCGTAGTAATCGATGAACTCCGCCCTCTTCAGCAGGACGTTTGCCCCGCAGAGCTGCTGAGGGAAAAAGTTGACCCGCTCGACCAGCCGGTCTGAACAGGCAATCAGCTGCGCGGACCAGGCCGCGTAGTCGCTTTTCACGAATTCGGCCTCCGCTTGGCAGCCTTCATGGCGAGCCAGCGCATGGAGCCAGTCGTAGCGCATCAGCTCGAACATGGCCTTTTCGTCCGCCATGCCGCCCCCACGGTCCTGGTTCATGGGCTCCTCCGCTGCATCGCAGCCTCCTGCGAGGAGGAAAGCGCCGAACACCATGGCCGCTACGGCCATACGTTTGCTGTGTGTCTTCTTCATTTGATCTTCCTGTCTTTGGATGGGATGTTCCTTCTGGAACTGTGGCTTTCTCCTGGAATAGGAAAAGACCGGCACCCCCGTGCGGCGCCTTGTAAGAATGATCGAGCCTCAATGGTGTTAATCAGCATCGACAGATCTGATGAGCCATAGTCCCTCGACGGGTTCAAGCGCAAGGATCTATTCGCGCTTGCCGGGGCCAAGGTTTTTTTGGCATCTTTATTTTAACCCTTAAATAGGCTTAAGTCAAAACAGAGGAACGTGGCCGACAAGCAGCTCCCTTTCAGCGCCGAAGCCTTAAAGAAGCCTTGGATCAAGCTGAGGCAGGGGAGGGCGGGCTATCCACAAGGCAGGACTCGCCCTTCATGTGGTACAAAAAATGAACCAGCATTTTGGCTGCCTCGGCTTTCCGAAGATTTCGTGAAGGGGAGAATTTTCCGTCCTCCTGTCCGCTGATGATGTTGTAGCTCCTGCTGTAGGCAACAGCCTCCGCATACCAGGCGCCGGAAGGCACATCGGCAAATGGATGGGGTGGCTCCAGGTCCGAATCGTGGTAGGCTGGGCTGGATTTGGCTATGTTCGCCAGAATCATCACCGCCTCAGCTCGGCTTATTTTCTTGTTCGGGCGGTAATACCCGTTTGTGTACCCTTTGATCCAGCCTTGGGCCTTGGCCGTTTGGATGGCCGGTGCGTATTCATGATTCGGGCCCACATCCAGGAAAATCCCGCCTTGAGGAGGAGCATTCTCTATTTTGAGCGCTTCTGTGGCCAGCTGAATGAATTTTCCGCGCGAAAGGCCTTCCGTTTCCCTCCCGGATCTGTTCATCAGCATTTCCCACCCTAAGGATTTGGCTTTGAGAAGATACGGGATGGCCCAGTTCTTTCTTCCCCCGGGCATGGCCGGAAAAGCCCCTCTAGCCGCCTCGGCAATCCCGCTGATGACCGCACTGGAGACATGGCGCAAGGGCTGGGTGGAATCAGCCTGGAACTGGCAGGCCTTAGTGGATTCAGGATGTTTCGTTGACCCCTTTTCGCTTTCCTCAGGTTTTTTCTGCTCGCTCTGGTTGAAGCTCTGGTTGAAGCTCTGGTTGAAGCTCTGGTTGAAGAGGAACCACTGGCC
>CAYUUW010000033.1:0-1024 GCA_964448005.1 uncultured Candidatus Peribacteria bacterium
TTGGGGTTATTTTTACCCCATTTTACCTCAAAAAGATCCTAGACTGGTTCTCAGGCCTTTTTTTATTGAAAAAAACGCAAAGTCGACCTCGGAGATTGGAGCTAGGGAAAAAGGCTGGATTCCGGCTCGGAGGCCGGAATGACGGTGGCGGATAGGGTTAAATGAGAATGGGGCGAATGATGGGTCTCGAACCCACGACCTCCAGAGCCACAATCTGGCGCTCTAACCGACTGAGCTACATTCGCCATGTTTTTTACCGCCTGAGCTACTTGTCCGCCGAAGCCCTGAGCATAGTCGAGGGGCGGAGGCGGGCATTCGCCACGACCAAAAGGACAGCTCCAGGAGTCTACAGCGAGAAGGGCCGAAACACAAATCGAAAAGAAGAGAGGCGGCGCCTCGAACCTGCCTGCCGGCCTGTGCGCCGTAGCGTGTTACAAGCCGTAGGTGTGCAGGCAGGCCCACGACCTCCAGGGCCACAGTCTGGAGCTCTAACCGGCGGAGCTACTTTTCCGTCCGAACCCCGATGTACATCGGGGGAAGGCGGGCATTCGCCATGTCCTAAACGGCTCCGGGATTGAACAAGGGGACGGAAGGAGGCACAAACCCAAAAGGCCCACTCCATTGGAACGCGATTCCATGCCTTCTGGCGAAGGAGAAGGCGGCACAAAGAAGAACCCCGACGACATGCGTCGGGGTTGCGGCTCAGCGCCAGCTGGGGCGCTTCTCGTCCTACCTGGTCGGGTCTCGGAGGAAGCGAGGGGCGAAGGGTTCGATGGACGCGAGGTCGACGGGAGGCCTCATGTCCTCGGCGGGAGGCTGGTCCTCGGTGACGGAGGAGACGTGGGATTGGCCTCCGGAGCCATCGGAATCATCGGACCCGTCGAGGACGGAGGAAGTGAGCCCGCCCTGTTCCATGACCCTCGCGCCGAAATCGAGATCGAACTGGTCGGAGCCGGGCTCGGCGGAATGGTTCGGGCCGAGGTCACCGGAGTCGGTCATGGGAGTCGGTGTGGGTTGATCATCG
>CAYUUW010000033.1:1034-16192 GCA_964448005.1 uncultured Candidatus Peribacteria bacterium
ATCGAACTCCTCGTCATCGCCGAAGTCGTCATCGGGGCCTTCGGGGTGATCGGGCTCGCCGGAGCTGTCCCCGAGCCCATTCTCCGGATCGGCTTCGGCGGGATGGTCCAGGGTGGAATCGCCGGAGCCGATGACGCCGGAGGACTGGGCGGAATCGGGGTGGGAGGTGAAGAGCTCCATGGTCTTTGGGCCATTCTGATTCTGGCGAACCACCAGGACGTGACCACCTCCCGGGAAACCCAGGTAGCCGGAACGGGCGTTCCAGGAGAAGCTATTGGCTTCGCCGAATTTGACCTCGAGAACAGAAGGGTCAACGGAGCTTACCCCCTTGATCACCACGGGGACTCCTCCGACGCCGAAGAAACTGGAAAGATCCATGTAGAAGATCAGGGTGACCGAATGGCCCAAGACGCTGCGATAATTGGTGGGAAGAAGCGGATTGCTGGAATCGGAAGTCATGGGATTCACGAAGCCTTTCGTGCGCCCCAAAGGGGCGCGGATTGCTGGCGCTGTGGTGGTAGGGAGCAAGCCCGAACAATTCGGGCGCTTTCTGAGCTAAAATAAACTTTATTTTTAAAATTGTCAATCAAATTTGATGCGCATGAATTTTTTCCGACTACGCTGGGCAGATTTACAATTTCCTTTTTTCAGGAGAGGCCAAAGGCTGAAGAATAAGAATGGATTCCGGCGTACGCCGGAATGACAGAGCGGGCCAAATAAAAACCCGGCTCGCTTGCGCTGAAGCCGGGAATGCCGCCGCAAAGGGGCGGCAGAGTGGGGAGGGCTAGGATTTGCTTGCCATCACTCGATCGAAGTGTTCGAGCAGATGGCGGGGGAGAACTTCTCGCTTGGCCCACAAGGTCAGGACAAGCTTTCCGTTGACCTGAACGAGGCTCAGGTAGTGGCCGAAGGGGAGCGACTTCACTGCGCCTCGATTGATCCTTTCTGTTTTTGGGCCAATGGCTATTTGGCAGGATGAACCTTCCACGCGAAGGATTCGGATGAGCCTGGCCTCCTGGGGCGGAAGCATTCGGGCACCCACGTCGTCATTGTCGGCAGGGTCCCACTGGCAGTAAGCCGCATAGCCTTGGTCAACGAGGCAGGCCTGCTCATATTGGCCGGGGCGCCGCCCATCGAGCGAGAAGCTAGGTTCAGGGTTTTTTTGAGCCATGAAGACCTCCAGTCTTCGCCGCCGCTTGCGCGGACGGAGTTAAGGGTTGTCGCAATCGACTATGTTTATAATCTTAATTTTTTCATGTGTCAATATCTCTGCGCCCCCATTTTGTGCTACACTCCCGCCTGCGCTGACCAGCGCCCCCATGAAACTCCTCGTCACCGGCGGCGCGGGCTTTATCGGCTCGCAATTCATCCGCCACACCCTTGCGGAGCATCCGCAAGATCAGGTCATCAACCTGGACAAGCTGACCTATGCCGGCAACCTGAAAAACTGCCAGGATTATTCGCAGCACCCCAATTACCGCTTTGTGCAGGGCGACATTGCGGACGCCAAGCTGGTGGACGCCTTGGCCAGCGAAACGGATGCCATCGTGAACATTGCGGCGGAGAGCCATGTGGACAATTCGATCAATGGCCCAGCCGTTTTTCTGCAAACCAACGTGATGGGCACTCAGGTGCTGCTGGAGGCCGCCAAAAAGCACCGTCACAAACGCTACGTCCAAGTGTCGACCGACGAGGTCTACGGCGACCGGCTGGAAGGGCTTTTTACGGAAGCAGACAGGCTGAAGCCCAGCAACCCCTATTCCGCCAGCAAAGCGGGGGCGGAGATGCTCTGCCTGGCCTACCACCGCACCTACGGAACCCCTGCGCTCATCAGCCGCTGCTCCAACAACTACGGCCCCAACCAGTACCCGGAAAAGCTCATCCCCCTCTTCATCAAAAAGCTCCTGAAAGGAGAAAAAGTGCCCCTGTACGGCGACGGCTCCAATATACGCGATTGGCTGCATGTGAGCGACCACTGCCAGGCCATCGATCTGATCCTGCGCCAAGGGAGGGTCGGCGAAATCTACAACATCAGCGCCAACCAGGAATACAGCAATCTGCAGATCGTCCAACGAATGCTCAGGCAGCTGGGCCTAGGGGAAGACAGGATTGAGTACGTGACGGACCGGCCGGGCCACGACCTGCGCTACGCCGTGGATGCCAGCAAGATCAAAAACGAGCTTGGGTGGGCGCCGCAAGTGGATTTTGATCAGGGCTTCGCGGAAATGGTGGAAGGGTATCGAGCCAGTTTTCAATGAGCAGTTTTTCAAAGATAAATACAAATTAGGAGCTTAAAAGCTTAAATAGCTTGCGGAGCTTATAAGCTAGCGAGCTTGAGAGCGGCTAAGCTACATAAGCTTAAAACTTCTAAATTAACAATAAAGGTATGTGCGGAATCTTCGCTTACATCGGCCCTCGGCAGAACAGCCTGGATCTGGTGGTGAAAGGGCTCAAGAAGCTGGAATACCGGGGCTACGATTCGTGGGGCATCGCCACCGATTTGGGCGGAGAGCTGTTTTTGGAAAAGCAGGTCGGAAAGATCTCCGGCGTGGCGGAGGGGGCTTTCGCGGACAAGGCCTCCGGCATGGCCATGGGGCACACCCGCTGGGCCACGCACGGCGGGGTGACGGAGGTGAACTCGCACCCCCATTTCAGCACGGACAGGAAGGTGGCCGTGGTGCACAACGGAATCATCGAGAACTACGAGGAAATCCGGGACGAGCTGGGGCGGGAGAATTTCGTTTCCCAAACGGACACGGAAGTCATTCCGCAGCTGATCGCCCGCTACATGAAGGAGATGCCCTTCCGGGAGGCGGTTTTGGCGGCCGTGCGGCGCCTGCACGGGCGCTACGCCATGGTGGCCATGGCCGTGGGCGAGCCTTATTTGATCGCCGCGCGCCGCGGCTCGCCGCTGATCGTGGGCGTGGGCGAAGGCGAGACTTTTTTGGCCTCGGACATTCCGGCGTTCCTGGAATACACCCAGAACGTGAAGTACCTGGACGACGAGCAGATGGCTATCATCGGGCAGGAAGTGGAATTCGTGGATATCGGAAGCGGAAAGGCGGTAGAAAAGCGCCTGGTGAACATCGATTGGAAGGCCGAAAGCGCCGAGAAGGGGGATTACGAGCATTTCATGCTGAAGGAGATCATGGAGCAGAAGGACAGCCTGCTGCGGGCCATCAACCAAGATGAAGCGGAGATCCTGAAGGTGTCCCAGATCATCCGCGAATCCCGCGGCTGCTTCCTTTCCGGCTGCGGCACGGCAGGCAAAGTCTGCATGGCGGCGGAATACTTCTTCTCCATCATCTGCCAGCGGCATGTTAATTTCGCTCCCGCCTCGGAGTTCCCCGTGTACCACCACTTCCTGAGGCCGGAGAGCCTGCTGATCGTGGTCAGCCAAAGCGGAGAGACCGCCGATGTTCTGGAGGCCATGAAAGCCGCCAGGAGCAAGGGTTCCAAGGTGCTTTCCATCGTCAATGCCCAAGGCTCCACCATCGGGCGGGAATCGGATTACAGCCTGCAGATCAAGGCCGGGCCGGAAAAGGCCGTGGCCAGCACCAAGGCCGCCACCAGCCAAATGGCCCTGTTCCTGCTGATCGCCTACGCCATGAAGGGCGAGCTGCAGGAAGGGCGCCGGATATTGGCCGAGACGGCAGGGCAGGTGAACGACATGCTCAATCCCCGCTTCCTCAGCCACGTCAAACAGGTGGCCGAAAACATCAAGAGCCACGAGAACCTTTACATCATCGGCAAGGCCGAGAACTATCCCATGGCGCTGGAAGCCGCCATCAAGATCCAGGAGGTCTCGTACATCCATGCGGAAGGCTTCGCCGCCGGCGAGCTGAAGCATGGACCCATTGCGCTGATCACCCAAGGCACGCCCTGCATTGCCCTCATCGCCAACGACGAGGTGAAAAAGGACGTGATCAACAACACCATCGAGCTCAAGGCGCGGGGGGCACACATCATCGGCATCAGCCCCGAAAAGCACGAAGCCTTCGACGAGTGGATCAAAGTGCCCGATGCGGGGACGGCTTCGCCCCTGGTGAACCTGATTCCCATCCAGCTATTGGCCTACTACCTGGGCCTCCTGCGCGGCGTGAATCCAGATATGCCGCGAAACCTTGCAAAGTCAGTGACCGTAAAATAAGGTTAGCCGGCTTGTCATCCTGAGCCTGCCGAAGGATGGCGAAATCCATCACCGTAAAATAGCAGGCGAAATTCGCGAATCTCGCCTGCCCCGAAAGAATCCCACGACCCTCAACGTCTATCCTCAATTCCCACGACATGCCCCGACCCATGCACCGCAACAGCCAGAAAAGGTATTATCTTGATGGAAAAGCGTATTTTCTGACCGGAGTGACCCAAGATAGAATTCCCTATTTTGAGGAGGAGATTTTTTGCGAGGTGTTCTCGGAGAATTTGAGAATCTGCCAATCCATGAAAGGATTCCAATTGCATGGCTGGTTTTTGGGGTACGATCATTTCCATTTATTGATCACACCTGGGGATGAATGGAATGTTTCGAAAATCATTCAATTCCTGAAGCGCCATACCTCCCGCGACATCAATTTTTTGTTGGGCGGATATTCCGAAGGCGAGATTCGCGAATCTCGCCTTCGGGGAGGGGCGTACAATCAACACCAAAACACCATGGACGAGCATGATCGTTTTTTGAAATCGTGGAAATCCCAATTGCACGAAAAATGGAGGAAGACCGAACTTGTCACAAAATTCCAATGGCAACGCTCCTTCCACGACCACATTATTCGGAATGAAGATGATTTTGAGGCGCACCTAAAATACATCCAATTCAATCCCATCAAGCACGACATGCCAAAAGGATGGAAATGGATTTTTTCCGAATAGAATTGAGAAAAGCCCCATTCCGACGAATCGAAATAGGGGCTCCCTCCGCATTTTTGCGCCTCAACTGGCTACGGCGGCCCTTGGCCGGAAGGCTCGGGAGGATCGGCAGGGCGGCGGCGGGAACGGGAGCGGCAAGGAATGGTCCGCAAGAAAACGCGGACTGCGTGAACTGGAGGGGAAAACCGACGAAAACGGAGGTCGCGAAGCTCCTCCAAAGAAATGCGGCCCGCCTCTTTGAGGGCGGAACGCCAGAGGGGGTAGGGGAAAGGCCCATCAAGTCCATGAGCGGAAAGAAGGGGCAGTGCGAGCAGGTATAAAAATCCGTTCTGGGGACTCAGGAAAGGAGGAAAGGACTTGCTCGCCGCCGAGGATTCGGGGCTATCATCGTTGGACTCACTCAAAGATCACCTTCCTTGGCTGATCAAGGGATTGAGAGGAATGGGGTTTGGCTGCAGGCTCCAAAAAAACAGGAGGGCCTTGCTGGAGGCCGCAGCCAGAACAACCGGAAATGGGGCAAGAGCAAGCCCGTGCGGAGGGGTAAGACGAAAATAGAGGAAAAGATATTGAGTGTCAACCCCGTTCACGCAAAGAAAAAACCCCGTCCGCCCCAATTCCGCACTCCACCCCGAAGGGGGAAAGCGAAAGCAAGGGGGCGAACAGGGCAGGCGGCGCTCAGGTGGCGGACGGATGAACCAAAACCACGAAAGGCGCATCCAAGGCAACCACTTCCTCAACGGAAAGAAGGTTCCGCCTGGAAAGAAGGAGCTGCTCCTGAGGAAGAAGGATGTCAGGAAACCTGAAACCCCCCTCCCGCCGTGCGGCAGCATCATCCAACAGAACCGCCAAGACGTCGGCAAGACCCAGAGGAGTGTTCGGGCCAATGCCCAGTTGCCTCAAGCCGCCTTCGGGGAATGGGCATATCCTCCAGGGAAAGGCATCCGCAGGGAGCCTTTGCTGAAAATCGATTCCGGCCCCTGGAGCCAGGGTGATCCCCAGCGAGCCCAAGGCATCGCCGAAGGTGGTGCCTGGAGCAGGAGCCGGACAGAAGTGCGAAAAGTTGGAGTCCCCCAGGCGAGCCTGGGTAGGCGGAGGGGCGTCGGTGCCCGAAAAAATACTAGTCATCGTTCCTCGTGATGTTTGGTGAAAGGGGGTTGTGCTAAACTTTGGCTGGGACTCCCAAAAGACCCCGAAAGCTCCGCTGGGAGCCGCAGCCAAACGCAGTGCCAAACCCAAAACCATCAAGGATCCGACCAAAAGCCGAGAGCCGTAGGGGCATCCTATCACAAAGCCAGGCAAAAGCAAGCAGAGCAACTGGCGGCTGGAGAGGAATAAGGATTGACCATCGCAGAATCCAATGCTGGCAAAAGGCTGTATTTTATGTTAAAATGAAAGGATTTTTATTTGTATCCCATTGCGCAAATTAGCCCAGACACCAGAAGGGGAATCAGACAACCTAGATGTGGCTCAAGCAAAGCCTGAACAATCGACAAGTGCAGCTGAGATGATAAGATCAAGAGTTGATGCAGTAATGCTACATAGAGTTGAAAAATACTCGTCTGACGAACAGCATTCTTTGGTCAACCTTTTGGAGGATCCAAAATGGCCTGAGGAGTTAAGATTTTTTGCTTATAGCTCATTAATTCCAAACAGATTTTCTTCAGAAAGAATGTCCAGGGAATTTGAAGGATTGGAAGCAAAGATGAATTTTATTTTGGCTCACGTTCCACTGGAATTACTCTCAGCAAATCAGGAAAGTCGGAACATTCGAGACAGAAGCATATTTACGGCAAATATTAGATTTCTTCAAGCCATTGATAGTAGGTTGGGTGAAGCTGGCTGGAGAGATATCTTAAGCGACCCACAAAAGGAGAAACAATTCCATGAAGCTTGTGCTTGGGGAAATCCTTCTGGTCTTATATCCTTAGATGACTATGCTCACTTTGAGCAAAGAGATAGTGTTTCGTTGGAGGCGGATGAAGGTTTGGAAGATAGACTAGTAGAACTTGGTGATGTTTTGCGCGTATCGGGCATCGACCAAATAGCCTTGCCACTGGTCAGAAGCATAAAATTTGCTACACCAAGCAGCCCTGATAGTTTATTTGGAAAGGCGGACGATAAAACAGCCAATATTCAGGTATCTAGCTCTGATACAACAAGGCATGGTCTGCCTGTAGTGCTTTTGCACGAAATAGGTCACACGCTCGAATTTCGAATTGCTCAGGACGAAAGGGCAAGAGAGCTTTTTGACGAATACATTTTGCTCACTCAACTAGAAAGAACTGAGCATTCACCTTATGCCCGATCTTATCAGTTAGAAAAAAATATGGGCATGTATGTTCGGGAGTCATTTGCTGAAGATTTTAGACTTTACTGGATAGCACCCGAACGCCTAACTCCAGGAAAATTAGAAATTTTTGAACAATTTTGCGCAGAGTTTTTGTCCAATGTGGATCAAACTGAGACAAGGCATAAAATTCGCTACACACTTGGTAATTATTACAGTATTAGTGTGGCTGATGTACTCGATAAAACAGATTGCACAACCAATGAAGAACAGCGTGTACAAAATAGAGGGCGTGATAAAAAGCTCGAAAAACTAGCTATCATGGAACAAGATGTGGGGCTAGAAATAACCCAAGAACATGATCGGGCCCTACTGAGCTTTGAGGCAGGCCACTGGGAACAAGTAGGGCCATACAATAAAGCGATACAATTTTACTTTGAAGAAGCAGGGCTTGCTTGTGAGCAAAAGGCTAACTCAGGCCTAAAATCAGGAACAAACACCTGGCTCATCCATGGTAAATTGGATCAAGGCAAGATCGATGAAATACTGGCGAAAGTAAAGCGAGCGGCAAAAATAAAACTTTCCGATGACAGGGAAGCGCAGGAGGGTTTGATTCTGGAGCAGGTGCTCAGCGAAAAAGCCAGAAGAAGGGCGGGTGGCTCAAGGCCCTAGCCGTCACAGCCCGGATTTTTAACCCAAGCACCATGCTCCGCCTTCAGCTCACCCTCCATGGCAAAGTTCAAGGCGTCTTCTTCCGCGCCCACATTCAGCAAAAAGCCCAGGAACTGGAGATCGGAGGCTGGGCGGCCAACAATGCCGACGGCACCGTGAGCGTGGTGGCCGAAGGGCCCCAGAACAAGCTGCGCGACCTGGCCGACTGGTGCCGCAGCGGCCCAAGCCGGGCCCAGGTGGAGAAAGTGGAGGAGGTTTTTGGACAGTATACGGGTGAATTCAGCGATTTTTCCATCCGATACTGATTGATGATCCGTTCCGGCGAACAGGATGGGATTTTTTCAAAGGCTAAATACAGAGCTCAAAGAGCCGCATGCTCCAGCAAAGTCGCATCCCAAGGGCGGCTTTTGACTGCGACCCATCCCCTTCCGGTGTCCGGAACCTGCCCCTCAAAGACCCTGTCGCGCATGAACGCATACTTGGCCTGCAGAATGGCGCTCGAGGCCGCCAGCGCCTGGAAATCACGGTTGTGGAGCAGGTAGTAGAGGTAAGTCTCGGCGAAGTCCTCGAAAGGGTCGCTCATGGCGTAGCCCGAAACAAAATCCAGGTTGCCGACGCCCTTTTTAAGCGTGTGGCTATCGGTCCAGCTCAGGCGATAGAAGTCCAGGCTAGGATCCCCTTCGCCCAAGGCCTGCGGGCCATCGTAGAAGGGGCTGGCTGCGGCTGAAGTCGAAGAGGAAAGAAGGAACTCGTCCACATTGTGCGCCACTTCGTGGACCAAAACGCTGGCCATCTCTTCCGGCTCCATGGCCAAGGCTCCCAGAATGACCAGGCGCTTTCCGCCAAGGCCCCGCTGGGCCTGAGGATGGTAATCCAGAATCACCTGCTCCACAGTTCGGGCGTGCGCGGCTGGCAGCGCGGATAGAACCGTTTCGATCAGATCGGCATCCGGAGCATGGGAGGCTTCGGCCTGAGCATCGGAATGGCGCAGGGAAATGAGGGCCTGCGGCCCGGATGCGTCTGCGGAGGGCAAGGCGGGACGAAGGGCCGCCGCATGAGCGGAAAAGGAAGCAGGCTGGGAATCCCCCTGGAATCCTTGCGCAGTCCAATGCCAGCCGCCCAAGGCGCCCAGCTGAATGGCCAGGAAAAGAGCAAAAACCTTTAAGCGCATGAGAATGGAGATTAAAGGCGCGGAATTTTGTTTTTGTCTTTCCTAAAAGCAAAAAGGTGTATATTTTATAATTTAAATATTAAAATGTCAATATAAAATCAGGCGGAGCCCAGTGAAGGTGATACCATGGTCCAAGCAAGACCCTTCCACCTCGCTCCATTAGGCTTCCAGCGCTTTCAGCATGAGCATTGCCCGCAAAATCCTGGGAAACACCTTCATCCAAGTGATGGGGAAAGTCATCACGGCGGCCATTTCGGTGGTGATCCTGAAGATCATTTCCGATTATTTGGGCACCTCCGGCTACGGCGACTACACCACGGTGTACCAGTTTTTGGCCTTCTTCGGGATCGCGGCGGATTTCGGCATTTTCACGATCACAGTGAAGGAGATGTCGAAGGCGGGGGAGGACCGGGAAAGGACGGAATTCATTCTGGGAAACGCCCTTGGCCTAAGAGGGGCGCTCTGCCTGGTGACAATGGCCTTGGCGGCAGGAGCTGCTTTTCTGATTCCGGCCTACAAAGGGACCTGGATCCCCTTGGGGGTGGCCGTGGCCACCACCTCGACGATTCTGACCCTGATGAACGGCACCATCAGCAGCGCGCTGCAAGTGCACCTTAAAATGCAGTACGCCACGATCGGAATGGTGGTGGGCAAGGTTCTGAGCTTGGGCTATATGGCTCTGGCCGTCTTCTTTCTTTTTTCCGACGATCCGCAGAAAGGCTTCTACCACCTTCTTTGGGCCGGCACCTTGGGCAACGGGGTCATGCTGGCCATCACAGCCTATTATGCCCGGCGCTACGCCCGCCTGCGCTGGCGATTCGACTTTCCGTTTTGGAAGCAGCTCTTCATGACCTCGCTCCCCTACGGCGTGGCCCTGGTGCTGAGCAACTTGTACTTCCGACTCGATGTGGTGCTGATGACCCTGCTGCTTCCGCACAGCCAAACCCTGCCCGACGGAACAGCGCAATGCGCCGCATCTCTTTGCGGAGATGCGCAAGCCGGGCTTTACGGTGTAGCCATGCGCTTTTTGGAAATGCTGGTGGTGATTCCCATCTATTTCATGAACGCCGTGCTGCCCACCATGACCCGCTATATCGAGGAAAAAAGCAAAAAAGTGCAGCAGCTGATGCAGTACTCCTTCGATTTCCTGATGGCCTCTGGCCTTCCGGTGCTGGTGGGAACAGTGCTTTTGGCCACCCCTATCACTTTGCTGATTTCCAATCCAAAATTCCTGAGCGGAAACGAGCATATTTACGGATCGGACTTGGCGATTCGGATCCTGATGTTCGCCATGGTCTTCTCGTTCATCAGCAACCTGTTCGGCTTCACCCTGGTGGTGCTGGGCCGGCAAAGCGTCCTGATGTGGATCAATGGAGGGGGCGTGCTTTTCAACCTGGCCACCAACCTGATCGCCATCCCCCGCTGGGGCTTCCGCGGGGCCGCCTTGACCACGGTGCTTTGCGAACTGCTGATCTTGATTCTGACGCTGTGGGCGGCTCGGCGCTTTTTGGGCTTCAGGCTCAAATTCGATACGACGCTGAAAATCTTTTTGGCGGCGGGCCTGATGGGCTTAGCCGTGGGAGGAGGCTTCTGGCTGATGCAAGGAGCGTGGTTCGTTTGGCAGCTGGCCGTGCTGGTTCCGCTGGGAATTTTTGTCTACGGCTTGGTGATGCTGAAAAGCCAAGCTGTCACGCCCGAGATGAGGGAGCTACTGATGAGGAAGAGCTGATTGCGAAAATCCAAAATCCCACCCAGCTTAGCCGCTCGCAAGCTCGCTAGCTTATAAGCTTATTAAGCTGCGTAAGCTTTGTAAGCTGGAGCTGTAAAAGTATATGAGATTTAGATTTAATCTAGGAATATGCACCAAGAAGAAGAGCGGCTCAGAAAAATAGGCTTCCAATGGATCGCCGGCGTGGACGAAGCCGGGCGCGGACCCTTGGCCGGGCCGGTGGCCGCCGCAGCGGTGATCTTCCCGGCAGGATTCCGCCATTCGGGCATCAACGATTCCAAGCAGCTGAGCGCCCTGGAGCGAGAGCGGCTTTTCGTCGAAATCCAAAGCAGCGCGGTCAGCTGGGCCGTGGTGATGATCCATGCCCGGAAGATCGACGAAATGGGCATCCTGAACGCCGCCAAGCTGGCCATGCGCCAAGCCGTGCTGAAGCTCGACCCGCAGCCCGACTTCATCCTGATCGATGCGCTGGCGCTGAACGTGATGGGGATTGCCCAAAAAGGCATCGTCCGGGGGGACGCCACGGTGCTCAGCATCGCCGCCGCCTCGATTTTGGCCAAGGTGACGCGGGACCGCTGGATGGCAGCTCAGCACAAAAAGCATCCTCAGTACGGCTTCGACAAGCACATGGGCTACGGCACGCCGGAGCACCTGGAAGCGATCAGGAAATACGGCCCTTGCGCCCTGCACCGAATGAGTTTTTCGCCTTTTGCCAGAGCCAATTCATGATTCTGCTTCGGCCGGAAGCTCAGGATCGTAAGGGCAGGGCTAAAATAAAGTGGAGTATAATAGAATCACCTGTCCACTAATCAACCTTATGAAGAAAACCTCCCTGATGACCATCATCGCATCCCTCCTGCTCCTTTCCGCTTGCAATAAAACCGCAATACCCAAAGAGGAAATCAACAAAATACCTGCGATGACAAATGAAACAGAGGCTTCAACTCAAACTTATACCAACCAAGAGCTAAAATACTCCTTTGAGTATCCCATGGATTGGACGGTTGATGATAGTGGCTTAACAAACATTGCCAGCAAGGACGTTATTGCCTTCCCAGGAAATTCAAGACCATTTGAACCAGATCCCAACTACTTCAATGTTCATGTGGATGATAGAGAGTTGAACTACCTATTTGATGAGGTTTTCTCGGGATATACCCGAGTCGACAGAGCCGATATTCCGTTTGTAGGCCAAACCACCTATCAATTTAGCGCAGACGATGGGAATCAGTTATGGTGGGTTATTCCTTACAATGGCCAAAATTATGTCATTTGGACCGATAAGTCCACTGACGAAGGGGTAAGGGTTATCATGGAAAGTTTTAAATTTATGTAATTCCAGGGCTCAATTCCGTACGGCCCGGCTATCCCGCAATGGGAGTATGTTCTAGCCGCTAGACGACGAAAAGCAGCTTGCCCTATTCACCGAATGGGCTTTTCACCTTTTACCAAGGGTAAATGCCACATCAGAATCCATTACCCTAAAATCTTAAGCATTTCATCCACTACAGCTTCCGGGAGTTTTTTTTCCGACCTCGATTTTGTGCGAATTGATTTTCTTGCTATTGAATGGCCACGGGTTTCTGATCTGACGCTCTATCTCCTCCAGCCATTCTTGCGTCATAGGGTCATCGGATCGATTGATAGCTCGCTCGTGTCGAATGCCTTTAGGCAGCTCGAGCCAAAACAAATGATAATTTAAATCGAGGGATCTCAATGGACGAAAAGGAGTATAATGAAATCGGCCTTTTGCGCGGCAGGAAAAATCCTTTTAGCCCCTAATCGCTGCATCATGAAAAAACTCCTTCTTTCCTTGGCGGCCCTGGCCCTGATGGCCGGATGCCAAAGGGCAGTGGCTCCGAATGAGCCAGCCGAGGATCCGCAGGCGCACATGGAAGAGGATCCAATGATCCGCTTGGATGAGCCAGCGGCCAATGCGCTGGCGCAAAGCCCCTTGGAGGTCCGGGGCGAGGCCCGAGGACCCTGGTTCTTCGAAGGCAGCTTTCCTATCGAGCTCCGCGACGCCAACGGAAAAACACTGGCGCAAGGCCCGGCGCAGGCCCAAGGCGAATGGATGACGGAGGAATTTGTGCCTTTTTCTGGCCAGCTCGCCTTCGGGCTGCCCGAAACGGCCACCGGCGAACTCTGGCTGATCAAGGAGAACCCCTCCGGCTTGCCGGAGAACGAGGACCATCGGGTGGTGCCAGTGAAGTTCAGATGAAGGCAGGCCGGTGAGGCCTCAGAACATTCGGGCCAGTTCGCCCTTGATCCTCAGCGCCGCTTCGCGGGCCGCATCGGCATACGCCTCTGCCGGCTGGCCGCTCTGCTGGTAGGCCAGAAGGACCGGCTTGCAGACGCTGACAACCGCCCCTGTGCCGTTCTCGTAGAAGCATGCGCGAACCTTCTTCGCAGAGGAGCCCTGAGACCGATAGCCCGTTGCCAAAAAGATCTGGTTGGGAATCAGGTGGCGCAGCCGCCTGGCTTCTTCGGGATAGGCAACGCCCACCACGGCGCCAACGGAGGAAAAGCCGCTCTCGCCGATCAAATCTCGGCCCCAGCCCTCCACCAGCATGGCCACATGCTCGTCCATCAAATGGTCCCCCAAAGGCTGGCTCTGAATTTCATCCGCGGAAGCATTGGCCGTGCGCACCACGACGAAAATGCCTGCGCCTTCGTCCTGGCAGACTTGGGCGAAAGGAAGAATGCCCTCCGAACCCAGGTAGGGCAGCACTGTCATGGCATCGGCGCAGAAGCCGGGAAGCCTTTCTCCGAAAATTTCCACTTGGCCCAAATGCCCTTGGGCATAGGCCCTGGCAGCGCTGCCGCACTCGCTGAGCTTGGCGTCCGCAATCACCAAAAGCCCTTTTCCCCGAGCGTAGCGGAGCGTCTCTTGGTAGGCGCGCAGGCCTTCGGCTCCGTAAGCCTGGTAAAAGGCAAAGCGGAGCTTCACTGCAGGAACGAGATCGGCCACCGCATCAATGATGCCACAGTTGAAGCGAAGGATGGCTTCCGCCATGGCCTGAAAGCTCAAGCCATGCTCCTTCAGCGCCTTTTTGACGATAAAGTCCGGAAGATGCTCCGGCAAAGGGTCCAAGCCTAGCGCGGTGGGATTGTCCAGGGCGCTGATGCGGCGGACCAGCTTGTCTGCGAAATGCATTTCAAATCGGGTTAATCGGATAGGGCAGAGGCTTGGGAAAGCTTCATTTGCCTTTCGGCTTCGGCCATGCGAAGCTTGGCTTCCTGCAGGCCGGATTTGGCCGCCTCGTTATAGGGCTCCAGGGCCAGAATGCGCTCGTAGGCGAAAAGGGAATTCTCGAAATCCTCATCCTTCCCGCAAGCCTCCGCCAAGAGGAAAAGCGCCTCCACATCCCTGGGCTTGAGCTCGGCCACGCGACGGAAGCACTCGCCAGCCACCGAATAGCGCATGAGCAGATGGTAAAGCTTGCCGAGGGCCAGCAGGGCATCGGCATTCTTCTGATCCAGCTCCACGGCCCGAACATAGGCCTGGATAGCTTCCTTGTAGCGCTTTTTTTTCGCCAGGACCCAGCCTAGCCGCTGGTAGGATTCCGGCCCCTCAGGGTTCAGCTCGATCAGTCGCCGATAAAGGGTTTCGGCTCGGCTGAACTCTTCGGTCTGCAGATAGGCGTAGGCCAGCTTCATCGAGGCGTCCAGCTCATTCTCGGCCACTGCGATAGCCTGGATGAAGTGCCTTTTGGCCCGCTCCCATTCTTTTCGCGCCAAAGCCAGCTCGCCTTCGGCGAACTCCTGGTGGTAGCGCTTGACGTCAAAAGGCTTGGCGGAGCTTTCTTTGAAGAAGGCCTCCCTGAAGGAAAGCTTGATTTCGGCCTCCTGATCCTTGCGGTTTTCCTCGATCTGGCTCGCCACCTTTTCGCGGAAAGCCTCTTTCGCTTGGCGCGTGGAAGACCAATAGCGATAGGCCAGGATAGCCGCCATGGCCAGGAGCGCGGACAAAAAGAGGTAAAGCTGGTACATTGAGCCAGGATTAAGCCGAGCGAATGGACTGAGGCCTTCCCCCAAGGAACAGCTGCTCCAAAGCCAAGCGCTTGTTGATGTTTCCTGAAATAAGATAGCGTGTTCTCAGAAAAGATTCAAACAGCTCCGCCACTTCGGAGGAAGAAAAGGAGCGCTGAGAACCTGAAGCCGCCTGATGAAGGGTTTTGCGCAAATAAAGCCACCCCATCCGGAAAAACAGATCAAGCTGCCCAGAATCTTTCTCCAGGGCTTCAGCAAGCTCCATTTTCGCCAAGAGGCCGCTGGAGGAAAAAGCTTGCTCGATCCTCAGCTGCATCTGTTCGCAATCGGCCATTTTCTGAGGGTGGCCCAGAAGGTCCAGAGCCAAGCCAGGTCGGCCTTGGGCAAGGTCCAGCAGCCCCGGAGCAAGCGCCTGCGCAAAGCCCCCGGAAATTAGGGCC
>CAYUUW010000034.1:0-15150 GCA_964448005.1 uncultured Candidatus Peribacteria bacterium
GGGGCAGCTCACGATCTTTTCCAGACGGCAGCTGGAAAAACTGGTGCCTTTTTAGGGGTAAACGATTGACATTATAATAAATTAATGTTATTTTGATTTTGTATCAGCATTGATTTAGTGGCCGGTATCTGCTATAATAAGCAGCTAGACAAGCGAAAAAACTATGCACATTCCGTACGAAGAGCCACAGGCCTGGGAAGCGCCGGCGCCCTCCCGCAGCGAAGGAGTATGGCGGTTCATCCGCTTTTCCGTGGTGACCGGCATTATCTTCGCCGTGTCTTTTTTGACCATCAATTTCGGCGCCTACAGCCAAATCGCTTCCAACATCCTCCATCCGGAAACCCGCGCCGAAGCCGAAAGGGTCTTGACCAGGGCAGGGAAGAGCCAGATCGACCCCCAAAAGCTGCTCCCTGTGATGGCCGAAAAGCCCGAAAGCCGCAAGGAATTCGACTGGCTGGATCTGCCTGTTTTGCCTTCGGACGACCGCATCGTGATTCCGGCCATCGGCAAGAGTGTGCCGCTGGTGGAAATGGGCACCCAGAGCATTGAAGGAGGGGATTGGGACGAGCTGGAGAAAAGCATTCAGGAGGGGCTCAAGGGCGGAGTGGTCATTTATCCCGGAACCGCCAAGCCGGGAGAAAAAGGAAATTCCTTCCTGACCGGCCACAGCTCCAACTACCCTTGGGTGCGCAGCGAATTCAACGACACCTTTGCCCTATTGGGCCAGCTGAACAAGGGGGACGAGTTCACGGTCTACTACCAGGGCCGGGCTTTCGATTACCGAATCTACGACAAGTTCGAAGTCAACCCGGACAACGTGAGCGTGCTGCAGCAGAACACCGATGGACGCCAAGTGATGACGCTCATGACCTGCTGGCCGGTGGGCACAGCCCTGAAAAGGCTGATCGTGAAAGCCGAATTGGCATGAGTGAATTGAAAAGGGGTTCCATTAATACCATGGACAGCGGCCATTGCCCTCTTTTTTTATTGCACAAGATACATTGTGCGGGATTTAATTTTTCCTTTTCAAGTCCAGAAGCCTTACTCCACTCCATGGCTCTGAAGTATTCTTTTCACTTCGTCGTGCCCAAGGACAGCCAGAGCCTGAATAAGCGCGCCTTTCCATCTTTCTCTTGCACCATCTTCCCTTTCCGCCTTTCTTGCCTCCATTTTTCTATTTTCTTCCTGTCTCCGCTCCTCAGCTGATGGAGGTTGAATTCCAAACCTTCCTTCCAATATCAGCACTGCGGATTTGCTCGCACTCAACCTTAGCGCAGCTTCCTCCTGCGGGTTCAACAAGAAGGAGGTGACATGGAGGCTTCCTGGCTGGTTTTTTACGCCAAAGAATAGCCATTTATGCCCTTGAGCGGATAAAACGCCATGAACCCCTCTGTTTTTGCTTGAGACTATGACCCATTCGCCATCCAAGCTCTCTTTTCCATCATTCTTGGCCAGCAAAGCAAAAAGCTCATGATGGTCGAGCGGCTGCTCCGCATTTTCCGGCGCTGCGTCAAAGCGATCAGAGGCTTCTCTCATAGATTGTTAGGGCAAAAATTACACCTTCATGATCCCAATGACCTTCTTCAGGGTCTTTTCAGCGATGCTCTCCTTCTCCTCCAGCTCCATGGCGACCTTTACAAGGGCCAGCAAAGTGGCATTCCTTTGATCCTGGAAAAGCTTCTTTTCGTCAGCGAAGTAATGGAGGGCTTGAGGCCTAAAGAGATGGATCTGAGGCGAATCCGCAAAGGGAAGCTGCTTGTGCCATTTGCGCTGGCTCAAGACTTCCTGGATTTCCGGAAGGAAGGATCCTCCACCCGAAAGGCAAACAGAGGAAGGCAACGGATTGACTTTCTTGTTGCGGGAAAGGGAAAGAAGGACTCCTTCCAGCCAAAGCTCCGCATCCGCCCGCAGCACATCCGAAAGGATCTGCTTCGATCGCTGCTCCAGGCGATCTTCGGAGTAGGCCTTTTTCAGCTCCTCCGCTTCCTTCAGGCTGATGTTCAGCTCCATGGCTATCCGTTTGGTGAAGGCGTTTCCGCCTAGGGCGAAGGTTCCCATTTCCATCAAAGCCCCGTTCTGGCTGATGCCGATCTGGGTGCTCGAGCCTCCTATGTCGATGAAAATGCTGGAAAGAGACTGCTTCTCTTCCTTGCCCATTTGGGAAAGGGCGTAAGGCACGCAGATCATCCCCATCAGTTCAGCGTCGAATTCCGAGGCGATCTTCTCCAGGGCGCTGTGATGGCCCAAGGGGACGAAGGCATTGAAAAGCGAAAGCTTGACCTTCTTGCCTTGGAATCCAAGCGGATTCCTGGCCTTGTATCCGTCGATGGAAATTTCAATGACAGAGGCATGGACCAGCTTTAGGTCGATTTCCGCATAGCCGCTCTCCTGGCTGACTTTCCGCCTTGTTTCGTCGAAAGCGGCCCATTCCAGCTTGTGGATGATGTTCCTGAGCTCCGAAAGATTGATCTTGGAGTCCGGGTCCTCCCTGTCGAATTCCAGCACGCAGGTCGATCCGCTCACATGCTCCCCCCCTATTCCAAGAATGATTTGGCTAGGAAGGAAGCCTGCCTTTTTGGAGGCGATGGCCAAGGCTTCCTTGCTTTTGCGGATGACTTGGGCGAGGTGGTTGGCCAGAAGGCTCTCTCCGGAAGAAGGAAGAGGCGCCTCTCCGACAGAGGCAATCATGGCGCGCTGCCCTAGGCTTTCCCCCCGCTGGTTCAGCTTCTGCTCGATCCTGAAAAGGCCTGCCTTCACCGATTCCGAACCCAAATCCAGGGCAAGGACCCCCTCTTTTTTTGATGCGGCTCTGAAAAATCCCAGCATGGCGCAGTGTTAAGTTTTGGCGCTCCTTCAGAAAAGCGAGGAGCGCTTCTTTTGATGGAAGGGTAGCAAACTTGAGCGAAGCGAACAACTTAAAACCCTTTGGGCCGAATGCCAGAAGGGTTCCATGGGCCGGACATGAGGACTTGCCGTAGCAAGGCAACAGGGAGTCCGACCACGTTCCAGTGCTCCCCTTCTTGTCGGCGGATCCATCTTCCGCAGTCCTCGATCGTCATGGCGCCGCTCTTGCCCTGCCACGCCCCGGAATCCAGGTAACGCGCCAGTTCGCTTTGCGGAAACTCATGGAAGACCAGGGTGGTCTTCTGGAATCCGGCCTGGCGGAAGCTTCGGGAAAGGTTCACCAGAGCCAGTCCCGAGTAAATGCGGACGCTGCTGCCTCGGCAAAGCCGAAGCATCCTGTCGGCATCCTTTCGGTCCTTCGGCTTTTCGAGGATTTGGCCTTGGCAGGCCACCAGCGTGTCTGAGCCGATCACCCAATCCTCCGGAAAACTTTTGGCCACAGCCAGCGCCTTTTCCAGCGCCAGTCGGCGCACCAAGGCAAAAGGACGCTGGTAGCCCTCGGCAAAGCTCTGCTCGTCCAGCTCTGCCGGAACCGCCCGGAAATCCAGGCCGAGCCTTTTGAGTATTTCCCTGCGCTGAGGACTGGCGGAAGCGAGGATGAGCATCATTTGGCGAGGAGGAGTTGGATCGCCCGGTCCATTTGGGCGTCTGATCCGGCAGGCCCCTGCTCCATTTCTATGTCCGGCAGCACTCCTGTTCCTCCGATGCTGTGGCCCGAGGGGGTCAGCCAGCGGGCAATGGTGAGCTTCAGGCTGGATTCGTCTTCGAAATAGCGAACCTCTTGAACCGTCCCCTTTCCGAAAGTGGTTTTTCCCACCACTGTGGCCAATTCCAAATCCTTCAGGGCTCCGGCCAGGATCTCCGAAGCCGAAGCGCTGTTTTCATTGACGAGCACGACCATGGGATAGTCCGCCAATTCCCCCCTGCCCTGGCTATACTCCGTGTAGCCGAAATCCGCATACTTCACCTCCAGAATCGGGCTTTGGGGGGGCGTCAGATAGCCCAGGATCTCTTCCGTGGGGCCCAAAAGGCCCCCTGGATTGTCCCTCACATCCAGCACGATCCCTTGAATGGAAGCCTTGGCCTGAATCAGCTCCGCCACCTGGGCGAACTGTTCGGCTGTGTTTCGGCTGAATTGGCGAATGCGAATCGCCATGATCTTTCCGTCGGCCTTCATTTCGTACTCCATGGAAGGAACCTGCACCACCTGCCGAACGACTTTGAGGCTGAGGGCCTGCCCGCCCCTCAGGATTCCCAGGAGCACTTCGCTTCCTTTGGGGCCTTTGATGAGGCTGACGATTTCCTCCAAGGCCATTCCTTCCGCGCTCTTTCCGTCAACGCTCGTCAGAAGGTCTCCCGGCTGAAGTCCTGCGGCTTCCGCAGGGCCGCCTTTGATGGGGGAAACGATCACCACCTGGCCTGCGTCATTCTGGTTGATGAAGGCTCCGATCCCCTCCACTTCTCCGTCCAGGCTGCCCATCAGGCTTTTGTTTTCCTGCGAATTGAAGTACTCCGAATAGGGGTCGCCCAAGGCATTCACCATGCTTTCGATGGCCGCCTCGGAAAGCTTCTCCTGATCCCTCTCCCCCGCATCAATGTAGTCTTCTCCGATCAGGTTCCAGACCGACACAATTTTCTGAAGAGGCTCCTCCAGATCGTAGACGCTGCTGCCTGCCTCCGGGGAAAGATGGGAGAAATTGACCGAATCCATCTTGTAGATCATTTGGGCCGCCTTCTCTCTCGTCACTTGGCGGTAGATTCCTGCATAGTCGTCCTTTTCCGGCTGGATCAGGCCTAAAGCCAAAGCCCGCATCACCAATGGGGCAGCGGCCTTGTTCAGGGCAGCATCGGTATAGGGCACCGGGCCGACCATCCTTTTTGGAATGGGAATGCTCTGGGAATGGAAAAGCAGCGTCAGGGCATCCAAAGTGTTGAGCTTCTTGTCCGGCTGAGCCAAGGCTTCCCGATCGGAAAGGATTCCCATTCTGATGGCCTGGCTGAAATAAGGGGCGTACCAGGCGTTGTCCTGGGTGTCGGAGAAGGGCAGTTTCACCTGGCTTCGGGCGGGAAGGCCTGTGCCATTGAGAAGCACCAGGTATTTGACGAATTCGGCCCGGGTGATTTTGGCCTGAGGCCAGAAGAGCTTCGTCTCCTTGAAGACCCCATTCCTCCTCAAGTAGTCTATTCCATTGAAGTAGGGAGAATCGGAAGGAACGTCCTCGTAGGCCTGCGCCATGGAGGGCAAGAAGAGCGCAAGAGCCAGCAAAGAGAGAATGAGACGTTTCATTTTTTAAGGATTAGATAAATTTTCCAGTCGTGATGCCAATCGTGATTCCGGTTGTGAATACAGCTCTCCACCATTGGCCTCACAATTGGGCCCACAATCGGTCTCATTGATTCTACAGCTTAATACCCGGAACAGGAAAGCGGAGGGAGAATTCAGTGACTTCTTTTTTTACAGCGGCAAGATTCGCCGGATTCTCCGGATCGGCCAGCACCCGATCGATCCATTGGACGATTTGGCTCATTTCATTCTCCTTCATGCCGCGGGTGGTCACGGCTGGCGTTCCCAGGCGAATTCCCGAAGGGTCCATGGGGGAACGAGGGTCGTCGGGGATCATGTTCTTGTTGACGGTGATGCCGGCTTCATCCAGAGCGCATTCAGCCACTTGGCCGGTGATCCTCTTGTTGGCCAGATCGATCAGCAGAAGATGGTTGTCCGTGGCGCCGAAGCACAGGGTGTAGCCTTTGGCGCGCAGCTCCGTTTCCAGGGCCTTGGCGTTGGCCATGATCTGCCTGGCGTATTCGGCGAAGGCGGGCTCCAGCGCTTCCTTAAAGGCTACCGCCTTGCCTGCGATCACATTTTCGTGCGGGCCGCCCTGCAGGCCCGGGAAAACGGCCCGGTCGATCTTCTTGGCGTGCTCCTGCTTGCACAGGATCATGCCGCCGCGCGGGCCCCGCAGGGTTTTATGGGTGGTGGTCGAAACGACATCGAACAAGGGCACCGGATTGTTCATCTGCTTCCCTGCGATCAGGCCTGCGATATGGGCCATGTCCGCCATGGTGAGGGCTCCCACCTCGTCGGCGATCCGCTTGATGGAGGCGTAATCGATTTCGCGGGAATAGGCGGAGTAGCCCACCAGAATCATTTTCGGCTGGTGCTCCAGGGCCATGGCGCGCAAGTGGTCCAAATCGATCTGGCCGGCGGCATTCGTTTTGTAGCGGACAAAATTGAAGATCTTGGCCATGTGGGTGACCGGATGGCCGTGGGTCAAGTGTCCCCCGTGGGAAAGATCCATGCCTAGGATCGTATCCCCCGGCTCCAGCAAGGCAAAGTAGACTGCCAGGTTCGCCGGCGCGCCCGAAAGCGGCTGAACGTTCACGTGTTCGGCCCCAAAGAGCACCCGCGCGCGGGCAATCGCGAGCCGCTCGACCTGATCGACGATCTGCTGGCCCTCGTAATAGCGGGCGCCAGCGTAGCCTTCGGAGTACTTGTTGGTGAGGATCGAGCCGCAGGCTTCCATCACCGCCGGGGAAGCGTAGTTCTCGGACGGAATCAGCTCCAGTCCTTCCGCTTGGCGACGGGCTTCGGCGAGGATGCTTTTGTGGAGATCGGGATCCTGATTTTGGAGGATGGGATAGATCATCGACTGGGAATTGCGAGTTACGAATTACGAGTTGGGAGCTTTCATTTTCTGACCCTTTTGAGCCAATACGCTGCCAAGCCAATAATGACCATCATCGCTAGCCCAACAGAGGCCGGGAGGATCCAGGCAGCCGAGGCCTGCGCCTCCACCTGCTGAAAGCCTGTGCGCTGGTAGGAGACCATGTGGAAAGGCTTTTCCTGGGTCAGGCTGAGCTTCAGCATGGCCCCTGCCTCAAAGGGCGCTCCGCCCAGGTAGCTGTAGACGGCGTCAATCGTACAGGGCTCCCCGGTGGTGACGGTGTATCGGAAAGCCAGCCTTCCCTCGTCTGTGCTCAAATTGGATTGGTAGGAATGAAGGCATTCGCTTGAATCATCGACCAGTTTCGAGGAAGTCACCACTCCTTCCGCTTCGAACTGAGGCGTTTTGGCTCGCTCTTCGGCAATGGTGGCTGGATCAAGGGCCATGGGCTGCGGGTTGATGGCAATGACAATGCAGGAGCGTGACAGAAAAAGGCTTCTTCGTCCGTAGCCACGGCGTCCATGGCTACATCATAAGGCTCTTGCGGCACCCGGGCAAGGATTTGCTCGGCGAAGGCGATGCCTATTTTAAAGGCGGCTGGTGTTTTTTTAAGATACCTGTCGTAGTAGCCCTTGCCCATGCCCAGGCGATGGCCCTGCTCATCAAAAGCCAGGCCGGGAACCAAGATCAGATCAAGCAGCAAGGGGTCTGCGGGAAGATTTTTCAGAGGAGGCTCCCACAGGCCGTAGGAATTCTGCTCCAGCTCCCCTCCCCTCACCCAGGGAATGGCCACGAACTCCGCGCCCGAAACAAGCCTGGGCAAAAACCAGGTCTTTTCCGGGTGGGCTTCGATCAAAGGCAAAAGGTTCGCTTCTGCTTTGTGGGGGTAGTAGGCAAGGATGCGCTGCGCCTTCTGGAATGCCTCAAGTTGGCTCAATCGGTGGCATAGGGCCCGGCTCTTTTCTTCGCGCTCAGGCGCTCCGATAGCCTGGCGAAGCTCTATCAGCTTCGCCCTGATCTCCGCTTTTTCATTTTGCATAGGCGCTCAGGTCCAGATGGAATAGTTGGCTCAATTCCCTGCCTCCATCCCGAAAACCTCCTGCGCCATTTGCATAGGCGAGCTTGGCGCGGGCGCCGAAGCCTCGGAGCTGAGAGGAATCTTGCGGACCGAGAGCTTGAGCAAAGGCTTGGCTCCGAAAAATTTTCCAAAAGCCTCCAGCACCTCCTGATGCTGGATGGGGCTTTCGACCTTCCCCATCAGCGTGCTGGAATTGAATTCGATCCTGAGCGCTCCGTCCTCGTAGGCGCAGGGCAGACCGTCCATCAGCGCCATTTTCAAAAAAGGCGTGCCGATGGATTCCAGCATCTCCCTCCACCCTTCCTGAATGCGCTGCAGGGAAAGGGGCGCCAAGGGCGGAGCAGGCTGGGCCGCAGGAGGGGCGTCTGGGGCAGGAACGGAAATGGGGGCGGGGGCGGGCTGAATCGGGAGCTTTGGCGCCGGAGCGGCTTCCGCCTGGAGGCTTTGGGCAGGCGCAGGGGCAGGACGCACCCCTTTTGCGGCCGACCCAAAATGGCAGGCCTTGACTGCGGCAATCTCCAGCGGGAGCTGGGGCAGCGTGGCTTGGGAAAGCTGGTGCTTGGCCTGCGTGAAGATCTCGATCCACTCCAGCAGGCGCGAGAGCTTCTGAGGCTCGTCCAGGCAGGCGAGCATTTTCCCCCTCAGGTACTCCAGCCACTGGGCGCAGAACTGGCTCAGGCTTTGCCCTTCGCTGTAGATCTGGTTCAGCAGCTCGATGGCCTGGGCCGCCTGGGATTGGCTCAGGGCCGCAGCAAAGCTTTCCAGCGAGCTTTCCCCGCTGATGCCAAGGCGCTTGGCCACCTGCGAGGCGACCAAGGATCCTTCCTGCGCCGAAGCCATCTGCTCCAATAGCCCAATCGCATCGCGCAGGCCTCCGTTGGCCGCCTTGGCGATCAGGCGCAGGGCTTCCCCTTCGGCCGAAATCCCCTCTTTGCCGGCGATTTCCCCCAGTCGCCTGGCAATATCCTCCAGCTCGATGCGGCGGAAGACAAACTGCTGGCAGCGGGAAACGATGGTTTCGGGAATCTTGTGGAATTCAGTGGTGGCCAGAATGAAATACGCATGGTCCGGCGGCTCCTCCAGCGTCTTGAGCAGGGCGTTGAAGGCCTCCTTGGTGAGCATGTGCACCTCGTCGATGATGTAGACCTTCGCCTTGGCTTGGGAGGGGGAGAAAAGGATCTTCTCCCGCAGGTCGCGGATCTCGTCGATGCCGCGGTTGCTGGCCGCGTCGATCTCGATGAGATCCACCAGCCGCCCCTGCGCCGCCGCTTGGCACATCTCGCAGGCATGGCAAGGCTCCCCGTCGCTTTTGCGGGCCAGGCAGTTGAGGGCCTTGGCCACAATGCGGGCCAAGGAGGTTTTTCCTGTCCCTCGGGAGCCGCAGAAAAGGTAGGCGTGGGCCAGGTTGTTTTGGATCAGGGCGTTCCGCAAGGTCTGGATGGCATGCTGCTGCCCCACCATGCTCCCGAAATCCTGCGGCCGGTATTTGAGGTACAATGACATAATTACGAATTATCAATTTTTAATTTCCAATTGTGGATCCGGTTGTGATTCCGATCGTGGAGCGAATAGTGGTCCGAATTGTGGTTTCCACCACAGGTCCTACAATACGGTCCACTATTCGGAATCTATGGGAATTTGATTATAGGGTAGCAATGCTTTAGAATAAAGAAAACTACTTATCAAAAACCCAGCCATGCGCAAGCCCCTTGCTCCGCTCAGCCTCCTTTCCCTCTTCCTGCTGGCCGCCTGCTCCTCCGGAGGCCCAGTAGACACTTCCCCCCAGACCCTAGGGAGCCCTACTGCGCCGGTGACGATTCAGGAGTTCTCCGATCTGCAATGCCCCTATTGCGCAACCATAAGCCCCTTGGTGGAGGCGCTGGTCCGGAACAACCCGGAAAAGCTCCGCCTGGAATTCTACCACTTTCCCCTTCCTGGGCACGAGTATGCCTTGCCTGCCGCCCAGGCCAGCGAATGCGCCGCCAAGCAGGGCAAGTTCTGGGAATACGTGAAGGAGGTCTTTAAAGGGCAGGAACAGCTGAACGAGGATCTGCTGTTCACCATTTCCCAGGGCATGAATCTGGATCAAGAATCCTTCAAGGCTTGCATGCAGGACAAATCCGTCCAGAGAAAAGCCCTCCTGCAGGCGCGCAAAGGGAGCCAGCTGGGGGTGGATTCCACGCCAACCTTCATCGTCAACGGGCAATTGGTCGGCTACGGCAAGGATTTTGATGCCTACGTGCTGGGCTTGGCGAATGGTTCGTCTTCGGCTCCGTCCTCTTCGGGAATACCTACTGGATCAATCCCTCCAAAGCCAAATACTTAGTCGATGTGGAGATTTTCATTTAGCGCCTTCCGCGCATAGTAATCTCGCGAAGCTTTTTAAGTGCATGCTTCCGTCAAGCACGTAAAGAGTGCCGCCTATTTTCCGAATAGAACCTTTTCAAAATTTCTCATCAATAATTCTAATCCTATCGAAGATCTCTTAATTCCGAATCAATATCCTCCCTCTTTGCCTCACTCTCATACCCCTCTGCCAACTCACGTAGAATCGAGGCGGTGCGTGGCCATCGAACTTTCAGTGCATCATATATATTTCTATATTTTTCGGCCAATTCCCTTTCTTGCCTACCGCCATCCCCTAAGCCACGAGAGACCACACCACGGCTATTGAATATCTCGACTCGAATATGCTCATTTATTGTCTGGTTATTTAATTTTTCAATCAAGTTGCGCACAGCAATATGTGGCCACTTACCATCAGCAGGATCGGCAGGCGCATGCGCAAGCAAATTCCCAATTTGAATATCACATCCGATAGTATGCTTTGTTTTTTCACAGCGCTCCCGAGCAGCTTCAATCCACTTATTAAACCCCTCTTCATCAATTGAGCCATTGTCCTCTTTTCCTGGTATTAAATACCATGAATCTAAAATTTTTCTAGCTAACTGTGCACGATTCTCTATTATTTTTTTATCAATTCTTTCATTGCTTGGAGGCTCTGAATTATCGTCGCCTTTATAAATGAAGCTCACAAGCTGGGCAAAAAACTGAGGATCGGTCTGCAATGCCCTATGGATTGCCATGGGTGCAGAAATATACCTTTGCATTTCCTCAAAAACTAAGGCAAATGGCCATTCTAAATGAACCATCTCCTGAATAGAAAGTTCATTCTTTTGGTATAATTGATTGAATACATGTCCAAGATAGAACGTGTTCATAGAGTCAGAATTCAACCCGCTGTCTTTTGTATCCAAAAGCTCTTGAATTAAGCGTTGAAGTAAGTCGCTAGATATATTAACCTTAGGATCGCCAGCAATCTTAAGGGCTATAAGTGGACGTTTGGCATTTAAAAGTTTTTCAACTGCAAGTGGTGCGTCTGCATCTTTGTCCAAGCGCGAATAGCCACTCGCCCTTTTCCAATAAGCATTTTCTTCTTCTTGTCCCTCCAGTCCAATTTTCTTCCATGTCTCCAATCCCTCAGGTAATCCCATATACATAAGGGCACAAAGCTCTGGTGTATAGGTTTCCCTTTTTTTAAGATATTCAATTTGCTGATCAACCCAAGCAGGGCCAACAACATTTATGCGACCTTGAGCATATCCAACAAAAAAGTAAGACATCTCATGAGAATGTTTAATAGCTGATTCTAAAATCTTATGATCTTCTTTAACATTATTAACCGCAACTCCTAGAGAATACCCAAAATTACCTGGATATTTAACCTTGGAGGCGAACTCAAAGATACTACCAATATCAGCTTCATCCAATATCGCACGAGCTGCTTTCTTTTGTTCTACCTTGATTAACTCTTCCCTATCGTAATAATCCTTAGGATCACCTTGAGGCAACGTTGGTGAAGGGGTAGCCACAATCCAGCCAACTCGCTCAATTACATCAGAGGGTTCAAACTTACTTAATATCCGCTCTAAAGGGGCTATGTCATCACTAAAATTCTCCTCACCATAACTCTTAATCCAGTTCAATCGGTCTCGCACCTCAGCAAGTAATGAGGCAGACTCTTCCTTTGATAGGGTAGATGGACCTAAAGATTCTATCGTGCTAAGCAATTTCTTCCTCACGAAAGGAGATAGTCTAATAAAAATACCAAGTGAAGAGAGAATATTTTTCCTATCGCATGTAAGCTCCTCCATTATCGGAAGAAGCCCTTGCATATATTCTTGGTGCTCATCAGAGCCTTCCCTTTCATGACCACGACGATGGCCACCTGTATCTCGCCACCTTAAACGGTGTGACTCAGTAAAAGAAAGACTATCGTAATAATCTGAAACAAATTGCCATGTTATATTCGGAAATCTAGCAGCGAGTTGTTTGAGTACTTCGATACGCTCGGCAGGTTTTACATGTGTCTGAGGAAAACCGGGTAAAAATATATTGCGTAGACTGCCTAATGGTCGATTGGCCCAACGGCCACCAGAATCAATATCTGAAAGCTCAGCCAAAACATTTACTGACCGAGTAATATTATCAGGACTCCATGCCAACCCCTCCAAAGCCCAAAGTAAGCCTGAATGCCGACATTCACCAAAGATACCTGAATCATCCCCCATTAATTGTTGAAATAGCTTTGGAGAGGATTTCAATTTTTCCTCAACTGCATGCATAAACTTTTCAGGTGATGCTTCGGCAAGTAAAGGCGTTGTATCTTTTAATGAAGCCCATGCCTCCCAAGTATCAGCATTAGCAAAAATCTCCTCTACAATATGGTCGGCAAATGATTGAGTTGAGGCTATCTTTGGAGATTTATCACCAAACACGGCAAATAAAGACAATGATTCAACTAACCCTGTACGCAACCACTCTGAATAAGGATTTTCCTTACCATATATGGATGCCATCCAACGCTTATCAGGCTCAAGTTCGTATTTTGGATCTGTCTTTGTTAGTGTAGCTAGTAAAGCCTTTTCAAAAAGATTAAGTTGATCTTGTGAAAGGTATGGAGCGAGAAGATACCATGCATCTAAAGGCGATTTTATCATCCAAACACTACCAACCTTTCGCAGAGGCGCATCATCAACAGACAAGAAAGGTGTAAGCTTATCAATAAAAATCTTATAATCTTTACCTGTAAGTACCTCAATTAGATCACAGTCAGATTTCTTATTTTCATTCCAAGCATTAGCAAACAACGCAGGCAAAAGCACCCTTGAAGCATCAGAATTTACCCAATCTGGGGTACCCGAAGCTACTATATGACGATGAAGAACCGGAATACTGCGACCAAAGTCACGGGCTATCCTATCTGCATCAGTTTTAGATAATCCACCCCCGTGTAATATAGTCTCAACTTCTTCACGCTTAGGCCTTGATAATCGATGTATATTCCCAATGGAAGAAATGGAAGTCGCATCTTTGGCAATGAAAACATGATGACCTTTATCACGAGCCAAACGTGCTGCCTTTTCGCACTCTTCAGGACAAACAATAATAAGAGGACACACAAAGGTATTGATAATCGTTCTCATCGCCCAAAGATTATCAACATATACACAACGAGAAAGCGCCTGACCCCTATCAGCACCCGGAAGTGTGGCAATCACTGAATACAAAAAGGCATAAACTTCATCAGTATCATCACCCTGTACCTCGATAATTGCTGGGCTCTCCCCGAGCCATTTCTGAATATAATCCCTATCATTAGTGCGACCACTAATAACAAGCTCCGGAGTTATCGCTGGAGTTGCTCCTGCAGACCACTCATCCCAAATAAATTCAATGTCAATAACTTTTTCTCCATTTATTGGTAACTTACCTAGCTTGCGCGCTAACCATAGACCAACGGCTGGAGTAAGACGGATCCATTGTTCTAATTCACTTGCAGCAATAACTTTTATATCTTTCCATTTATTAGACTTCTCTTTTCTTTTTTCATTTATCCAGCTATCACGTTTATCAAATGATTGAGGGGTAACGAACACAAATGTAGATTCACTAGGGTCAACATCCTTTGGGCCCTTGCTCCGTTTTAAAAAATCTTTATTTGCCTTAGCCTTTATGGACGATTCAGAGCTCATCTCCCAAGCCGAAACACCTGCGGGAAAATAAGGAAAAGTAATAGGAGTTTTCAGACGACCATCCCATCCGCCAGACGAGACACCATCGCCGCTAGGAAATCTAAATTCTTCAAGGCCAGTTACTGTATGAGCCAAAACCAAGCGACTCACTAATTCCGGCAATGTGTCTTGACACTGTCTGTTTTTTAGTTTTGGCCAGCTTTTGATGTCAGAAATAGTAATCCAATCCATGGAGATATCGATATTTCACCTAACCCTTCCTCTTCCGACTAAACCGGCTGTCCTCATCCCTCTCCTTCTCCTTGTATTCCAGCACCACAGGCGTCCCGGTAAAGGCGAAGCGTTCGCGGAGGCGGTTTTCCAGGTAGCGCAGGTAGGAAAAATGGAACGCTGATTTGCGGTTCACGAAAATGACGAAGTGCGGAGGGTTGGTCTCCACCTGAGTGATGTAGTAGAGCTTGGGAATCGTACGGCTTTTGCCCGTGGGGGCGTGCTCCTGCACCATCTGCTGCACCAGGCTGTTGAGCTGCGCCGTGGGAATGCGCCTTTTTCTTTCCTCCAGGGCCAAATCGATCTGATCGAAAACCGCCGTCAGGTTCTTTTTGGTCGTGGCCGAGGTGAAAACCACAGGAGCCCAGGACAGGAAGGGAAAATTCTTCTTGAGGCGGCTGGTGTAGCTCTTGCGGCGCTCCAGATCATTTTCCTCGCTGCCCTTGATGTCCCATTTGTTGGCCAAGATCACCAGGCCCCGGCCTGCCTCCACAATGTAGCGGGCAATGTGCTGGTCCTGGTTGCTGATGGGCTGGCTGCTGTCCAGCACCAAAAGGGCCACATCGCAGCGCTCAATGGAGCTCATGGAGCGCAGGGCGCTGAACTTCTCGATTCCCATTTCGGTCTTGGCGGCGCGCTTGAGGCCCGCCGTATCGATGAAATTGTAGCCCTTGCCCTTGCGGATCACCAGGCTGTCCGTGCTGTCGCGCGTGGTGCCGGGGATCGGGGAAACGATCAGCTTGTCCTTGTTCAGCAAGGCGTTGATCAGGGAAGATTTTCCTACATTCGGCTTCCCCACCAGGGCGATGTCAGGAGGAGTGTCACCCTGCGGAGCTCGCCCGACCTGCTTGCGGGCTTCGGCTTTGGTTAGAAAATGCCGCTGCCCCAGGGTCTCCACAATCTCGCCGATCAGCTGCTGCAGGCCGCTTTTGTGAAAGGCGGAAACCTGGTGCGGCCCCCCCAGCCCCAGCCGGTAGAAAGCGGCTTCTTCGGCCTCGTCCAGAGGCCTGTCGCACTTGCTGGCGACCAGGAAAACCGGCTTTTGGTTGGCCTTCCCTCTCAGCAATTCGGCGGCGGCATAGTCCTGGGGCATGAAATCCCCTCCCCCCTCGACCACGAAAAGAATCAGGTCGGACTCGTCGATGGCGATGCGGGACTGGGTCTGCATGTCGTCCTCAATGGAAGTCTCCCCTTTCCC
>CAYUUW010000035.1:0-14492 GCA_964448005.1 uncultured Candidatus Peribacteria bacterium
GCAACGTGGTGATCGAAGAAGGGGCGAGGATTTTCGACCATGCGGTGATCCAAGCGCCAGCCTATATCGGCAAGACCGCTGTGGTGGCCAACAACGCACTGGTGCGCGGCAGCATGGTGGGGGCGGGGGGCGTGGTGGGCTTTGGGACCGAGGTGGCCCGCAGCTACCTGGGCGAAAGGGTGTGGACCCATTCCAACTATGTGGGCGACAGCGTGGTGGACGGCAATGTGTCCTTCGGCGCAGGCGCGGTGACGGGGAACCTGAGGCACGACGAAGGAAGCATCCGCATGACGGTGAAGGGGGATCGCCTGGACACGCATCGGACGAAGCTGGGAGCGGTGATCGGCTCGGGCAGCCGCATCGGCATCCGCGCCTCCCTGAACCCGGGGGTGAAGATCGGCCGAAACTCTTTTATCGGCGGCGGAGTGCTGGTGGACCGCGATGTGCCGGACGGCAAATTGGTTCAGCTGAAGCAGGAGCTGGTGATGGGGGAGAATACGGCCAATGCGGACACCTCCAAACGCTCGATCTAATCGTCATTCAGACCTGCCTGCCGGTTTATACGCCGAGGCGTACGGGCAGGGCGCAGCGAAGAATCTTGGCTGGAATCCGCCCCCTACCCGTCATTCCCTGCCCTGCCTACCGCCTGCCTGCGCGAAGCCGTGGCTTTGCTACGGCGAAGGCAGGGCAGGCAGGCCCGACACGGAATCCATGTTTTTTCTTGTCGCTCAGACCTTGAGATGGTCGAAAAGGAAGAACCCCCACTTTCGTTCATCAGCCATAAAGCTCGCTGTGCGTGGCAAGGCGAACGAATTTGGTATCAGCTCCTTCTGCCCTAAAAACAGCTCTGACGTCTCCCGTAATATTGATGCTCCGATAATATTTCAACCTGCCTTTCAGCTTATGGTTGTTGAGGATCGGGTCTACGGGATTTTTGGTAAAAAGCTCAAGCCTTTCTTCAAGCTGATTTGCTTGTTTTTCGCTAAGGCGAGAGATGTCTTTCAGAAATTCCTTGGAATACCTCAAATTCATTTTCTGGCTGTCTTAAGCATGGCCTGAATGGAATCGAAACTTTGGTAATTCTCTTGTTTGTCAGCCTCCAAAAGAGAATTTTCGAAGCCCTGGGTGAAGCCATTTTCGCTCAAGGCCGGGTTTCTCAAGTCGACGCCGCCTTCGCGAATCGTTTTTAGGAGCAAGGCGTTCACCAAGGAATTGAAGCTCAATCCAAGCTCATTGGCCATTCTTTTGACTTTTTTCATGGTTTCGTCGTCCAGGCGGATGGTGGCAGAAGTAATACTAATAGATTACATTTAGATACCTAAATGGTATCATTTTGATTTTTATAAGTCAAAGCCACACTTAGAAAGCTTGCTTTTTTCATAAAAAATGTAATAATGTCTTCTCCAGCCCACGTGGGGCCGGAGTACAACACATCAAAGGGAGACTGGAAGATGAGCGAAAAACAGAGGATCGTTCTGTTGGGCGACGAGCACAAGGGCATGATGAAGCCCAAGAAGAAACCCGAGGATCCGGATGTGCCCGTCATCGGGTGGCAGCCGACAGCAGGGGCTCAGGGATCGTACAATCCCATGGGCTTCGGCATCGTCCAGGTGGTTCATCTGAATGGAGAGGGGCAAGCTCTCTACGACCAGCCCTTGATCGTGGAAAGCCCTGGCTCCATCGTCATCTGCCGCCTGGGAGGCAAGATTGGTCTGGTGCAAGTCGGCCGACCCAATGGGCCGCGGCCGAAAGGAGTCGGCAGCGACTACGTGGCCCAGCTGGATTCGTGCCGACAAGGCTGGTATCTCATGGCCCAAAGCATGGGCTGCCTCTTGTGGGAGGCCCCGCGGGGCCTGGCTCCCGATCTCGACGGCTCGAATTTGGAATCTTTGATCTTTGGCACAGCCAAGCTGGAAGCCGAGGAGGAGGCCGGGTTCGTGCTTGGTCGAAAACGGATCGCAGGTCAGGTCAACGCCAACACCACCTTCTTCGCCCACGCCCAGTACGTGGTGGAATCGGAGATCAGGCGGATGGTGGAACCAAAACCCGAAGCCACTGAATCCTTCGGCAAGGTCAAGCTGTTCACTCCGACTCAGATCCGGGAGCTCGTCACGGAAGGGAAGCTCGTCTGCGGACTGACGCTCGCTGCGTTGGCCCTCTGCGGCATCCACTTCTGATCCCTTTCCCGCCCCCTACTCCCGATAGCTCGGGATACGGAGGGCGGGATTCTTTTTTGCGTCCCCTGGCGCAAGACCCTATAATTGATTCTGAGGGGCGGCAAAGAAGGTTTGTGTTGACTTTTTATTGAAAAATGTTAATATAAATTCCAACCCGCTCATCCATAAAGCATGGCTCCCTTTGCCCGCTTGGCATTGGCACTGGCTTCGTTCCTGCTCCTGGCGGGCCAGGCTTCGGCGCGCAGCTACCCGGATCTGCCCGCCGGCCACAAGCACTACCAGGCCGTGATGGACCTGACGGAAAAGGGAATCGTCCAAGGCTACCCGGACGGGCGCTTCGGGCCGGAAAGGACCCTGAACCGGGCCGAAGCCGTGAAGATGCTGGTGGGGGCCCAATTCGACCCGTCGACCATAGCCAGCGCCCTGGACCACCATCGGATGAATCGCCACCGCTATGCGGCTTTTCCTGATGTGCTGCTGAAGGAATGGTTCGCGCCTTTCGTGGAGGTCTCCCGCCAAAACCGGATCATCCAGGGCTACCCGGACGGCCTGTTTAGGCCGGCAAGCAGCATCAATTTCGCCGAAGCCCTCAAGGTGATCCTGGAAAGCCACGGCGTCGAGGAGGGGTCGGCGACCTTTCGCCAAAACCCGCTGCTGCTGGTTCAGCGGGGGGAGTGGTTCGAGCCCTACTTCTCCTATGCGTACGAGCACAACCTGATCAGCCAAAGCAAATTCTACCACCCCGGCCAGCTCATCACCCGGGGGGAATTCGCCGAAGTCATCCATCGGCTCCAGTCCATCCAGCAAAGCGGCCTGCCGCAATACATCGAGCCGTTCCCGGCCAGCTCGGACGAATACACCGTCACCATCCCCAAGCTCGGCATCATCGGCCTGAAAGTCAGTTTCGCCGACCTCTACAATGAAAAAGGCGCCTTGAGTATTCTGAAAGACGGCCTGGGGAGCTACCTTTCCCGGCCCGGACAAGGAAAGAAGACCATTCTTTTCGGCCACTCCTCCAGCTACAGCTGGGACAAATCGCCCTACACCACCATCCTGCGGCAGATCAACAGGCTGGCGGACGGGGACATGATCTACGTGAACTACCGGGAAAAGGGCTACGCCTACAAGATCTACAAATCCGAGATCATTCCAGCCAGCCAGGACAAGAAGCTGCTGGAAAACCGCAGCGAAAACGAAATTGCCCTGTACACCTGCTGGCCTCCGGACAGCATTCGGGAGCGCTACGTTGTCTACGCCAAGCCTGTGGAATAGGCTGTGCAGAAAAACAGGCGGCCTCAAGGAGCTTGCATGGCCTTGAAATCTTTGGACAGGGTGGAAAGAAATTCCTTTCCTGGAGCTGCCATCCTGATTTTGGGGAAAATCCTGGGCCTCAAAGGAGCTTTTCGCTTTTCCTGAACAACTTATGAACAATCCTTGAAGAAAATGGCCAAGGCTGACTGTCCACATTTTTTGTCCAAGTTCGACAGCTCCGCGACAAGCATAGCCGAACGGGCTAAGGGTCTGAGGCGTCGGCCAAGCGGCTTGTGGCGGGCCTTGACTGATTCTCTTTGCCTGCTGTCCACAGGAAGCGCTTCTTTCCTCCTGCTCCAACAAGAATTATGGCTTTCCTGAAAGGGATTTTTAGCCTTATTGCTGGGCAATCTTTTTCAGCCTATGTAAATTCTTCTTTACTAATGCTATTTTAATAAATTATTTAATTTAAAACAAAAGAGCATCAAAAAGAAAACATGAACAAATGTGCATTGCAAAAAAAGCACGGATCACGTAGAGTGTCTGGGAAAATTAGCAGTAACTCTCACGGATGCGCCTCACCTGCATTCAGCGCGATCTTCTGGCTGCGCTGAACATCGTCAGCAAAGCGGTCGGGGCCAACAGCACCCTGCCCATCCTTAACAATGTTGTGCTCAACGCCCAAGGGAAAAGGCTTTTTTTGGCCGGAACCAATTTGGAGGTCGCCATCAAGTACTCCATCGAGACCGAAATCCTCAACGAGGGCGGCGTCACCCTTCCAGCCAGGCTGCTCACCCAATACGTCGGATGCCTTTCCAGGGACGAGAAAGTGGAGATCTCCTCCGAAAACGGCGGGGTCCAGCTTGCCACCTCCGATTCCAGCGCGAAGATAAAAGGGCTTCCCCTTTCGGAATTCCCGCCGATCCCCGCCGTCGAAAAAGAGTCCTCCATGACGGTCTCCTGCTCCCGGCTCCGTTTGGCCATACAGCAGGTGGCTTTCGCTGCCGCCCTGAACACCACCAGGCCGATCCTGGGAGGGGTCTATCTGCGGGCTGTCGAAGGAAAGCTGGTGATGGCCGCCACAGACAGCTACCGCCTCTCGGAGAAGTCCCTTTCCGTCAGCGATGTTACGGGAAACATCGACTGCATCCTCCCTGCCCGAACGCTTCTGGAGCTTTCTTCCATCCTGGATTCGATCGATCCGGAAGCCGGCGTGGAAATCGTCCTTTCCAAGAACCAGGCCATGTTCCTGGTGGGAAACCTGCAGATGACCACCCGCCTCATTGAAGGGCAGTTCCCCAACTACCGGCAGATCCTTCCCAAGAACGCCGAAACCAAGGCAACCCTTTCCGTTCTCCAGCTTTCCGCCGCCCTGAAGCGCATCAACCTCTTTGCCAGAGAAAACAACAACAAGGTCATCCTTTCGGCCAAAGAAAATGCGCTGGTGCTGACCACCGAGGGAACCCAGCATGGCGAGGGGGTGGTCCAGCTTGCCTCCACTACCCAGGGGCCCGCCAGTCAAGTCGCCCTCAATTCCCAGTTCCTTCTGGACGCCCTTTCCCACCTTCCTTCCGAGGAGGTTCTGCTGGAGATCGGCCAGCCCAGTTCGCCCGTCAAGGTCTGCCCGTCGAAATCCGACGACTACATCCACATCATCATGCCTCTCAAGCTTTAAGTTCTTTCCCATTCGCCCCGAGGCCTATTCGCTATGAAAATACGCCCCTTTTTTCCCCATTCAGTCCACAGCGCTTTGCTCCAAAGCCTTCGCAAGGGAAAACCCCTTGTTCTTTCCGGGATGGGAAACAACGGGGCAAAGTCCTATTTCCTCAGCGAGCTTCTGGAAAGTCGGGAGATTGAGGATGTCTTCTGGATCCTGAACGACAACAAGGAAATCTACGACCTGCACCACCACCTGGTTTTCTGGGCGCAGAAGCCCGTCGTTTGCCTGGATGGGCTTTCCGCGGAAACCGGAGGGAAGATCAATGAGCTGGTCGCCTCCCTGAACCAAGGCAAAGGGAAAATCTATCTTATCAGCAAGGCGGATATCCACTTGCCGCTGCCCGCCTTCAGGGACATTGTGGAGGCAGGAATCCTGATCGAGAAGGGGCAGGACCTGAGAGTGGTTGAGTTCTTCAACAGGCTCATTCAGATCGGCTACCAGCCAAGCGCGGACATCTCCCTGCAGAAAGGAGAGTGCAGGCGGAGCGGAGGCGTGATTAACGTCTACCCCCTCAACCACGACCATGTGGTGAAAATAGAGGTGGACTACGACAAGATCGCCGGAATATGGAAATACGACCAGGACACCAAGCAGCTTGGCCAAGCCCTGGATTCCATTGATTTCCTGCCCGTGATTCCCCCGAAGGCAGACAGCAGCCTGTGGGAGAGCTTCGGCCAGAACGACCTTCTGCTGACGGACGACCTGGACGATCAGGAGGCCGAGTTCGCCGAAGAGCTGAACAAAAGCAAGGGGTGGTATGTGCAGCTGACCTCTTTCCCGAAGAACGAGGACGAGTACTTCCACCTCCGCTATCTTTCTGTGCTGAAGTACTACAATATCTACGATCTGCTCAACGACCTTAGGGACAAGGCCCAGCAGGGCTGGACCACCGTCATCCTGACCAAAAGGATCGAGGAAATGGCGGCCATTTTCCAGGAAGAGAACATTCTTTTCGCCAGGGAGGCCGGGGATTCGGCCAAAATACGGCTGGTCGACGCCAGGAACCTGGAAAACGTTCCCACCTCCTTCCAGAATCCGGAATACAGGGTTCAGCTCCTCACGGACAGGGAGATCTTCAACCTCAGCCGGTCCTCCTCGAGAAACTCCGCGGAAAAGCTCAATCTCGATTTCCTCACAGGGCTGAAGGTGGGCGATCTGGTCATTCACATGGATCATGGCATCGGGCGCTTCCTGGGGGTGGTGCAGAAGACCATAGACGACGTGCGCAGGGAATACCTGGAAATCGCCTATGCGGAAAACGACCGGCTGTTCATTCCCATCGATCAGGCCGACAAGGTGAGCAAGTACGTGGGAGGAGAGGACAATGAGCCCAAGCTCACCCGCCTGGGCTCGGTGGAATGGAAGAACATCACCCAGAAGATCAAGCAGGAGACCCAAAAGATCGCCAAGGAGCTGCTTGAGCTCTACGCCAAGCGCGCCCAGCTCAAGGGGCACAACTATGGCCTGGACACACCGGCCCAAAAGCGCTTCGAGGCGGAATTCCCCTACCAGGAGACCCCCGGCCAGATGAAGGCTATCGCCGACGTGAAGCGCGACATGGAATCCGACCAGCCCATGGATCGCCTCATCTGCGGAGATGTGGGCTTCGGAAAAACCGAAGTCGCCATGCGCGCCGCCTTCAAGGCGGTTCAAGGAGGCAGGCAAGTGGCCTTCATTTCCCCCATCACCATTTTGGCCGACCAGCATTACCGCTCTTTCCTCAAGCGCGACACCCACAAGGACATTCGCATCGAAATGCTCAGCCGCTTTCGGAGCCCCAAGGAGCAGAAGATCATCCTGGAAAAGGTCCGCAAAGGCGAGGTGGACGTGCTGATCGGCACCCATCGCCTGCTCCAGGACGACGTGAAGTTCATGAATTTGGGACTGGTCATTCTGGATGAGGAGCAGCGCTTCGGCGTGCAACAGAAAGAGCACTTCAAGAAAATCCGCGGACAGGTGGATATCCTGACCCTCACCGCCACCCCTATTCCGCGCACCCTCAACCTGCCCCTCAACCAGCTGAGGGACATTTCCACCATCACCACCCCTCCCCCCGGACGCCTGCCGGTGATCACCGAAGTGCGCCGCTACAGCCACTCCCTGATCATCGATGCGATCCAGAAAGAGGTCGACCGCGGAGGGCAGGTCTATTTCCTCCACAATCGGGTGCGAACCATCGAGAGCATCGCCGAAAAGATGCGCAAGCTCATGCCCAACATCTCCTTTCTGGTCGCTCACGGGCAGCTTTTCCCCCAGGAGCTGGAAAGGCGCATTGTGGAGTTCAAGGAGGGCAAGCACAATGTCCTGATCTCCTCCACCATCATCGAGAACGGGATTGACCTTCCCAATGCCAACACCTTGATTGTCGACAATTCCGAGAACCTCGGGCTGTCCCAGATGTACCAGCCTAGGGGTCGCATCGGCAGAAGCCGCACCCAGGCTTACGCCTTTTTCCTCTATCAGGCCCGCCAGCTTCGCCTGGACGCCAAAAAGCGCCTCAGGGCTATTGTGGAGGCCAGCGAATTGGGCTCCGGCTTCCAGGTGGCCATGCGCGACCTGGAGATTCGGGGGGCCGGGGATATCCTGGGGGTCAACCAGCACGGGACCATCCGCGTGGTCGGGGTCAACCACTTCCTGCGCATGCTCAACAAGACCATCGAGGAGATGCGCAGCGGGGGCGAAGCCTCTTCCGGCGTGGAGATGCAGGACGTTTCCATCGAGCTTCCTGTTTCAGCCTTCATTCCCGACAGCTTCATTCCCGACACCAAGGAAAAGATCAATGCCTACCAGAAGCTTTCTTCCGTTCAGGATATTGATTTGCTCTTCGAACTGAGGGATGATCTTGTTGCCCGCTACGGCTCTTTCCCCAAGGAAGTCAGCGCCCTGTTCCAGATTCTTGAGATAAAGATCCGGGCCAAGCAGGCCGGGCTCCTGAACGTCAAATCCGTCGCCAACGGGGCGGCCGGCCGCGAAGTCGTTCTTCAGATGAGCGAAGCGGTCAAGGCTCCTCAGGTCGTGAACCTGCTCAACCATAATCCCCAGTGGCTTGTCAGCGGAGACAAGCTCAAGATCGACGTCAAAGCCCTTGGCTTCAATTGGGCAGAGAAGCTCAAGGAGAACATACGCTACCTTATCCTCCCCCCCAATGCTCCCCAAAAAACCCCTTAGCCGCCTCGTCGGAACGGTCCGGAGCTTCTGCTCAAGGCTCCGCAGCCACCCCAGGCGCCTGGTGCGCTACGCCTTTTTTTCGGCCTCCGCCCTGCTGGGGGCGTTCTTTCTGTTTGCGCTCTTCGTTTTTGCCTGGGTCATTCCTCGACTTCCGAACATCGATGACATCAAGGATCTGGTGGCCTCCCAGTCCAGCGTCATCCTGGACAGGGAAGGCAACGTCCTTTATCGCATTCACGGCGACGAAAACAGGGAAAGCATCGGCTTGGACGAAATGTCCAAATACATTCCCATGGCGGCTATGGCTATTGAGGACGACCAGTTCTACCGTCATTCGGGCGTTGATCTTCCTGCCATCGCGAAAGCGGTCTGCGCCGAATTGGGCCTTTGCCCTGCGCGCGGGGGCTCCACCATCACCCAGCAGTTCATCAAGAATGCTTTCCTCAGCTCGGAGAGGACCTACACCCGCAAGCTCAAGGAGATCCTCATGGCCCTTCGCCTGGAGCACAAGTACAGCAAAGACCAGATCATGGAGATGTACCTGAACCGCATTCCTTACGGATCCAACATTTTCGGCTCCCAGCTGGCCGCGCGCAAATTCTTCGGAAAGCAGGCCAAGGGCCTGAGCATTGCCGAAAGCGCCGTGCTGGCCGCTCTGCCCAAGGCTCCCTCCTACTATTCTCCGTACGGCAACCACCGATACGCTCAGATCAACCTGGGCGCGGAGGAAATCATCAGGCAGGGCTTGCGTTCGGAGCAGGATTTGGCGGATGAAGACCCGAAGCACCTTACCAAGGGGCTTTTGGGCAAAACCTACTCTTTCGGCGAAGGCGAGGAGATGATTGAGATCTACGCCAGCGGCAGGGTGGACCTGGTCATCCGCCGGATGGTCGATTTGGGGTATATCACCTCCGAAGAGGGAAAGGCGGCTGTGGAAGAGGCGAAGAAGCTTGAATTCATTCCTTTCCGCGACGACATCAGCGCGCCTCATTTCGTCATGTACGTGCGCGAGCTCCTGGAAGAAAATTACGGAAAGGAGAAGCTTGAGGAAGGAGGACTTCGGGTCACCACGACCTTGAACCCCTCCTACCAGGCGGCGGCCGAGAAAAGCCTCCAGGACCAGGCCGAAGCCAACGAGAAGAGCTACGGCGCATCCAACGCCAGCCTCATTGCCCTGGATCCGGAGACGGGACAGATTTTGGCGATGGTCGGCTCGCGCGATTACTGGAACGACGAGATCGAAGGCAAGAACAATGTCACCCTTCGCCCCCGCCCGCCCGGATCCTCCTTCAAGCCCATTGCCTATGCGGCGGCCTTCCTTCAGGGCTATGGGCCGGGAACGGTGCTCTACGATGTCAAAACCAACTTCGGCGGCAGCTACGAGCCCAAGAACTACGACGGAACCTTCCGGGGGCCTCTCAGCATCCGCGCCGCCCTCGCTTCGTCGCTGAACATTCCGGCCGTCAAGGCGGCTCATTTGGCCGGAGTCCCCAATGTGCTGGATCTGGCCCGCAAACTGGGCATCCAGCCCACCCTGCCCGACGACAGCTACGGCGTTTCGGTCGCTTTGGGAATGGACGCTCGCCCCATAGACATGGCTTCGGCTTACGGCACTTTCGCCAATGGAGGCTACAAGGTCAACCCTGTGGCTATCCTAAAAGTGGAGGGCCCCAACGGAGCCATTGAGGAGGAATACAGGGCGCCGGATCGCAAGGAAATGGTGCTGGACCCTGAGGTGGCCTACCTCATCAACGATATCCTGAGCGACCGCGAGGCCCGGCCCGGCGACTTCTGGCGCAACCAGCTCACCATTCCGGGCCAGATCAACGGCGCCAAGACAGGCACCGCCAACAAGGAGAAGGATGCCCAAGGAGTGATCTACCCTTCCGATGTGTGGGCCGTGGGATACACCCGGCATGTGGTCTCTGCGGTGTGGGCCGGCAATTCCAAGGGCGAAAAACTGGCTCTGAAGGCCGACGGCCTGAATGTGGCCGCCCCCATTTGGCGGAATTTCATGATCGAGGCCCACAAGGACCTCCCGGAAAAGCCTTTCGACAAGCCTGAAGGCATCCGCTGGGTCTCCGTTTCGGCGCTTTCAGGCAAGCTGCCTTCCCAGTACACCCCCAAGGACAAGATCCGGAAAGAGGTCTTCGCCAGCTTCTCCATCCTCAATCAGGTGGAGGATTCCTACCGCATCGTGGAGGTCGACAAAGTTTCAGGCAAGCTGGCCACCGAATACACTCCGGATGAAGCGCGGGAAAAGAAGGCCTTCTATGTCCACCATTCCATCCTTCCGGACAACCCCTATTGGGAAAACGCCGTGCGCGCCTGGGCCAAGGCCAATGGGCAGGACGAAAGGATCCCCACCGAAAAGGACGATGTGCACACTCCAGAATCCTTGAGCCAAGCCCCCTCCATTTCAATCCTTTCCCCTGGATCCAATGCGGTCGTGGCTCCCCCGGCCTTGGGAATTAGGGTTTCCGCCAGCTCCGGACGGGGCATTCGGCGGGTGGACTACTATTGGAACGGAGAAAAGGTCCAAAGCGCTTCATCCGCTCCTTATTCGGCGACCCTTGCCGTGCCGGAGGGTGCTGCCCCAGGCTCTTTCCACACCCTGAAGGCCGTGGCGGTGGACCAGCTCTACATCACCTCCCAAAGCACGGTCCAGGTGGAGATCGGCCAAGACACCGCTCCTCCCACTCTCGAATTCCTCTCGCCTTCCTCAAACGCGTCGCTCAAGCTGGCGGGCTCCGTGGCCATTCAGGTGGCTGCCGCCGATGCCAATGGCGCAGTCAAATCCGTGGAACTTTGGATCGACGGGAAAAGCTTAGGATCTGACGCCTCCGCCCCCTACCTGTGGCAATGGCAGCCCAAAGAGGCGGCAAATTACAGCCTGAAGGCCGTGGCGGTGGACCATAGCGGAAACAAGGGCGAAGCCGAAATCAAGGTTGGCGCGGCCGAAAGCGCAGAGGTGCTGGAAGGCGATTCCCGGCTGATTTCCCCGGCGTCCGGCTCGAATTTCTCTGGGGAGGATTCCGTGATGGCCACCCTTTTTGTGGCCCCCGGCGACCGCGCCGGGCTCGAGAAGATCGAGCTTCTGGCCGAGCCCGCCGGCGGGCAGCGCACGGTAGTGGCCCAGCTGGCCCTTTCCCCTGCCCAACGCTCCGCGGAGAGCCATTCCCTGGTGTGGGCCAGCCCCGCCCCGGGGGACTACCAGCTTTACGCCCGGCTCACGCTGGTGGGAGGCAACACCCGCTTCACCCAGCGCAAGGAGATTTCGGTGAGCCAGTAGCCTTGCCGAGGGGAGTTTGCTCAGTGGAATCAAGCGGCTTCTTGCGTTCGCCGCCCCGTTTTTTATTTTATTTAAAAATGTATTGACAATTTTGTAAAGTTTGATACAATGATCTTGTTCGCCCTGCTGGCTGCACCAGTGCATGCCGGGGGGCTGATCCCTCCGCATCATAGGCATACAGCAGGGCGTGCTCTCATCAACCCGACCAAGAAAGAGAGAGGCCATGGCCAACGAACAGCAATTCAATAATCGCGGCAGTCCGGAAGGTCTCGGACACAAGGGCAAACAAATGACGTATCTCGGCGCGTTCGCCGAGCCCTTGGCCGACGCCGAGTCGCCCGACCTCCCCGGTCTGGATCCGCGTCTGCGGTCCGAAAGCCTGGGCTTGGACCCCGGCAGTTCCTTCTGAAGCAACCACCTCGACGACGACAACACCGCCGGCCCGCAAGCCGGCAAGGAGTTCCACATGATTCTCTTCACCTTGGCCCCGCCGAGGGCCCGTGACAGGGTCGCGGACCACACCTCCACGGGAATGCCACCGCCCTGCTGAAATGCACCGAGCCAAAGGCTCACTTTGCGGCCCTGAGGGCAGGTCTAACCGACCTGCCCTCTTCTATCTTTTCCCGAAATCCCATCCCTGGCGAAAAGGGCTTTTTGCCGTCCGCGAAAGCTGCTACAATCGCCTTGCCCCCAAGCCCTCCAATCTCTTTGGAGTGGCCGCGGGCCCAACCGAGCCAAGGAGTCCATATTGCCACCAGCGAAACAAGGTCGAAATTCCGTCGTTCATGATTCTGACCGCTCCTGCCTCCCCTGCTACGGGAAACTCCATCCCCGTTAGCCGGGATTGAAAAAGCCCTCCCGTGAGGAGGGAAACAAAGGCCCTCCCTTTGGGCCTTTTTCTTTTGTCTGGGCTATGCCAATAAATGTCCGATGCCTGAGCAACTTGAATGATGGACATTTGTGGACAAGCTGTCCATGGTGTCCTCTTCTTTCACAAAAAGCATTCAGAAAAGCCATTAAAAGCCATTCTCAATCGTCGACATTCAGTCCATCATGCCCCAGTACCAGTCCATGATTCCCTCTCCCCAAAAGAAGGCGACATAGGTCCCCAAAAGCAGGAAGGGGGCGAAAGGAATCGCCGTCTTCCTGGTCAGCTTGCCTGTCGCAAGTCCTGCCACGCTGAACAAGGCTCCTAGCAGATAGCCCAGAAAAAGGCCCAGCAGCACCCTGGGGTGGCCCAGAATAGCCCCCATGATGCCTCCGATCCTCAAGTCCCCTCCTCCCAGCCATTTGCCCCGCGAGCCGAAAAAGAGCAGCCCGAAGAACAGCGTGGGGACGATCAGCCCCTTGAGTCCGTCCCATGGTCCGTGGAGGCCCAGCAAAGGGAAGGCGATCAGGAAGAAGACAATCGCCGGCAGGGATATCTCATCCGGAACCTCTTGGTACAGCCCGTCGTACACGCTCAGCAGCACAAAAAAGAACGTCATGGCCAGCAAAACGGCCAGCGTGGCGTAATCGTCGAAGCCAGCCAGCCAGCCAGTCGTCAAAAAAGCCGCTCCCATCCCCAGCTCCAGCAAAGGATAGAAGGCCGGAATGCCCTTTCCGCAATGGCGGCATTTTCCTCTGCTGGCCGCATAGCTCAGCACAGGCACCAGATCCGCAGCACCCAGCCGATGCCGGCACTCGGGGCAATGGGATCGTCCCGCCAGGATTCCCCTCTCGCCGCTGCGCAGCCGCACAATGACGACGCTGGTGAAGCTGCCGAAGATCAGGCCTAAAAGGAAAACAACCAAATATTTCATGCTTTTCAACAATCTGCTGTCAGCGGGCTGCTGTCAGCTTTTTAATAAGCTTTTCTGAGATTCCATCCAGCCATTCAGGATCTTGCTGCAGCTTTCGCACATTGCTTCAGCTGTTTCATACTCCATTTCATTCAAATATCCCAAGTCCAGGCCCAATACCAGCTGACATCTTACTTCTTCCAAAGAACCTCGGGAAATATTGTAGAAATGAAGCGCTTCTTTGAGGCCCCTTCGCCCAAAGCCCTCGGCGATATTAGAAACATAAGACACTGCTGCTCGCCGTAACTGCGAGGTAAGACCGAACTGCTCTTCTTTGGGGAATTTTCCCGTCAATTTATAGACAAGCAAATTCAATTCTCGTCCCTTTTGCCAGGCCAAAATATCTTTGAACGACTTCATGGTATCTCTTTTTTAGAACCCCCATTTCTAATTCGTCTTCCGGCTTGCCGCAGACTGCCGACGGCTGACAGCAGATTTAAATATACATAATCATCGGAATAATCATCGGCTCCCGGCCGAGGCGCTTGCGGATGAACGTCGAGAGCTTCAGCTCCAGCTCCATTTTAAGATCTTTCATCGCGATGTTCCGGTTGTTCTGGGTCAGGTGCTCGAAGGCTTTTTGGGCCACCTTTTTGGTCTCCGAAGCGATTGCCTCGGATTCCTTCACATACACGAACCCGCGCGAAACGATGTCTGGCTCGCCGATCAGATGCTTGGTCTCCTCGTAGGCCCGGAAGAAGACGATCAGCACGCCGTCTGTGCTCATGATCGTGCGCTCCTGGATCACCTTGGAGCCGATGTCGCCGAAGCCCAGCCCGTCCACCAGGATGTCGTTGGCGGGGATCTTCTGCTTGGATTTGCGGATGCCCTGCTTCCCCACTTCCAGCACATCGCCGTTCAGCAGGATGTTGAGGTGCATTTTGGGATCGGCGATCTTCTGGATCATCTCTCCGTGGCCGATGCGCATGAACAGTTCCCCGTGGATGGGCACGTAGCAGCGGGGCTTGATGAGCGAATACATCAGCTTCAGCTCCTCCTGGTGGGCGTGGCCGGAGGTGTGCACGTCCATCTGGCCGTTGGTG
>CAYUUW010000036.1:0-14025 GCA_964448005.1 uncultured Candidatus Peribacteria bacterium
GGCCCCGATCTTCTTGAGGATGTCGTGCATGCGGTAAACGGCGCCAGGCTTGCTCATGTCCGTCATCACCGCCAGCTGCTCGATGCGGCGGCCCACGACCCGGAAGGCTTCGCCCTCCTTTTCCACGTGGTAGTTGCGGGTCTGCGAGATCTGCAGGTGGGGCCGGAACACTTTGCGCTCCGCTTTCGGCTCGACTGACTCAAGCTCCGCTTCGGCCTGCTTTTGGCGCTCGGCCAGCACTTGGTCTTTGACAGCATACAAAAGCTTTTCCAGGCCCTCGCCGGAAACGGCGGAGAGGAAAAAGACCGGCTGCTTTTTGCCGATCACGGTTCGAAGCTCCTTTTCGGCCGCCGCCTCCATTTCTGGAATCGAGGCATCGGCCTTGCTAAAGGCAAGGATCTCGGGCTTTTGGGCCAAGGTCTGGCTGTACAGCTCCAGTTCGCGGCGGATAGCCCGGTAATCGTCGGCGAAGCGTTCGCGGGTCAGGTCGATGAGATGGACCAGAATGCGGGAGCGCTCGATGTGCTTCAGGAACGCGTCGCCCAGGCCCTTGCCCTCGTGCGCGCCCTCGATGAGCCCCGGAATGTCAGCGACCACGAAATCCGTCTCGCCCACCTTCACCACGCCCAAATTGGGAACCAGGGTGGTGAAGGGGTAATCGGCAATCTTGGGCCGGGCGTTGCTGATGCGGCTGATCAATGTGGATTTGCCCACGCTGGGGTAGCCAATGATGGCCACTTCGGCAATGAGCTTGAGCTCCAATTCCAGCTCCATCTCTTGTCCCGGCTCGCCTAGTTCAGCAAAATCCGGCGCCTGCCGGGTGGAGCTGGTGAAGTTGGCGTTCCCCTTGCCTCCCAAGCCCCCTTCCACCACAACGATCTGCTGCCCTGCTTCGGTCAGGTCGGCCAGCAGTTGGCCGGTTCCGGCTTGGCGCACCAGGGTGCCCACCGGGACTTTCAGGATGAGATCCTCGCCATGCTTTCCGTACTGGTCGCGGCCGCGGCCCGGCTCGCCATGCTCGGCCTTGAAGTGCTTTTTGCTCACGAAATTCACCAGCGTGTTCAGGTTGAGGTCGGCCAAAAAGACCACGCTGCCGCCGTTGCCGCCGTTGCCGCCGTCCGGCCCTCCTTTGGGGATGTACTTTTCCCGGCGGAAAGAGGAGGACCCGTCGCCGCCGTTTCCGCTGCGTACGCTGATGTGGGCTTCGTCGGCAAAATGCATTTCGGATTCGGGTTACGCCGAAGCATTCTAGCCTATTTTCCTCCGCTTTCCTAATCTGACGAAGACTCGCTCTTCAAAATGGCATCCAGCAACTCCAGCGCAGAGGAGTCGCCCAGGGGAACAAAATAAGAGCGCCAGTTACCGGAAATAGGATCAGACTCAAAGGAGTCCGAAAAAACAGAACGAATCGCTTCCTCCACCTTTTTCCATTTCGCCCTAGGTTGCCCTTCTTTTGAGGTCGGAGAAAATTGGACCGAGAAATGGAAGCTCTTGTCGGCTGATTTTTGGCAAAGGGGGCTCATGTCGCTAACCACCAATCCCGTGGGGGCGCCCGCATTGCGCAAGGCAGAACCCAGCAAGACGCAGTAGCGTTTTCCAATCGGCTCGATCAGATTCAGCATGCGATTTCGCAGCCTGGAAAGAGTGTGGGGAGCGATAGCCTCCTCTCCGGAGCTGATGCCTTCTTCGACCCCATAGTCGATCCTGTGAGCCTCCCTGTGAGCCTCAAAGAACTCCTCAAAACCATCCGCCTCCGCCTCAGAACCCTCTTCCTCTTCGCCATCCTCCCAAGCATCGATTTCGGCTTCAAGCTCATCCAAGTTCACTTCCTCTGGTGGCACTCCTTGCAGAGAAGGGAAATCCACGTAATACCTCGCCTCAGCCTCATCGTCCTTGCGCTGAAATTCCAGCCCCGGGAAAGCCGACGCGATCCCCTTTTCGATCGCCGCCTGACCCTCCCCCAATTCGGCTAGGCCGCCTGCGAACCAAATCTCCAGGAAATGGTTGTCGTCAAAAATCTCGCAGGCAGGAGTGACTTTTTCCATCAGCAAGCCTTCTTTGGCGAATAGCCGAGTCACCCTTTCCCTGTACTCGGCGCTCAAGGCTTCATTGACGATCAGGATACGCTTGGCCAAAGCATTCAGGTCGGGAGCGGAAAGGCTTGGGACATGCGAGAGCCTGAAAGCCAACAAGGCCTCCAAGGCGTCCTGATCCAAGTTGCGGCCTTCTGGCTGGTGCATAGGAATTGTTTTTAATCTCCTCAAAAAAAACCTTTAGGCTGTCTGGTCGCCAAGATAGAGCTCCTCGTAAAGATCATGGACACGCTCGGGGACGGATTCCCTCCAGTTGACCTCCCCATTTCGAATGGCCGTGCTGGAGACGTGCATGGGCGCGACATCAAGCCGACGGAAAAGCGGGTTGTCGGGTACTTCCGATCCCGGCCGGTCAGCCACGTACATCACGTGTCCCATCTCATTCAGATTTCGAATATCTTCCAGGCTCAGCCTCTTTGCCGTATCCGCTCCGGCCACATAAGTGACCTTTTTAACGCCCTTTTCGGCAAACATACGCGAATTGCCCACAAAGGTGCCATCACGGCAGACCATGACTCCATAGCCCAAGCCGTTGATCATCTGGATCCTTCTGGCGATCTCCCCACCATCAACACCCCCTTTATCGACTGTCTGGGCGTTGATCATGAAGGCGGGCTTTTTTCCGAACGCTGTCGTAGAAACCTCGCCAATATTATAATGGGCGTTGGTGACAACATTGAAAGATCCTTTGTAGATATACTCCTCATCACCACCCGGCGCCCTAAAGCGATCCAAGGGGCGCATCATCTGACCATATTCGTTCACAAAGACCAAATGCTCCTCTCCTGGGACAAGATGATTGTATTGGTCTAGCACCGGACCCACAAGGTGCTTTCCTTCTCCATCCTCCATCTGATCGGCATACAGGCAACCCTCCAACAAAGCAGGATCGGCCTTGGAGAGCAGGAGCTTCAAGCCAAGGTGGGCAATCAGCGCGCGAGCCTTGGCTCTGGATTGCCCCACGGCCAGGGTGAGGTGAGCAAAGAGACGCTTGTCATTATGCTGAATCCCCATCCAGCCATGGGTGTCCACAGGCTTGGAGGAAGGAATCTGCCAGCTGGAGACCAGTATGGTGTCCACCTCCATTCGCATGGCGGAAAAACAATTCATCATTTCGCGCACTGCCTCTAGGGAAACCGAGCGGGTCTTTTCTGGCTTTCCCAACGCTTGCTGAAGATTCTGATGATTGGGAAAACACCCCCCAAAGAGAATTCCGGAGGAGCCAGAGGGTTCGGATAAGGCATATTGAATCACGGGTCCACTGCCTGCTTCTGCAAGCGCCACTCTATCTCCGGCTTCCATAAGCCTGCGGGCCAGTTCAGGGGTGCCTGGAGTGATTTCGCTCATATAACATGGGTTTAAGAAACAGCTTGAAGTAATCCGGAAATTTCAGAATCCAAGAGTGGGCCCGAAGCGCAAAGCAGGTGCCCCTTGGCCGCCAATTTTATAAGCTTTAATTTATTTTGTCAATCTAAATTAAATTTTCTGCAGCAGGAGCCCTTTCCTGCGACAAAGAAGACTTTCCGGGTTGCGCTCCCGGGCTTGGATACGTTGAAACTAAAAAAAAAGGCCCCCGGGTGCGCCGGGAGCGGGTTGAGCCTTTCAGCTCGGGGCGAAAAGCTGGATCAGCTCATCCACATCGACCGTCGGCTTCTCCAAGGCCTGGAGGTAGACAGGATCCACAACCTGGAAATCCATGCGTATGGCGTAGGCCAGGAGGGCCAGCCATTTTGCGGGGGAAACGTGGTCGGGGAGTCCGCGCATTTGCAGCGAAACCCGAACTTTGCTTCCGGGAGGCGGCGCCATGGGGGGGTGCATCAGGACGTAGCCCGCAGCATCTTCGATGGCCTGGAAACGCTCTTGATGTGCCGAAGGCGGCTGGTTTCGGAGCAGCTGAGCGACTCGTAGGCCCAAGTCCGTGATGCCATGGAACTCCGGCAAATGAGAGCGGACAGACTGATGAGCCAGGAAGGAATCAATCAGCATCGGCCATTCGTGTAGGGACGACATGTCGTGATTCATGTGCCACCTCCTTTTTTAGGGGTTTGCAGAGCCTGCACCGCGCAGGCTCGGGGCCAGTGAGCCAAGGGGGCCATGAACAAATGCACAATAAAACTTTTTTAAGAAAAAGGCAATAAAATTGCTTGGCTTGCCTTCTAAATTCTAATTTTGGTGCTCAGAAAAGGAGCCTCCTGCGCCAAGCCCTCGGCGGCCAGGCTTGAACCTACGATTGTTTGTTGGTGCTCAGGAGAGGACTTGAACCTCCACGACCATATACTGGTCACCAGCCCCTCAAGCTGGCGTGTCTACCAATTTCACCACCTGAGCACATTCGTTGGCCAAAAGCCGAGGCCAAAACAGCTCGACCATTGTAGGCGAGGAGAAAAAGCAAATCAAGGGAAAGCGTTTGCTTTTCAACCCAGAGCCACAGATCATTCGGACATCACTTTCCAGCGCAACTCCTGCTCCAGGCGCCCCTTCACGCTGAATCCGGCCGCTTTGGTGTGGCCCCCGCCGCCGTATCCCCCTGCGATCGCAGCCACATCCACCTCCTCCTTCAGGGTGCGGAGCGAACCCTTCACCACCTCCCCCCTTTCGGTCAAAAGCACGCTGTATTGAGCACCTGGGACGGAATTCACGTAGTCCACCACCCCCTCGATCTGACTATGCTCCGCTCCGGATTCCTCGAAATCCTTTTGGCGAACCACAGCCATGGTCACCCCGTCGGGAGTCTGGTAAATGCTGCTGAGCACCCTCCCCCACAGGTGCATGGTGGAAACCGGGGTGGTGTTGAAAAGGTCCTTGGAGATGCTCCGCAGATTGGCCCCCTTGGACAACAGGCGCGAAGCCACACGCAGCACATGGGGAGTGGTGTTGGAGTGCATGAGGCTGCCGGTATCGGTGTAGATCCCTGTCAGCAGGCAGGTGGCCGTGTTCCGGCTAACAGGCAGGCCCAGGGCGTCGAGCATCGCGAAAACCACCTCGGTGGTGGAAGCCGCATGGGTCACCACCAGGTTGTGCCTGCCGTAGAAATTGTTGGAGACATGGTGGTCGATATTCACCACCGGCAGGCTCTTGTCGAACAGCTGAGGATGGCTTTCGTGCAGGCCGGTCAAATGGGTGGCGCCGGCATCCACCACAAAAACCAGATCGTAGCTTTTTGGATCCCCCAGCTCTTGAGTGACCGCCTCGATATTGGGCATGAAGTTGAAGGCGGGGGAAGGCTTGTCCAAGCAATAGAGAGTGGGAGCCTTGCCCATCTCGCTCAAGGCATGGTGAAGCCCCAGGCCGGCGCCCAAGGTGTCCCCGTCAGGCGATTTGTGCGAAATCAAAAGGACCTTTTGGGCCTCCTGAATCATCTGGCCAATGGCCAATAGCTCCTTTTGGTCAAATTGCATGGTTTTATTTTTTGGAGGTAAAATTAAGGTCTTAATCTAAGCCCAAACTCCCGATCCATCAAGCAATCGGACTGGCTCAATGCAGTCAAATAGTTTAAAGCTGCAATTGCCCCTGGCCCAGGCGAATGTGCTAAGCTGTGGGTGCATCAGAACCAGCCGGAAAACCTGCCCACACATGATTCGATTGGCCTTTGCCGGAACCGCCGAGATAGGAGTGCCGCTCCTGAGCGCGCTGGCCACAGACCCTCGCTTCCAGATCCCCCTGGTGGTGACTCAGCCGGATCAGCCTGCCGGGCGAAAGATGGAGCTGACTGCTCCTGCCATAAAGGTAGCCGCCCAAGCCTTGGGCCTGCCTGTTTTTCAGCCTGAGCGGCTCAGCTCATCCGCCGCTCTGGAGAAAATCAGTGCCCTGGAGCCAGACCTGATGCTAGTGATGGCCTACGGGCAGATCCTGAAAAAGGTCGCTCTGGATTTGCCGAAAAAAGGCTGCCTGAACGTGCACACTTCGCTGCTGCCCAAATACCGGGGAGCTTCCCCCATCCAGAGCGCCCTGCTGAAGCGCGACCGCGAAACAGGCATCACGCTGATCCGGATGGAGGAAGGAATGGACACCGGCCCTATTCTGGCCTCTTTCGCGATCCCCATCGCCGAGGGGGAGACCGCCGCCACGCTGCACCATCGGTTGGCTCAGCTTTCCGGCCAGCGCATTCCCGATGCGCTGGAGGAGTTCATGCGAGGGGGGCTTTCCGGCCAAGCTCAAAATGAATCCGAGGCGAGCGCCTGCGGCAAAATCAGCAAGGAGGATGGCCGGATCGACTGGAGCGAGCCTGCGGAAGTCATCGAGGCCAAGATCCGCGCCTTCACCCCCTGGCCTTCGGCCTTCACCTTTTTCCAAGGTCAGCGGCTCAAGCTCCTTCGGGCCGCGCTGGCCCCCTATCCTTCCGAGGGAATCCTGGGCAGCGTGCTGCGAGTGCCAGAAGGGATTGCCGTGCAGGCCGGCAGCGGCCTGCTGCTGCTGCGGCAAGTGCAGCTGGAGGGGAAAAAGCCCCAGGGCATCGAGGAGTTTCTTCGAGGACAGCCGAGCTTTTTGGGGGCGAGACTTTAATTCAACACCCTTTGCTTGGCAGGCGAGATTCGCAAATCTCGCCTGCGCCGGACTCCGAATTTTCATGAATTAATTGCGAACTAATGGCCAATGTTTTCATCTTTCACGGCGTGGAAGGCTGCCCGGAGGAAAACTGGTTCCCATGGCTCAAAAAGGAGCTAGAGGAACTGGGCCGCCCAGTGGTCGTGCCGCCTTTTCCCACGCCAGCAAACCAAACGCTTGAGCGGTGGATGGAAGTTTTTGAAAAATATGAAAGCCTGATCACACCCGAAACGATCTTGATTGGCCATAGCCTAGGCGCCGCCTTTGCCCTGAGCATTATCGAAAAGCATCCCGTCCAAGCTGCCTTTTTGATATCGGGCTTTGTGGGGAAAATAGGGCATCCGTTCGACCTGTCGATGGAAACCTTTACCCAAAAGCATTTCAACTGGGAGCGGATAAAAAGCCACTGCCGAACTTTCGGGATCTTCCATTCGGACAATGACCCCTACGTCGCATTGAACAAGGCGGAGGAACTGGCTGAGCGACTGGAGTCGGGAATAGAGCTTGTGCCCGGGGCGGGCCACTTCAATTCGGCTTCAGGCTACGACACGTTCGAGCTTCTTCTGGATCGAATCAAACGTTCTTGACCTCCATCCCTATGCCCATGCTCGTCACCATTCAAACATACCGGGACCTCATGGATGCCCAAGTGGACAAGGGCTATTTGGAGAGCCAGGGCATAAAATGCCGGCTGCAGAACGAGGACCTTGTGGCCGCCAATTGGCTGTGGTCGCAAGCCATGGGCGGAGTACAGCTGCAGGTGCACCCGAACCATGCCGAAAAGGCTTTGGGTCTGTTGGGAGAAAAGCCTTTGGCAGCCTAAGGGGAAGGCGGGAGAACTGCCTTTCCTTTATCCCATCTTCGTGATACGATTGTGCAGTCTTAATCCCTCTTCAATGAAGACAGCCCAATTCACGGTTTACATAGAGCAGGATGAAGACGGAATGTTTATCGGTTCCGTTCCCACCGTGCCCAGTTGTCACGCAGAAGGAAGAACCCAAGAAGAGATGCTCCAGAACCTTTCTGAAGTTCTGAAGTTGTGCCTGCGCAACATCAAGTCAATCCAGAAAAATAAATTTGTGGGAATTCAGAATCTAGAGCTGTCTCATGCCTAAACTGGTTCCGATCAAGGCGAAGGAATTGATTAAAATATTGGTGGGATTAGGGTTTTCCCAAAGAGACGGCGAGGGATCTCATGTATTTTTCAAACATCCGGATGGCAGAACCACAGTCATCCCCATCCACAGTCGACCGTTGAGCAAAGGGCTGCTTAGGAAAATTTTAAATGACATTCGGCTAACCGTTGAGGAGTATGAAAAGCTAAGGAAGCGGTGAGTGGCCCTAGGGTCTCCTCATTGGAAATTAGACCTGCCTTGTACGCCTCGGCGCATAAACTATCCAGAATGACGATTGGAGATTCTAGACAGAAAGTGGATCCTGCATTTGCTTGGAAATTGAGCATTGAAAATTAAAACCCAACTTATGTCCCCCTTCGACAAGTTCACCCCCAACGCCAAGCAGGCCCTCAGCGTGGCCGAAGGCGAATCCCGCAAGCAGGGCCTCCCCTACATCGGCAGCGAGCACCTGCTGCTGGGCCTTTTGGACAACCCCCGCTCCCTGGCCTTCTCCATCCTCACCGGTGCCGGCGTTTCGCTGGAGAGCGTGCGCACCATCCTCAGCTCCGCCACCAGCCAGGATCCCGAATCCAAACGGGTTCAGCATGGCCTGTCCTCCTACCTCACCTCCATCATCGAGGAAGCCGTGCGCACCGCGCACCGCTACGGCCACCCCTTCATTGGCAGCGAGCACCTGCTGTACGCGCTGGTTTCCCAGGGCAAATGCGCCGCCACGGTGATCCTGGAGAGCATGGAAGTGCACCCGGAGGATTTCAAGCGGCAGATCGAGGAGATGTTCCAGCAGATGGCCCACGCCCAAAAAAGGGATTCCCAGCAGATCAACACTTCGCTCAACCGCTTCCTGCAGGGGCTGCAGGGGGTCATTTTCTCCCCCGGGGGAAAAGACTACTCCGACGCCTTCCAGCACAAGGAGGAAGAGGAATCCGAAGGAGGCCCGCAGGAAGAAGCTCAGGAGGCCCGCCGGAAGAAAAAAGGCAGCAAGACCCCTGCCTTGGACTATTTCACCGCCAACCTGAACGAAAAGTACAAGCGCAACGAGCTCGACCCCATCATCGGGCGGGAAAAGGAGATCGAGCGGATGATCCATATCCTCAACCGCAAGACCAAGAACAACCCCATCATCATCGGCGAATCCGGCGTAGGGAAAACCGCCATTGTGGAGGGCTTGGCCCAAGCCATTGTGGACGAGCAGGTGCCAGATTCGCTGCTGAACAAGAAGGTGCTCTCGCTCTCGATGGGCAACGTGATCGCAGGAACCAAGTACAGGGGCGAGTTCGAGGAGCGGATGAAAAGCATCATCGAAGAGGCCACCAAAGTGGAGAATGAGATCATCCTCTTCATCGACGAGATCCACACCCTGATGGGCACCGGATCGGCCGAAGGAAGCATGGATGCGGCCAACCTGCTCAAGCCGGCGCTCTCCCGCGGGCAAGTGCAGATCATCGGCGCCACCACCCTCGACGAGTACCGCAAGCACATCGAAAAGGACAAGGCCTTGGAGCGGCGCTTCCAATCCATTCTGGCCGAAGAGCCGAGCACCGAGGACTGCATCAAGATCCTCAAAGGACTGCGCTCCTCCTATGAACGCTTCCACAACCTGACGATCACCGACGAAGCCGTCGAGGCGGCAGTCAAGCTTTCCCAGCGCTACATCACCGAGCGCTTCCTGCCGGACAAAGCCATCGACCTGATCGATGAGGCCGCTGCCCTGAAAGGAGTGCGATCGCAAACCACCTTGCCGGAGGTGCAGGAGAAAAAGGAGGAGATTGTCCGGCTAGAGAAGCAGATCGAAAAACGGGTCATGAAGCAGGAGTACGAGAAGGCCTCCAAACTGAAGGAGGAGAAGGAAGCTCTTCAGAAGCAGATCGAGGAGATGCGGGCCGCGCACCAGAAGAAGCAGAAGCAGGCCAAGATCAACGAGAACGATGTGGCCGTGATCACCTGCAAGATCACCGGCATTCCTGTCTCCAGGATCCTGAAGGACGAAGGGAAAAAACTGAGCGGCCTAGAGGGCGTGCTGCAGCAGTCCATCATCGGCCAAGAGGAGGCCGTGAGGGAGATCGCCAAGGCCGTGCGCCGCTCCCGCGTGGGCATCACTTCGCCCAACCGCCCCATCGGATCCTTCATCTTCCTGGGGCCCACCGGCGTGGGCAAGACCGAGCTGGTCAAAACCTTGGCCCGCGAGGTCTACAACAACAAGGATGCGCTGATCAAGATCGACATGAGCGAGTTCATGGAGCGCCACAACATCTCGCGCCTGGTGGGAACCACCGCAGGCTATGTGGGCTACGAGGACGGAGGCCAGCTGACGGAAAAGGTCCGCCGCAAACCCTATTCGGTGGTGCTTTTCGACGAAATCGAGAAGGCCCATTCGGAATTCTTCAATCTGCTGCTGCAGGTGCTGGAGGATGGACATTTGACGGACGCCCAAGGCAAGAAGGTGGATTTCCGGAACACCATCATCATCATGACCAGCAATCTGGGGGCCAAGCAGCTGACAGAAGAGGCCAGCCGCATCGGCTTCAACCTTTCTACGGACAACCAGCTCAAGGAAGCCGAGAAGGCCTTTGACGAAAAGAGGGTGCAGGTGCTGAAGGAAATGAAGAAGCATTTCAGCCCGGAATTCCTGAACCGCATCGACAAAACGATCGTCTTCCGGCCTTTGACCAACGAAAGCATCCAGAAGATCGTCCTGCTGCAGATCGGCGATCTTTCCCTTCGGCTCGCTCCTCGGAACATCGGCATAGAAGCCACGCCCAAAGCCGTGGAGCTGCTGGCCAAGCTGAGCTACGATCCGGAATACGGCGCCCGCCCCATCCGCCGCAAGCTGCAGGACATGATCGAGGACCCTATCGCCGAACGCATCCTCAGCGGGGAATTCCGCGAAGGTTCGACCATTGTGATCGACCGGAAAGGCGAGGAGGAGACGTTCTCCTTCTCTTCCGCCGAGTCGCCGAACAAGATCCAGCTGACCCTGGAGAGCAAAGCGAAAAGCAAAGCTGCTTAAAGCAGCCAAAATTTCCAGTTTTTATTTTCCAGTTTTCAAACTAAGTCTTCAAACTTGGCTTTGGTAATTCGTTTGAAAGCTTAAAACTGATAAATGAAAACTGCTGCTAGGCAGCTCGCTGCTGATCGGAGCCGTAATCGCCATCGTTGGCAGCCTCGCCCTGCCCCATCTGCTGCATCAGCAAAGCAATCTGCTCCGCTTCTTTCTGCTTCTTCTCTTCTTCTTCCTGCTTGGCCAAAAGAGCTTCGGGGTTGCCGGAGGCATTCTGTCGCTCCAGTTCGGCCACTTGCTCGGCATGCTTCTTTTCGAGCTCAGCGAACTTGTCGCGCTCTTCGTCGAAGATCTTGAACAGCTCATCGATCTGGTACTGGGAAAGCTGCCCAATGGCCTGGACAATGCGCTGCTTTTCGGTGAGCGTGAGGGAGATGGAGCCCGCCAAGAGCGTGAGGAAGCGAGGCTCGTCGAAGGTCGTGTTGGGGTGGGGGGGCACCGTCATGGCCAAAATGACCTGCTGGCTCTGCTGCTGGTTGCTGCTGGCATTGGCCACCAGGTTCCCTACATCCACATCCTCCTCCATGATGCCGCTCAGGCCTCCTTTTTTGGCCGCGCCGCCTGCAGGCTGGGATCCGCCCTGAGAAGCGCTGGCGTCGTCCGCTGGAGGCTGACCCCCTGTTCCAGAAGCCTGCCCGGCCCCCTGAGCTGCAAAAGTATTGTCGTCCATTTGAATCTGATTATCTTTCCCTCCAAAAATAGCATCATCTTCGGCCCAAATCAAACATAGTTTTGGGAGCCGCCCTCACAATCTCCAATAAAAAGGGTGCCATATTTATGCTTAAGGGGTATCTCTGCCTTATGCCCGGCGCTCCTTTTTTAAAAGGGCTTGGCTTGACGCTGCATGAATTTATTGATTTTTCGCCTAAATCCTGCTAGAATTAGCAAGCTGACAAAAAAGACATGAAGCAAGAAATGAGCCTGAGGCACTTGGCGGCCATCCTATCCCTCAGCCTGTCCATGGCCTTTGGAATAAGCGGATCCGTTCAAGCCGATCCAATGGCGCACCTCACCTGGCCGGCGGATGGAGAGGTGGAGACCGACACTGTTTCTAGCCCCTTTGGCCCCCGATATAAGGTGTCCGAAGATCGCTTCGACTTCCATCGGGGAATTGATATTCCGGGGAATGTGGGCGAGAATATTTATTCCATCAGCAGCGGAACCGTAGACGGTGTTTTTAATGAGGGGAGCCCGCAGTTTCCCAATGGAGGGAATGTGATTCGAATTCGGCACGATGATGCGGACGGAAGGTATTACTCCCTCTACTTGCATCTAGACACGATGCTGGTGGCCGTGAATGATCCTGTGGATGCAGGGGATTTGATTGGAACCATGGGAGAGAGCGGAACGACCGAGTTCGTCCATCTGCATTTTGAAATACGGGAAATAACCTCCTGTTCATTGGAATTGCAAGGCCAAGGAGGCTGCCCCGCCACAGCCAACGGGAAGGATCCGCACGTGAACCCCGCAAAATATTTGCACCCTTCCAACGCCACGGCCCCCACCATCACCGTCACAGACACTTCCCCTTTGACCGTGTATGTAACGACTTCGGAAACAGAAATTGATTTTGACAGCATTAGGGTGATTGGGCCTCACGAAGAAGACTACACCCTGGCCTTTGATGAACGGACGGGGTTCGATGCCTCCAGCACCGCCGCCCTAGACCAGCAAAGCACGGCCGAAAATGTGACCGTGAATCCGGATGATTTTACCAGCGCCAGCTTCCTTGCCGGAACCGATTACGGGATAGAGTATGTTTTCAACGATTTGGATGGCTATCAATTCATTCAGGTGGAAGATGTGTGGGGAAATCAGCATGAAGTCGCTCAAGCCCCCTCCGTAACCAACCTCTCCCCTGCGGACAATCAAGGCAGCATAGGAATCAATCAGAATCTGACCCTCACTTTTGATCAGTATGTCTATCCAGATTCGGGAAACATCCAGATCCGCAAAGCCTCGGACCATTCCCTGGTGGAAAGCATTGATGTGACCGGAGGGCAGGTGACGGGAGGGGGAACAGCCACAATCACGATCAACCCAAGCTCCGATCTGCTTCCCGGAACGGCTTACTATGTTCAGGTTGACGGCACAGCGCTCAAGAACCTTACGGAGCTTAACTATGCCGGAATCGCCGACACGAGCACCTGGAACTTTACCACTGTCACCCAGCCGACCGTATCCAATTTGACTCCGGCGGATAATGCGACAGGAGTTACCCTTGGCAGCAATCTCTCCATCACGTTTAGCGAAGCGGTGAATGTGGGCTCAGGAAACGTGACGATCAAAAAGACCTCGGACAACTCCACCGTGGAGGCCATTGCCGTGGGCTCGGGGCAGGTGACGGGAAGCGGGACCACCACCATCACCATCGATCCTGCAGCCGGACTGACGGCGGGGACGGAGTATTACATCCAGATAGATGCCACCGCCTTTGACAGTCTGCTAGGAATGAGCTATGCCGGAATCGCCGACGCCACCTCGTGGAATTTCAGCACTCCTTCCAGTCTGGCGGTTTCCAGCTTCACTCCGCAGGATGGAGCGATAGGCGTGAGCCTGACGGATGATCTGGTCATTGTCTTCAGCGAAGCGGTGAACGTGGATGCGGGAAATATCACCCTTCGCAAATCCTCCGACAATTCTGTGGTAGAAGCCATCGATGCGACGAGCGGCCAGGTGACGGGAGGCGGAACGACGACCATCACCATCGATCCAACATCCGATCTCCTGGCAGGAACGGGTTATTATGTTCAGATGGACGCTACAACCTTTGATAGCCTTCTGGGCATCAGTTATGCGGGGATCGCCGACGCCACCAGCTGGAATTTCACCGCAGCCGCTGTTCCGACTATCTCCACCCTTGCCCCATCCGATGGGGCCTCCGGAGTGGCCATTGAGAGCAATTTGGCGATCACCTTTAGCGAGGCGGTGAATGCGGTTTCGGGCAATGTGACGATCAAAAAATCCTCCGACAATTCTGTGGCAGAAGCCATTGCGGTTAATTCGGGGCAGGTGACGGGAGTGGGGACGACGACCATCACCATCGATCCTGGAGCCGCACTGGCGGCGGGGACGGAGTATTACATCCAGATCGATGCCGGAGCCTTCGAGAGCCTTTCGGAAGTTGGCTTTGCAGGAATTTCGGATTCCATCAGCTGGAGCTTCGCCACTGCGACGGCTCCGCCCCCTGCCC
>CAYUUW010000037.1:0-13547 GCA_964448005.1 uncultured Candidatus Peribacteria bacterium
GGAGAGGCTGGAGGCCACTCGCTCTGTTTTTTTGGCGCTGAAGCTGGATCTGGCCCTGAGCCTGCATCCCTTCCGCCAGGTTCCCGATCTGCCCCAGGACATCCGTTCCCAAATCGCGGCCAACCACCTGAACCAGGTGCTGGGCCAGGTGACCTACAGCCACGCCTCCAACATTCCAAACCGCCGCCACAACCTGCTCACCGGCCTTTCGGAGATCAGCGGCAAGCTGTACCAGCCGGGCGAAGTGATGGATTTTTTGGCGGTGCTGGGCGAGAACGGCTGGCGGGACTACCGCATGGCCCACATCCTGGTGGGCGGCCGGTCGGTGGACGGCTACGGCGGCGGGCTCTGCGGCTCGGCGACCATGGTGTTCACGCCGGCCTGGCGGGCCGGCCTGGAGATCGTTTCGCGATCGCCCCACAGCGCCTACTACAAAAACCTTTATCCCGAAGAATCCTTTGCCGCCGATGCGGCCATCTACCGCGGGGGGAAGAATCTGAAGATCCGCAACAACACCGATTCTCCCATCCTCTTCTACGCCAAGAACGATCCGGAGAAGAAAGAGGCGACCCTGTACATTTTCGGCAATTCGCCCTACCAGAAGGTGGAGCTGGAAGGGCCCATCAAGGCGGGTTCCCGGCAGTACAAATGGATTAGGAAAATGACCCTGGCCGATGGTAGAGTGGTGGAAGAGCCCCTGGACACCCGCTACGGGGCCGTGTACTGATCCGCTAGCCTTCGCCCATGAAAAGGCCTTTCCGCTCCCTCATGCTTCTTTTTGCCCTGATCGGCTTTTCAGGCTGCGCCAAGCCGGAACCCTCTCCTCAGCCTCCAGACATGCAATGGCCCACCTCCGGCCCGACGGACCTTTCCCGCCCCACACAGGATCCGCCCGCGTGATTTTATTGTGGTATCGGCTCAAGATTTTGAGCCGCTACCATTGCCTATAAAACCAATCTCGTGAATGTGCGACTCAACAAATATTTGGCCCACAAGGGCATTGCCTCTCGACGCGAGGCCGATGGCCTGATCGCTGCTGGCAAGGTGAAAATCAACGGCAGGCAGGTGACTGAAATGGGCGTGCAGGTCGATCCGGAATTGGATGTGGTGGAGGTGGACGAGCAGGCCCTTCAGGACCGGGAGGAGGAAGCGGTTTACGTGGCGCTGAACAAGCCTGCGGGCTATGTCTGCGCAGTCAAGCCCACCCGCCAGGATCCCCACACGGTGGTCGACCTGGTCGACCTTCCGCAGCGGATCTATCCCGTGGGCAGGCTGGACAAGGACACGACGGGGCTCATCGTGCTCACCAACGACGGCACGCTGACCTTCGCGCTCACGCACCCTTCCGCCCAGTCCGAGAAGGAGTACGAGGTCACTTTTTTCCACCCCATCTCCGCCGAGGCCGTTCATCGCCTGGAAGGCGGCGTTTCGCTGTGGGGCGAAAAGACTCTGCCCACCACGGTCCACGTGCTGGGTCCGCGCCGCATCCGAATCATATTGCGCGAGGGAAAGAACCGCCAGATCCGCCGCATCTGCGAAAAGGTCGGCTTCCCTGTGAAGACCCTCCAGCGCGTGCGCATCAAGAACCTGCATTTGGGCGACCTGCCGCTGGGCTACTGGCGGCATTTAACGGAGAGAGAGGTGAGGGGATTGAAAAACTAAATTCTAATAGCGGACCTCCTCCCGACCTCCTCCGAAGGAGGAGGGGTAATGCACACCTCCTTCGACCCTCCCCCTGTCATCCCGAGTGCAGTCGAGGATTCCGCCCTAACTCAACTCTTTCTCCATCGTCATTCCGGGCCACGACCCGGAATCCAGCCTCCAATACAGGACCTCCTCCCGGCCTCCTCCAAAGGAGGAGGGGAATGCAAAATGCAGATCCCCCTGCCCCCTTTGGCAAAGGGGAGCACCTAAAGCAATCGCACACCTCCTTCGACCCTCCCCCTGTTATCCCGAGTGCAGTCGAGGACTCCGCCCTAACTCAACTCTTTCTCCATCGTCATTCCGGGCCACGACCCGGAATCCAGCCTCCAATACAGGACCTCCTCCCGGCCTCCTCCGAAGGAGGAGGGGTAATGCACACCTTCTTCGACCCCCTTCTGTCATCTCGACTGGAGCGAAGCGCAACGGAAAGATCTGTTCTTACTCACCTGCCTAATCTATGGCTAAACTCTATACAAGTACGGCTAAATACTATGAATTGGCGATAAGAAAATTTTTGCCTCTGCTTGAAAAGTTAAAACAGGAAAATGTTAACAATGTGGAGATTGAGGAGGAATTGATTGCCTTGATCGAGGCCTATTCAGATATTTCCAGTAAAATTCGAAAAAATAGGTTAAATTTTGACGATCCAAATAAACTTTATCCTGGAGAACCCCATGATATTGAGCTCGACTTAAATGAAAAAGTGATTGAAGATCTTTCTCGGCTTGTGCTACGTCTCCTATTAGTTTGGAGGGCAAGGAAAGAAAAATTGGAGGCTAGAAATTACTTGAGCTCTGAAAATCAAAAAGAACTTTGGAAGCTGGAAGAATTAATTTGGCCTTTAGAAGCACAATTTGAAAAAGGAAGCGGTATTCTTTCTAAAAGCAAGGATAAGGTTCCTATTGAATTTCCAGGAGAGAACAAAATTTTCCCTGAGCAAGAAGGCCTTGAGCCAGAAATTACTGGCTTCATATTTCCTTTAGCAATGGTAAATTCACTGCCTGGGGAACTTCAAGTGCTGTGCCAAGAATTTAATTTTAATTTTAAAAATAAAAAGCCCAATGCTTGCATTCTTCTTCTGAGAAGAATTTTGCCTCTTTCTATCGTAAGAAAATTTCAAAAAATGACGAGAGAGCCTGAGATTATGGCAAGCGGAGAGTATTTAGATACCAAAGGTTTGATGGGTAAAGTGGAAAGCGTTCTTAAGACCAAAAGACTGCATAGAGAGATCGTGGGTTATAAGCTGCTGCTCGATAGTTCGCAGCATTCTTTTACAACCAAATTTGAGATGATCGATGCAGAAGGCGCAGGGGTAAAAATTAGATTATTCTTGCAGGATTTATTTGAATGACTCTGTTTCAAAATTTTTATTGTGACTCGTCACTGGAAATTGAAAATTGGTCATTGGTAATTAAAAAATATGTACACCTCCTCACTCCTCCTCACCCAGCTCACCCAAGCCTTCAAAGGCATGCTCGGCCTCCATCAGGATTTCTCCGCCTGGCTGGAGGAAGCCGGCATGGCCCTGAGCGATGCCCAGTTCGAGAAGCTGGCCCACTACCTGCAGCTGTTGAAGGAGAAGAACGAGCTGATGAACCTCACCCGCATCACCGAGCCCCGGGAAATGTGGATCAAGCACATCTTCGACGGGCTCATGGCTGCGCCATTTGTCGCCCGCGTGCCCGGGGCCAAAGTCATCGATTTGGGCTGCGGCGGCGGCATTCCGGGGATTCCCCTGGCCATCCTTTTCCCCTCCGCGCGCTTCACCCTCGTCGATTCCGTGCAGAAGAAGGCAGCCGCCGTGGGGGAGTTCGCCCAGGCGCTGGGCCTCAAGAACGTGTTTGTCCTTTCCGGCCGCATCGAGACCTTGGGCCAGCAGCGGACGCACCGCGAGCAGTACGATGTGGCCCTGGCCCGCGCCCTGGCGCCTCTGCGCGTGCTGGCCGAGCTGGCTATTCCGCTCATCCATCCCTACGGGCAGGTGGTGGCTTACAAGGGCGCCGAGTATCTGCAAGAGCTTTCGGAGGCGCAGGCGGCCTTTGTTGCCCTCAAATCCGAAAAGCCCCGGGTCTACCGCTACAGCCTGCCCGAAGGCCAGGGCGAACGGGCCCTGCTCTCCATCAGCAAAAAATGGCCAACCCCCAGCCAGTACCCCAGGCGAGAGGGGATTCCGGGGAAGAAGCCTCTATAATTTCCTATTGTGATGCCCGTTGTGATGCCGATTGTAAAAAATCACAATGGGTTTCACCACTGGCATCACGCGTTCTGCCACAGGCAGGAAAGCGGTCTCACATTCGTAACTCGCAATTAAAAATGTTCGTTCCTCAAGACAAATTCTTCAAAAGAGCCAAGGAGCAGGGCTACCGTGCGCGCAGCGTGTTCAAGCTGGAGGCCATCGACGAGCGCTTCCGCCTGCTTCGCCCCGGGCTCAAAGTGCTCGATCTGGGCGCGGCCCCGGGCAGCTTTCTGCAGTACATCGCCCCCAAAGTCGGAGCCAAAGGATGGGCGGTCGGCATCGATCTGCAGCCCATCCAGGGCTTTCCCCAGCAAGAGAGGATCCGCACCTTCGTGGGCGACGTGTTCGACGAGGCGCTGATGGAGCGCATCCTTCAGGAGCTGAAATTCGAGAAGTTCGACCTGATCACTTCGGACATGGCGCCCAAAACCAGCGGCATCCGCTTTGTGGACGGCGCAGCTTCCCTGGAGCTAAATCTAAGAGTGCTGGAGCTGACCACCCACTACCTGAGGGCCGGCGGCAATGCCGTGATGAAGATCCTGCCAGGCTTCGACGAGGGCCTGCTGATGGGCCCCGCCCACGACCTGTTCCGCAAGATCAAGAAGTTCCGCCCGCCTGCCGTGCGCGGCAGCAGCGGCGAAAGCTACATCATCGCCTTGGACGCATACTGACCTCAATTGCTCATCGTACTGAACAGCGCCTTCAGCTGGGCCTTGGCCACGGCGAGCATTTGGGCGTATTCCGGCTGGGCTTCGGCCAGGCGCTCGGTCCTTTCCAGGTGCAGCCTGGCCTCCTCCTGTTCCCCCTTTTCCTCCAGGAGGAAATAGAGCCGCAGGCTGATCTGGGGATTCCTGGAATCCCCAGGCATGGCCTGCTTCAGGGCGGCAATCTCCATTTCGCTTTCGCCCATCTCCTTGGCCTCGTAGGCCAGTGCTTTCAGGGTCGAAGGATTGCTGAGGCCTAGTTTTAGGGCCCGGCGGAAGGCGACGAGGGCATCCTGCTCCTTCTCCAGCTCCAGGCAGTGCATGCCCCAAGCGAAGGCGGCATTGGGGGATCGGGGCTCCAGTTCGATGGCTTTCCGCAGGGCTTTCGTCGCCTCTTCCGTTCTGCCCATGGCCTGCAGGGCGGTCGCCAGATTCAGGTGCAGGCCGGGATGATCGGGATGCAATAACAGCAGCTTGCGAGCCAGAAGCTCCGCCTGCGGGGCTCTTCCCATGGAGAGCAGGCTCCCCAACGCATCCGCTCCGCTGCGGGGATCTTTCGGATTCAGCTCCATGGCGTGCTGGAATTGGAGAAGGGCTTCTTGGTGGCGCTGTTGCCTATAAAGGTGGTGGCCGTACCAGTAGTGGCCCATGGCCTCGCCTTCGCCCATGGAAAAGGCTTCCAAGAAGGTCTTTTCGGCCAAATCATCTTGGCCGTTTTGGCTATAGCAAAAAGCCAGTTCGGCTTTCAGCAGGGGGATTTCACCCTCTTTCGCATCCTGTGCCCCCTCCAGGATTTCCGCCGCAGAACCGTAGCGCTGAAGCTGGCGATAGGCCCTGCTCAGGCTTCGGCGGATCCAGAGATTCTCCGGTTGAATTTCATGGGCCCTTTCCAGCAGGCCGGCAGCGGCCTCAAACTGGCCTGCCCTCGCTAGTTCCTGGGCCGTGCCCAGAAAGGTATCGAAGCCCTCCGGGTGCCTGAGCATCATTGCGGCCGCCAGCTGGGCGGCCGCCAGGCTTTCTCCGGCGCAGAAGAGGGCTTCCGTCACTTGCCGGTAGAGGGCGGGGTTTCCAGAATCGTCTTCCAAGGCCTTTTCGCCTATTTGCAGCAGGCCAAAGCACTTGTTGATTTGCCTGAGGCAATAAGCTGCTTCAAAGCCGTGCCCGCCCTTTCCTCCAGACAGTTCTATCAGCTGGGCGATCGCCTGGAAGGGCGGGGCGCTTTCTCCTAGCTCCGCACTGGCTTCCAGAAAGGCGGTCAGTGCCAGGATGTCCTGAGGATGATTGTGCCTCCATTCCTCGGCGAAGCTCAGGGCCTCTTCCCTTTGCCCAAGGTTCAGCAGCTCATCGACAAGATCCTTCCAAACCTTGGATTCGACTTCGCCTTGGCAAAGCATGGCCAAGAGGCGCTCCCGCCGTTCCTGCAGACCCTTTTCCATTTCAATCTTTGCCTGGGCATCCAGGAGCCCCTCTTTCGCCGCCATTATCATTTTCTGGCCAAACTCCCCTCCATTGGCTTCTTCCCCCTCGATCAGTCGGCCCAGGATCTCCGCCGCTTCCCGATGGCCCCCCGATCCGGCCAGAACACTGGCCAGCTTCAGCCGAAGCTCGGGATTCTCCGGGCAAGCCTCCGCTCCTTGGCGAAGGCTCGAAATGCTGGCTTCGTCATCTGCTTCGCCTCTCAGCTGCGCCTGGGCCAGTCCTAGCCAGGCCTTGGGGTTTCGGGGGTTCTCCTGCGCCTTTTTGCGGTTCAGCTCAATCGCCTTGCTCCAATGCCTTTCTTCCATCCTCTCCGCCATGGCCCAGGCCTGGCTGCAGGCTTCCAGGAAAAGCTCTTCCTGGCCCAGGGCCAGTCGCACATCCATCAGCCCTTCCAAGGCCTCGAAATCTTCCCCGTCGATCTCCAGGGCTTGGGAAAAGGCCTTGATGGCCCTCGTGGGATCGCCTAGGGCGAGCAGGCTGTGTCCAAGCTCCCTCCAGGCAATGCTGTTTTCCGGATCAAGGAGAGTCGCCCGTTGGTAGGCCGCAGCAGCCCCCTCCAGCTCTCCGACCTCTTGCATGGCTGATCCGAACTCCATGCATTGCTCGGCAGGCGTTCCGCTCTCCATCCCCTTCGGTTTTTGTGACCCTTCTTTCATCGCAATGGCGGGGCAGAAGATAAAGGCAGGAGGGGTTTTTAATTATATTTTACTTCATCATTTTGTCAATAGCTCCTCTGGGGCCGCAGGCTTATAATTCGCTCTTGATAAAATGGCCTATTTCATATAAAATCAGCCTCCTATAGCCTTCCCCCATGCGCAGGAAAAATTTCAATCCAGACGACCTTCTTGGAGAGGATATCGTGGATTATCCCAACGGACGCTACTTTTCCTCCGAGGCCGCAATCCGTATCGAAGAAGCGCTGGGCGCCAGGCTGCGTTCCTTGGCCTGCGACAAGTCCGTGGTCCTCAGGCTCACGGGCGCCTCTTTGGCCCTGGCCAAGGCCTTGGATGAGTTTGCCGGCCAAAGCGATCCTCCGGTGAAACGACTGAAGGAGGTTCTGGCGGAACAGGGCTACGATCTGGTGGCTTCTCTGCGCCAGGTTGAAATAGAGACGTTGGCCTACCGTCGCCCGGCCACCGAGGAGGAGAGGATGATTGCTCATCTTTCCCTTTTCGGGCGAGAAATCGCCTTTTACGAGCCCAGCCAAGGCTTGTGCCCGGTGTTCGCCAGAAGATCGACCAGGCCTTTCGATTCCGGCGAAATGGAGGAGGCGCTTTCCGTGTTCGAGCGCAATGGACAGGCCGCCGTGAGCGCGGAGACCCTTCAGGCCATGTTGGCCTGCGCCCCCTTGGAGGGCGCCGAGGAGTTCACCCAGTACGGAGAATGGCTTCGGCGCCTGCGCTTGGCCATGCAGGGCCGCCACGCCGCGCGATTGGCCGACTTGATGCGGGGGGAATTCCGGAAAATCGGAGAGATTTCCCCGGGCAGCGGAAAAAACCCGAAAATTCGCCGGGGGATTGAACTCGCTTCGTCTCACCGGGCCCAGCTGAGGCTGCTGGAGGAGCATTGGGGAGGGTTCAGCCTGTACGAAGGACCTGTTCAAATGGCAGGCTAGCGCTCTAGAGAATAAGAATAGGGAATATTTCTTTGGCAAAGCAAATAAAAATTCGCCTTGGCCAGCGCAAGTCCTTTGCCAGCCTTGCGTGCGTTTGCTACAGTCATGGCAGCAATTGCCTAAAAACTCCTTTATGAAAATCGGACGCTATCTGATCGGACTGGCCAGCGGCTTGACCTTCGGCGTTCTTTTCGCCCCCAAGAAAGGCAAGGATCTGCGCGGAGAATTGACCAAGGGCAAAGGAGACATGAAGGCTTTGGGAAAGGCTTTCCGCAGCGCCGGAGAGGAAGCTTTGGACGAGCTGAAGAAGCTTTCCCAGCACGAGCAAGTGGAGGCCTTCCTGGAGCTCTCCAAGGAGAAGATGCAGGCTTTTTTGGAAGGAATCGATGACGGGAACGGAAAAACCGTCGAGGCCGCCAAGGCCAAGCTGGAGGAGATTTCTGCCTTTGCCCTGGAGAAGGCTGAGGAGTTTTCCAAGAAGGCCAAGAAGGCTTCTCGGGCCCTTGTCTCCAAAAAGAAGGCCGTTGCGAAGAAGGCCCCCAAGAAAAAGCCTGCCGCGAAGCGAGGGGCGAAGGCCAAAAAGCCTTCTTCTCCAAAGCCTTCTTCCCCAGCGGATTCCGAATAAGCGGGCGGCCTCCAGCGGCGCCCGAGCTGATTTGCCAAACCTTTAACCTTTTTCCTCACCTCTATGATGAATGCGATCTATGCTTCTTTTATCGTAGCCTTGCTCAGCTTGGCTTACGCGGGCTTCAACACTTACCGGGTGATGCGCAACGGGACAGGGAATGAAAAGATGCAGGAGATCGCCGCCGCCATCCATGAGGGGTCCATGGCCTACATGAACCGCCAGTTCAAGACCATCGCTGTTTTCGCCGGCATCATCTTCCTCGCCATTTTCTTCGGCGTCGGCCTCAAGGTCGCCCTCACCTTCCTGCTGGGCGCCTTCCTTTCCGGATTGGCTGGCTACGCAGGCATGAACGTTTCGGTGCGGGCCAATGTGCGCACGGCGGCGGCGGCTCAGCACGGCTTGGCCAAGGCCTTGGATGTCGCCTTTTCCGGCGGCTTCGTCACAGGGCTCACGGTGGTCGGGCTTGCCCTGCTGGGCGTGACTGGCCTTTACATCGCTTTCGTTACCTCCGGCGTTCCTGAAAGCGAGATTCCTCATCTCCTGATCGGCTTCGGCTTCGGAGCTTCGCTCATCTCGCTCTTCGCCCGTTTGGGCGGAGGCATCTTCACCAAGGCGGCCGATGTGGGCGCGGATCTGGTGGGGAAGGTGGAAGCTGGCATTCCAGAAGATGATCCAAGGAATCCGGCGACCATTGCCGACAACGTGGGGGACAACGTGGGGGACTGCGCAGGCATGGGAGCGGATCTGTTCGAGACCTACGTGGTGACCCTAGTGGCCGCCATGGTGCTGGCCGTGGCCCAAGGACTTTCAACGGAATTCGTTATCTATCCGATTCTTTTGGGCGCCGTGGCCGTGGCTGCTTCCATGATCGGCTTCCATTTTGTCCGATCCAAATCCAAAGCCAAGATCATGCGGGCCCTGTACAAGGGGATGGCCGCCACGCAGATCATTTCCCTGATCGGCTTCTTCCTGGTCAGCGCCTACATGCTTCCTCAGGGCACTGATTTCATGCCCCTGTTCTGGTGCTCTGTGGTTGGCGCCGTGCTCACCGCAGCCATCATCATGATCACCGAATACTACACCTCCACCGCCTACAAGCCTGTGCGCGATGTGGCCAAGGCTTCGGAGACCGGGGCAGGAACCAACATCATCATCGGCCTGGCGGCCGGGCTGGAGAGCACGGTGCCTATCGTCCTAGCCATCGTCGCGGCCATCCTGGCTTCCTTCGCGTTGGGCGGCCTCTACGGCATCGCCATTTCCGCCGTCGCCATGCTGAGCACCACGGGCATGATCATCGCCATGGACTCCTACGGCCCCATCACCGACAACGCCGGCGGAATCGCCGAAATGGCCGGACTTTCCAAGGAGGTGCGCGAGATCACCGATGCGCTGGATGCGGTGGGCAACACCACCAAGGCCGTGACCAAGGGCTACGCCATCGGCTCGGCCGCTCTGGCCGCCCTGGTGCTTTTCCAGGATTACAAAGGGGCCTTGATGGACGCCGGAAAGCTTCCCAGCTTCGACATCACCGATCATCGGGTGCTGGTTGGCCTGCTGCTGGGCGGCTTGATTCCCTTCGCCTTCTCTGCGGTGACGATGCGCGCGGTGGGCCGGGCGGCCCACGCGGTGGTCAACGAGGTGCGCCACCAGTTCAAGACCATCAAGGGCATCATGGAAGGCAAGGCCAAGCCCGACTACAAGCGCTGCGTGGACATTGTGACCAAGGCCGCCCTCATCGAGATGATCGTTCCGGCCCTCATTGCCGTCTTCTCGCCGATCGTGGTCGGCTTTGTCTTCGGTCCTCAGGCTCTGGGCGGCCTGCTGATCGGAGTGATCGTTTCCGGCCTGCTGGTGGCCATTTCCATGGCCAACGGCGGCGCCACGTGGGACAACGCCAAAAAGTACATCGAGGAGGGCCATCATGGCGGCAAGGGCTCCGAGGCGCACAGGGCGGCTGTGGTGGGCGACACGGTGGGGGATCCCTACAAGGATACGGCTGGCCCGGCCCTGAACGCGCTGATCAAGGTGATCAACATGATCGCCCTGCTGATCGCCGGGGGTGTGGCCCAGTGGCATCTGTTCCAATAAGTTCCCTGACTCTCTTTGCTTTCAGAAAGCCCCGATGCGCATCGGGGCTTTTTTTGAATTTCAGGTCTTTTCATGCTCCTCAAAAATTGCTAATATCCTCCCTGCCTGATCCTGAAAAATCAAAGCAAGTAATTCGTTGGTTGGCGTGGGAATCCTCCGCACGCCAATCTGAATTCAAATCCGACACAGAAAGGTCTGCAATGGAACACGTACTCTTTTCCCTCATTATCCTTTTGGCCCTTTGGCTTGCTCGCGGTCGTTTGATGGCTGCAAGTTGAGGGTCGGCTCGAGAAGAATGCAGATGGTCCAGAATTCAGTCAGGACAAACAGGCCGGAGCTTCATTGCTCCGGCCTGTTCCTACCCTCCGTCCATTATCCCGCCCCCCAACTCTCTTTGTTGGGATTTTTTCCTTTGCTTCGGCTCAGCAAAAAAGGAGCGGGGCGCACGTTGTGCGCCCCGCAGATGGTGGTAGGCGCCCGAAGGCGCCATGCCGGAGACGGGGCTGAAGCGGAGTTCAGGATTCCTTTTCGTCCAGGACCTCGAGCGAGACCGGTTCCCAGGTGATCAATCCGCTTGCCTGGTCGTAGGCGGAGATGCGGTAGCAGCTCAGGGTTCCATCTTGAGCCTCGAAGAGGCAGTAATGACCTAGCCACTGGCGCTGGAGATTCGGCCCTCGGAAGAAGCCTTTTTCTCCTGTGGGGCCGGTGAGGTAGGTCCAGTCTGCGTTCCCCTTTTGCCATTCCCAATTCAGGAAGTTGAAGACCAAGAGTCCGATCGGGAATTGCCTTCCTGGCATCTTGCCTGCCCAGAAGACGGGGCGGAAACGGCCCTCATGCACCCCTCCTTCCGACTCCCAATCCTCATCGCTGAAGGATTGGACCCGCATGGTGCCATCCTGGGTTTGAAACAGGACCTGTGTCCATAAGGGCCACATCCAACTCTGCCTGTCATGAGTCTTGATCTGCCAACACTCGAAGCTCCCGTTTTCGACTTCGAAGAGGCAGTATTGCCTGGTCCAGTCTTCGACGCTGTCGGCTGAGACAAGGAGGCGCTCCACTTTCCCGTGGGGGCCGCAGAAGTAGGTGCAAGTAGGATCTTTACCTCCCCCCCTCTCGTCCTCATTGAGCTTGTAGAAGAAAAAAACCTCGATCCTTTTGCCTCCTAGTTCCGCCACGAGGAAGGCGGGGCCAGTTTCATTCCCCTTCCTCCACGGAAAGGCGGGTAGGGTGAGAATGGCATGATCTTTTCCCTGTGTCATTCGTGTCTCCGGTGTTGTTTGTGCGAATTCGCCACACGCGAATCCGATCTTGAGCTAATTTATACTTATTTTATTAAAAGTCAAATAAAATAGTCGAGGGCTTGCTTTTTAAAGGCCAACTTCCTACAATTGCCTTCCGCATGAGCCCTTTAAAAAAATCGCTTCCAGGATCAGCATTTGGTCTGCCGCCAGAATTCCCTGTGCGGCAGCTCGAACTTGCTCCTCTCCATCGCAGAAAGGATTCTTGGAAAATGGACCCTTTGCTCACCTTTCTTTTCTTCATTCTCTTCGCCTTCTTCTTCGTGCGGGATTGGGCGCAGACTCCCCCTCTTCACATCCTCTCTTCATTGCTCGTGGGGCTCATCGTCCTTCCGCTCATCTGGCTGGGGGACTTGTGGGATTTGCTATGGGATCTTCGCCTTTGGGCTAGGTCCAAGCTGCTGCCTCGACAGTTCATGTGGCTGGGGGACTTGGGAAGCTGGCTTTTGGATCTCTGCCGCAAGATGCTTCCTCGAGAGCGGACTGAAAGCGCTTCGACCGTAAAGTAGGCTGAGGGGAATGGCCCGAAAGACATCGAGGAGCGCAAAAAGGCCGGAGCTTCATGCTCCGGCCTTTCAAATAATCTTGATTCAGGCTTTCTTCGCTGGTTTTTTGATCTTGGCAGCCTTTTTGCGGAGAGGCCTTTTTGCCTTCCGTTTGGCAGGCTGGCCAGCCTTGGCGGGAGCTTTTTGAATGGAGGCCGGGCGAACACTTCCCCCCTTGGTCAGGTCGATCATGGTCTTGATCACCGTGTCGGGGTTCAGCGACATGCTGTCGATGCCCTCTTCCGCCAGGAAGCGGGCGAATTCCGGATAATCGCTAGGAGCCTGGCCGCAGATGCCCACCTTTCGGCCTTTCTTTCTGCCGATGTCGATGATCTGGCGGATCAAGGCCTTCACCCCCTCGTCGCGCTCGTCGAACACGTGCCGCACCAGCTCCGAATCCCGATCCACGCCCAGCGTGAGCTGGGTCAGGTCGTTGGAGCCGATGGAGAAGCCGTCGAAGATCTCGCAGAAGGCCTCGCCTTGGATCACATTGTTGGGGATCTCGCACATCACGTAGACCTCCAAGCCGTCCTTGCCCCGCTTCAGGCCGTTCTTCTCCATCTCGGCCAGCACCTTTCGGCCTTCCCCCACCGTGCGGCAGAAGGGAACCATGAGCTTGAGGTTCTTCAGGCCCATCTCATCGCGCACCTTCCTCATGGCGCGGCATTCCAGGGCGAAGGCATCGCGGTATTTGGGGTCGTAGTAGCGGCTCGCCCCGCGCCAGCCGATCATGGGATTCTCCTCCTTGGGCTCGTAGGCCTGGCCGCCGATCAGGTCGGCGTATTCGTTGGTCTTGAAATCGCTGAGGCGCACGATCACGTCCTTGGGGTAGAAGGCGGCGGCGATGGTTCCTACCCCTTCGGCTAGCTTGTCCACGAAGAAATCCGCCTTGTTGGCGTAGCCTTGGGTCAGCGCATCGATCTTGGCGATGACCGCCTTGTCCGTCAGCTTCCTGTAGTTCAGCAGAGCCATGGGATGGATCTGGATGGCGGCGTTGATGATGAATTCCAGCCGGGCCAGCCCCACACCGTCGTTGGGGATGAAGGAGGTCTGGAAGGCGATTTCCGGATTGCCCAGATTCAGCATGATCTTGGTCTGGGGCTTTTTCAGGTTCTTCAGGCTCGTGCGCTCGACCGAGAAATCCAGCAGGCCGTCATACACATTGCCAGCTTCGCCCTGGCAGGCCACGGTGATTTTTTGGCCGGTCTTCACCTTGCTGGCCACGTCGTTGGTGCCCACCACACAGGGAA
>CAYUUW010000038.1:0-4488 GCA_964448005.1 uncultured Candidatus Peribacteria bacterium
GGGCTGCCGAAAACGGCTGGCCTGCGCCGCCCCGGCAACCTTCGCCCCTGTGCCCCCCCGACCGGGATCCGAGTTTTCAGCCGGGGGAGGGGGAGCTGCCCTTAGCGCAGGAAAGCCAGGAAGGCTCTTGGATGCTCATCGAATCCCCTGCCGTGGGCGAAAGCTACCAGCTGGATCCGCTGGTGCCCGATGCCAGCGAGCAGATCGTTTTCCGGGCCACGGCGAGCGCGGACATCCGTTCGATCCAATGGAGCGTGAATGGCCAAACCGTCTGCCAGAGCATCGCCCCGCCTCGCTTCCCCTGCGTTTGGGCTCCGCAAAAAGGGCGCTTCCGGGTGACCGCGGCAGGAGGAGGGCTGGACAAAGAAGTGGAGATTGAGATCCGATAAACCTCCCCATGACTCGATTCGCCATCCGTTCTTTTTCGCATGCAGCCCAAAAAGGCGCCAGGCCCGATGAAGGAGGGCGCAGCCGACAGGGGATCCTGTCGGCTGCGGAAGGACCGAAACGTCTCAGTAGAGCCAAGCCAGGTAGAACACCAAGCCGTAGAAGGCTACAGAGTACATGAGACATGCGGATATCGCGATGGCACGAGCTGGAGCAAGGAGCTTGCGAAGCATCCTGACCTTTTTGCGCAGCAACCCAGCCCCTTCGCCCCATGCGAAGGATCGGAACTGCGGCAGGGCAAGGGCCAAAGGCTGACCCGCGCGCGGCCGCAGTCCAAAGCAGGCCTGATTCGGCCAAAGGATCAAGAGCGGCCTTCGGGCCGGCTCGGGGGTGGAGGATAGCATGAAAATGGGCGCTGAAAAAGCCGGCGAAAGGCTCTGCGGGATTGACAATTTCCATCAAGGGCCTAAAATAACCCCCTGTTCCTTAAAATCACATTGCGGACATTTTTCTGCCCTGAGGAAGGGTAAGTTTGGCTCGCGATCGGGATTTCCCCGAGCTGCGGCAGCCAACGCCAACACCAGGGCAAAAGCCCTGTCCGCAAAACAAGAGGCAGAAGAAGGATTGGAAGCAATGAAGTCCCGTATCGAAGTTGAAGATAGCGAAAAGTCTATCCATCAGGCGCTAAACCTGCTCAAGGAAAGTCGCGATGCAGCGGTTGCCTGCACTGTTCTGGTCGCTCTCATGGAGCTCGATGCCAAGGGCGCGAAAAATCTAGACCCCGCCAAGGTTCTGGAAGCACTGGAGAAATTACCTTCTCATAGCGAAGAGCTCTGGTACACAGAAAATTTGGCAGAGTTCCAATTCGGAGGGGAAGTATACCTTGCCGGGTACACGAGCTCTCCTCGGTTAGACCACCAGCTGTTGGCCTGCCTTTTGGGCGCCATGGAGGGCGACGAAGGAGAGCAAAGTCTGGTCAACCGAGCCATGTGGAGCGATGCCGGGCATAACGAGAGTCTGTTCAGCAGGGTGTTCGGCATGGAGCCTTGGGAAGTAGCCGAAAGGTTTGCCCAAGTCCGACGTGCGGCGTCACTACGAGAAATCAATCTTGCCAAGATCAGGCACGGCAAGGCGCAAGAGAACTTGAGCACAAAGTGAACAGGGCTTGGCTTCGAGTCATCGAAGCCTTCATCACGAGCGGCGGTCCGAGCAATCGGGCCGCCCCCACAATAATCCCCGTCATTGCCTGGGGCTTTTTTTCAATGGAGTTTTTCTCGCTATTTTTCTCTGCCTTAGAGCAGCTGGCTTTTTTGCTCCACCCTCAGCCATCCCGGCGGCCTGGAGGACAAAGATTGCGGCCAGCACGAGCCAAAAAGCCATCGCCAGGTCGCCTTTCCAGAACGGCGTGTCGAAAAGCCCGTGGATCAGAATGCCCCACAAGGCAATGAGCGGATAAGTGAAGCGCGCATGCGCCAGAACCAGCAGGACCAGGAATCCGAGCAGACCCAAAATCCCTGCATTGAGCCAGAAAGCCAAGTAAAGATTGTGCGGATGGGGAACGGCCCATTCCATGGGCGCATGGCTAAGGATATCGGGGGCGGAGCTTTGGTAGCGAGCCTGGAAGAGTCCGGGGCCGATTCCGGAAAAGGGCGACTCCTGGGCCAGGCTAAGCGCCACCTGGTAGATCTCCACCCGGACCGAGCTGCTGGATTGCCCCTCCAGATCGAGCGCTTGGCGGAATTTTGGCGAATCCCATTGGCTGGCCAGCGCCAGGGCGAAAAAGGCCGCCAGACCCAACAGCGCCAGCAGGGCAGGCTTGCGGAATTTGGCATGTCGAAAGCCGAGCGCAAGCACGTAAAGCCCCAAGGCCCCGAAGACCCCTAGGATAGCCCCGTAGGATTGGGTGAGGGCCAGGGCGTGCGCCATGATCGCCAAGGCGGCCGCATTCAGCAGGTTCCAGGCGGAGCGGCTTGAACGGCGGAAGGCGAAGTAGACGCCCAGCAGAAGCGGCGGGCCCAAGGAAAGAGAAAGGTGGTTGGGCGAATCGTAAAAGCCCTTCAGGCGGAAGTCGTAGGCAAATCCTTCCCCGAAAAGGCCGAAGGCGTAGGCCGCCAATCCCACCAGCGCCCCTGAAAAGACGAAGAGGCGGAGCAGGCGATCGGCCTGCGCAGGAGTCCTCAGGGTCTGGGTCAGCACGGCAAAATAAAGCAGGGGGGCCAGCACCCACCCCTTCCACACGCCCCATGCCGCGCGCTGGGGATTCAGCAGCTCTCCGCTCGGCAAGGCAAGCGAATCGGGGGCCAGCAGGGCTCCGACCGAAACCCCCGCAAGCAGCAGCAAGGCGGCCAGCCAATAGTCGCGCAGCCAGGCCCTGCCCTGAGCAAAGTCTAAGGGGGGGGCGGAGAATCTTTCTTTCCCAAGCAGGATCTCAGTCATCCATAGGGCAAAAAGCAGGTATGCAAAGACCTCCAAGAGGCTGAAGGGAATGCCCGCTACCTGAAAGCGAATCAGGTAAAGAGGAAAGGCGAAGGGGGAAAGATAGAGCAGGTTAAGCAGAAGCCGTCGGAGCGCCAAAGGGGATCTCTGCATAAAGGTTGATTTTTTACTCAAACAAACCCAGTTTTCAATCCTTAGTTTTCAAACCAAACATTTTGAAAATTTGAAAACCTTCAAGTTTGAAAACTGCAAACTGTAAATTGAAAGCTGGGTTTGTGAGTTCAATTATGTCGCTCATTAAGATGGTGCTCCTTGGCTTTGTAGCGCTCGATCTGCCCTCTCATTTTGCCGACAGCCAGATCCATCGCTGCTTCCGGGGAGGGCCCCCTGGATTCCGCCCGAAGGGTGTCGTGCGGAACGATCAAGGTCAAATGGCAAACGAAAGCCTCTTCGGGGCTTTTGGGGTGCTCATGGATCAGGTCCACCCGGATCTGGCTGGAAGGATCGGAAAGGCGGTCGGCCAAATGCACCATTTTTTCGGCTTTGGCATGGATCAGGGAACGCTGGGGTTCGGCCAGCTCAAAATGCTGAGCGTGGATTTTGATCGGCATGCGTTTTCTAGTTTAGTTCGACTCCGGCATTATGGATCATTTCCGGCTCAAATTCAATCCGGCTCCATGCGCCTGCCTCCTTCCTGCAACGGAGGCAAGGAGATGAAGCGGAAAAGGGCGGCAAAAAACAAAACTCAGGATTGGACAGGGCGGCAGCAAAGATGCTAGATTCCTAAGCGCAAGGCAGACCTAACGCAAAAACAAAAATGGCATTCAAGATCGTCTCCGACCAGTTTTCGGTCAGCCGGGATTCGGCCCACTTCATCCAGATCAAAACACTCAGGCATCCCCAGAGCAGCGACGAGCTTTGGGTCGCCTTATGCGTGGAGGGGGATTCCCGCTTCGCCAAGTCCACAGCGCAAAGCCTTATCGATACTCTGGAAACCGTTTTCTTCGACCGGACCCAGGCCAATGCCTACGAGCGTTTCGAGAACGCCCTGCGGGAAGCCAACCTCATTTACAAGAGCCTCAAGGAAAAGCGGGGAGGGCAGGAGCTGGGAAGCATCAGCGGCCTGGTGGCCGCCTTTTCCGGAAACCAGCTTCATTTGACCCAAAGCAAGGAGGCCGAGGCCTACCTGATTCGCAAGGACAGGCTTTCCTCCATCAGCGAGGGCCTTTCCACCCGATCGGAGGATCTCTTCATGAATATCGCCAGCGGGGAGCTCCTTCCGGAAGACAAGGTGCTGCTTTCCACGTCTCGCTTGCTTCGCTTGATGAGCCACAACCAGATCGTCTCCAGCTGCAAGGACGGCGTGGCCGAAGCGACGGATGCGATTCGGGAGCTGGTGATGGAGGGCCCTGGAGCCAGCCTGGGAATGGCCTGCCTTCATCTGAAGCTGGGCCATCGGTCCGCAGCCGGAAGCGCCGAATCCCCCCCCAGCGAGCTCTGGGGAAAGCTGAAGGGCAGCTGGGAGAGGCTGCTGGGCAAAGCCGAATCGATCTTGGCCGAAAGGAAACTGCCTTTGAACCGAAAAAGCCTTCTGGCCGCCATCCTCGCCCTCATCCTGGTCCTCATTCTCAGCGTCTCTGCGCTGATGGAAAGCAGCCACAAGCG
>CAYUUW010000038.1:4498-13220 GCA_964448005.1 uncultured Candidatus Peribacteria bacterium
AGCCGTGCGCGAAGAGTACAGCCTGCGCATCGAAGCCATGAACAAGGAGCTGGACAATGCCAACAACAAGGGCTACGCCGGCGAAAAGGAAACGGCCAACGCCATTCTGGGGGAGGTGGAAGCGGAGGCGAACAAGATCCTGAAAGAGGATTTTTTCCGGGAAGAGATCCTGGTCCTGCTGGGCAAGGTCCAAAAGATCCGCGACGTCATCAACAACACTCTGCGCCTGGCCGATGCGAAGCCCTATTCGGAGCTTTCCTCCAATGGGCAGCCCGCCCAAGCCATAGGATTGACCGGATTGGGAAAAACGCTTTTCGCCTTCAGCCCCAATCGCCTGCATGAAGTGGTTCTGGGCCAAAGCATGGAGCCCAAGGCGATCGATGGGGGCGAAGCTGCTGTGAAGGCTGCCCCCATGGAAGACCAGGAGGCCGTCGTCCTGCTGACGGCATCGGGGCGAATCCTGGAATACGGCGAAGGGAACTTCACTTTCATGAGCACCGAGGACGAGAGCTGGAAATCCGCCGTCGATTTGGCGGCCTACGGCAAATACCTTTATTTGCTCAGCCCCCAGAACAACCAGATCTACAAATACGGACGGCTCCGCTCGGGCTATTCCGGCGCAACCGAGTACAGCAAGGGCGCCCAGCTGGAGGGAGCCTTGTCCATGGCTATCGACGGCAGCGTGTATGTGCTCCGCCAAGGGGGGGAAATCATCAAGCTCTTCAAATCCCAGCAGGAGGATTTCCGCATCGAGAACCTTCCGACCAGCCTAGAGGGGGCCACCCAGATCTTCACCTCGCCCGAGCTCAAGCACCTGTATGTGCTGGATCCAGGGGGCAAGCGGGTTCTGGTTCTTCAAAAGGACACCGATGCGGGAGCCAAGTACATTGGCCAAATCTCCTTCGAGGATCTGGAGGGGGTCAAGAGCATCTTTGTGCAGAAGGAAGAGGATTCGCTTTTCCTTTTGGCGCCTTCGGCCATCTACCAGGCGGACCTGAAGCAGCTTTACTGAGGCAGGGTTTAGGAAATGTAGCGGCCAGGCATGCCTGGCCGCTACATTTCCAGCCAATCACCCACCTTGATCTTGGGCCGTTTTTTTGCTATAATGAAAAGATTTTAAGCGCCCTGAACGCAATGCAGAATTACTTTGACCTGTACAAGGACCATACGGTGGATCCCGCAACCCAGCAGAGGCTCAATCAGCCCGTGCAGGACGGGACGGGGTTCAACCCCGGGCACGAGGAGTTCCTGAGAAAGCTGATGGCCCTCCTATCGGCCGGAACGCTCAATCCCCTGATGCCGCAAACCCTGTACAACGCCCCCGTTTACCAGGCGCTGAGCGAAAGGGAGCAGGAAGCGGCCGATCTGGCTGCCGTGAACCTGATGAGCCTGATCCGCCAGATCGAAGCCTTGTGGAAGGCCGGCGAGCGTGCCACCTTCCAGATCCAGAATCTGGTGGAGGCGGTCTTTCAGAAGAAATCGGCCTTCGAGGAGAAGCACGGAAATGTCTACATCATCTGATCCAATCCCCATGGGCGAAGGCGACCATTTCCCCGCAGGAGCGCGACACAGAAAGGCCGATCCGGCCAAAGCCAGGAAAATCGCCCAAGGCGCCGCCCAAGCCGATGTGATCCGCAAAGAAGCCGAACTCCACCACGAAGCGATAGATGTCCCAGCCGCGGAGGAAGGCCTGGAGCAAGCCTGGAAGCAAATGGAAGGCGGCTCCACTCTGAGCGAAGCGAAAACCCAAATCAAAAAGCAAGCATGACCGAGCCCGAAGCCAAAATCATCGCCCTCATCGAAAAGAATCCCTACCTTTCCGGAGAGCTTAAAAAGCGCTACATTCTGGCGCTGTTCCTGATGGACCGCAAAGACCAGGAGGAATACCTTCAGGTGATGCGGGCTTTCGACTACCGCTGCAATGCCGTGGAGCGGGGCATGTTCGTGCTTCAGGCCGACCAGGAGCAGAAGCTGATGAAGAGCGTGCAGGAAGTGAAGGAGGACATTCTGCGCAAGATCCATTCATCCCATTAGCAAAAATGCTCGACCAAGCTGCAGACATCCTAGGCGATTTGGCTTCCCCCCAAAAAAATGCCTTGGACAAGCTGAGGGGGGCCACCCAAGAAGGCCTCGATCAGCTGAGGCAAGGCGTGTCGAATGCCGGGGCGCTCTTCGAGAAAATGAGAGGCGCCCTGCAGCAGGACATTAGCGAAAAGGGGCTCAGCGGAACCCAGGCCCAGGAGGCCGCTGCGAAATGCGAAACGCTGATCGACGAGTTCTGCAGGGAGGCAGCCATGGCGAGCCCTGAAGCAGGCGCCATAGAGGCTTTCCTGGGGAAAGTGGGGGCGGCCACCGGAATAGAAGGGGGAAGCGGCCTGATCCAGCAGATCAGGGATTCCGAACTGTTCCAGGAAGCCCTGGAGATTTACGCCGGATTCATCGAAACCAAGGCTCCGGAGGAGATGGATTGGATGGACAGGCTCACCCTGTGGCTAAGAGGACGGTTCCTCAAAAAAGAGGAGGCTGCCGAGCCTCAAGCCCCTTCGGCAGAAACCCCTGCTCCCGCCCCTGCGGCCGGAGCGGAAAGCGAGGCTGGCGCCCTCAGCCCCGCCGCCGCCGAGCAGTTGAGGCTCCTGGACGAGAAAGCGCCTCCGCCCACCTTTGCGGAGCTGATGGAAAGCAGCGCAGCGACCGAAAGCCTGCTGGAAGGCTCGCAGGAGCTGGCGGACAAGAGGCGGGCCGCGCAGGCCCATTTGGACAAAAGGCTGCAGGGGCAAGCGATTCCCGGAAAGATCAGCCTTCTCCCGAACGGCTTCGCTCTGCAGAAAGAAGGCGCCGTCGACCAGCGCTTCGCCGTATCCACGAACGAGCAGGGCCAGCTCATGCTCGCCAAGGAGGGCGGCCCAAGCCTTCCCTGGGACGGAAACGTGGAAGGCCTCGGCCCAAAGATTCAGGAGCTGGAGGTGCCCAGCCAAGCCCCGCAATAGAAAAATCAAAATTCACCCATGATCCGAACGAGCTGCCGCCAAAGCACCTGGAAAGAAAAAAACCGCCGAAGGCTGTTCTTCAACGACGGCCCGGACAGCGCAACTGCTGCGGCGACTGAAGGAGCCGAAGCTGCAGCTGAAACAGATGCAGGCACAGAAGCGGCCGCACCCTTGGATGAGAAAGGCGCCATGGACGAAAACGAGAACGATAGCTTTGCGGAGCTGGATAAAACCGGAATGGCTTTGGAGTGGCAACTGTGGAGCCTGGCGAACAGCGAGGGGGTGAAGTTGGATCCTCCAACGGAAGCCGTTGACGGAGAAGGGGCGAGCGCCCAACTGGAAAGCCAGCTGGCGGGAATGGCCAGCAGCCAAGGGGCGCATGAAAATATCTACGCCCAGCCGGAAGCTGCTCCGTCCGCCGCGACAGAAAGAACGCCCTGGGCGCAGGCCGCAGTCGCAGAAGAATCTTCGCAATCTCCTTACGACTACACTCCGCCAAAAGCAGAAGAAAGCCCAACTCCTGCAGCATCCGAAACATCCGAAGAAGCCAAATCAGAAGAGGGTGGCGAGAAAGCCGAAGACGAGAAAAAAGTAGAAGATGCCAAAGAAAAAGAGGGAAGCTCAGGCATGAAAGAAATGGTCAAAAAATTCGGAGAGTTTGCCAAGCTGTTCAAAGATATTTTGGGTCCGCTGTGGGAGGCGGTGATGAAAGGCGACATGGAAGCGTTGGAAACTGCAGGGGAAATTGTTGAAGGCGTAACAAAAAAGGGGGTGGAAGCCACCATGGAGGGCGTTAAAGAAGACACTGAAGGCATCAAAGATGCCTTAAGAGGAAAGCCCTTAGACAGATTGTTCCAGCTCAAGGGAGATACCACGGGAGAGGGGATGGCCAAACTATTCCGGGAAGCCAGCGAGAATTGGAAGCCGGAAAGGGAGGGGGACAAGAATCCTTTCCTTAAAACACCTGAATATCCTGGGCTGATGGGCCCAGGAATACGAAATGGAATCGAAGAGGGGCTAAAGATTAATGTGGACAGCCTGGTGGCAGATGAATCAGGTGGAACCGTGATGGCTTTCGAGAAAGGGGGAAGAAATTACAAAGCAAACTTCAGCCAGGATTCCGCTGGAAATTGGATCTTGGAATTGAGCCAAAGCAACGGACAGGAGGAATTCCCGATCACCGCAGAAGGAGGCTTCCCCCTGCAGAGCATGGACATGGCTAGCGTGGAAGCGGTTTTAAGAGAACTGACCCGGCCCGCTCCGGCCCCCGCCGGAGAGCCAGCTTCTGGCGAGGCTCCGGCTCCAAGCGGGCAAGACGCTCCTGCCGCCTAAAAATAAAGCATGTCCCACGAAAAGGCTCCAAACCAGGATCCATCGGCCGCTCCGCAGGAAGGGTCGGGGATGTTGGACGTGCTGAAAAAAGCCATGAGCGATGAGGGGGGCGTGAAGAAAGAGCTTTTGGGATTGGCCGAAAGCGTCCACCCGGAGCTGAAGAAATTGCTGGAAAACCTGATGGCCCAAGCGCTTCTGCTGCTGACCATCGTGGAGGGTTCTGACGAAGGCGAAGAACCGGAGAAGGGAACGCCGACATCGCCCACCCATGCGGCGATTCCAACCCATGGCCAAAAAAGATCCGATGCCGCCCTGCCAAGCCAAAGAAAAGGACCGACGGAAAAAGGAGAAAATGCGCCTGAATCAAATAAGGGAAAGAAAGTCAGCCAATTGGCCACCAATTTCTTCTCCCTGCGCTTCCACAAGAAAAACGGAGAGCTGAGAGACCGAAGCAGCATCAAAAGCGGATTGGCCAAGTATGCGGTTGAAAAAGGCTGCTATCCTTCGGACTTCCTTATTGCGGGGGAGCCTCTTTTTAAAGACGGACTGGGAACCTTCGAAGAATTCAAGCAGCGGTTGGATGTGCTGGTGCATCCCAGCATCACCGATCCAAGGGAAAGAGCCAGGCAAAAAGCCATTCTGGCCTCCTATGCGGCCGGAGGATCCTACCAGATCGTTCTAGGGATTCATTCGGAAAAAAAAGGCTGGCCGATCACCGGGGAGGATCCGGAAAAAGACGCAAGGAACCTTTACGATTTCTTCGGCTCCATCGACACCCAAATCGATTTGTTCAAGGCCATTGTCAATCCCATTTGGAAAAAATACGAAGGCGACCCCGGGGCAGCCGGTGTGGCCTACTATTCCGGTTCCGCAGCCGAGTACAAGAAAAATCCAAGAGATCGAAAATGGATTGTGCCCCAGTGGGGAGTGAGCCCGGATGTGGACGTGAACGATTACTCTCCCGATAAGCCGATTCGGGGCTCCATACGGTCCTACGCTCTGGAAACAGAAAAGTTTTTTGCCCAATTCAAAAAGGAAATGCCGGGCCTAAATCCCATCGACTATTATGCCATGGCCATTGAATGGATCGAAAGCAAGGGCACCGAGCTGCACGACCGGATCAAGGAAAGGCACAGCAAAGGAATGATGGATTCGATTGTGCTGACGTAGGAATTTGATTTGCGAAAAATTTCGTAGCGCCGGACAATTGTCTGACGTTGCTTAAACGATCTTAGCGAAGCGCCGCTTTCCCACCTGCACCACCATGCCGGCCTTCAGGCGCACCGTCGCATTGGGATCGCTGATCTTTTCGCCGTCGATCTTCACTCCGCCCTGCTCCATGGCCCGGCGGCCGTCCGACTTTGTCTCGATCAGCCCGCACAGCTCCAAAAGGTCGATAATGTTCCTGTCCCCGCTCAGCTTGAATTCCGGCATTTCGTCGGGCAGGCCGCCCTTCTGGAAGACTGCGAAAAAATTCTTTTCCGCCTGGGACGCCGCCTCTGGGCCATGGTAGAGCTTTACGATATCCCCTGCCAGCTTCACCTTGGCGTCGCGGGGATTGCTGCCGCCTTTCAGGCTTTGGTCGACCTCATCGATTTCCTTCAGGGGCACATCCGTGCACAGCAGGAAATACTTGATGATCAGGGCGTCGCTCATGCTCATCACCTTGCCGAACATGTCCGCAGGCTCATCGGCGATGTTGATGACGTTGCCGTAGCTCTTGCTCATCTTGCGCCCGTCTGTGCCTTCGATCAGCGGCGTGGTGAGCACGCATTTTTCCTTGCCCTTGTAGGCCTGCAGCAAGGTGCGGCCCGCCAGCATGTTGAACAGCTGGTCGTTCCCGCCGATCTCCAGATCCACCTCCATGTGCACCGAATCGTAGCCCTGCATGAGGGGGTAGAAGAATTCATGCAGGCCGATAGGCTTGCCTGCCTGCAGGCGCTTCTGGTACATGTCGCGCTCGATCATCTGCTGCACCGTGAAGTGCTGCGCCAGCTCCACAATGTTCTGGAAGCTGAGCTGGGAGAGCCAATCGCCGTTGTAGACGACCTGCGCCCGGTCCAGATCCAGGATCTTGCTGGCCTGCTGCTTGTAGGTGTGGAAGTTCTGCTCGATTTCGGCGGTGGTCAAAGGCTGCCTCATGGCGTCCTTGTCCGAAGTGTCGCCGATCAGCGCCGTGAAGCTGCCGATCAGAAAGATGACCTCGTGCCCGGCGTTCTGAAAATCGCGCAGCTTGCGCAGGGGTACGGCGTTGCCCAAGTGGATGCGGGTGGAGGTGGCGTCAATCCCCATGTAGACACGGAGAGGCTTGCCGGCCTTGAGCTTTTCCTCCAGGGCTTTGCGGGGAACCACGTCGTGCACGCCGCGGCCGAGGAGCTGATGGAAGTCAGTCATTTTTGTGGGGTTTGCAGACCGCATTGTATCAGAGTCCGGCCTGGAAGTCGGTGTCTTTTGTGGCTTCGCCTTTAGGGCAGTCGCTCAGAGGGCTCCGATCTCCATCGGAGGACGTAGGAGCCTCTATCTAATCGGACCTACTCAGGACTTTGCGCTCATTCTTTTTCAAGAAAAAACCCACCTATGAAGAAGGGGCCAATTGGAAAACCCCCGAACTGTTAAGTTTTGGGGGTCTAGGCATCAGGGCTGGATCTCTGGCTTTTCGGGAGCAGGCTCCACAGGAGCGTAGATCGCCCAATGAAAATCCGCTTCCGTGTTCCGATCCTTCTGATCATGGTAGCGGCCAATGGCCGCATCGGTGAGGCTGCTGTCGCCTTCTCGGAGTGCAACCTTCAGGCCTCCAAAGAAAGTCTTGTCGACCCGATGGACGACCAGAACGTCGTCGTGAGGACAATGATAGACGATGAACATTTCGCTGTCCTGCGACTGGTAGAGCCCCTCCCGATCCACATGGGCAAGGCTTTCTCCTTTCTCGGAGCTGAGCTTCAAAGGAAGAACAAGGGTCATCCTGTTCTTTCCCCAGCTGATCTCGCTCCTCACTCGCGATCGCCTCTTCTCATCCATTTCCTCTTGGATACGGATGATGGTGCCATCGTCCGCCTGCCACGTGCCCAGGCAATCCTCGGCCATGAATTCGCTCTCTAGCCAGAGGACAAGGCAAAATGTAAGGACCAGGGCCGCAAAAAAAGACATCCGTTTGCTCATGCAAGCTCCTTTGGGCTTCGCCCCGATGATTGTTAGGATCATGGCTCAAGCTCACCCACTGCATGGGAGTCGGTCAAGCACAGTTATAATTTAACATAATTCATAATTTTATCAAATTAAATAGGAGGATTTCCGGAAAAAAACCCGCCCTGATCCCGAGTTCTCGGGACGAAGGGCGGATGGGGCCATTTGGCGTGTTGGCTTCACGGGGCAGTTTCCGACCCAGGCTTGCGCCTCTCTTCTGCCCGTCCGGCAATGACCATGCCGTCCTTGATGGCAATGGCCATTTTTTGCCCGTCGGACATGAGGCAGTCATAGGTTTCGGCATCTGGAGGGAGCGTGCCCCCTGTTGGGCCAATTTCGAGGAATTGCCGGGTTTCCCCGCCAACGGCCCTGTGGCACTCCAGCGTGATGGCAAAATACGTGCTGGCCAGCGTGGAGGCCTGCCGGTCGACGGGACCGAAAACAGCCGGACCTTGGGCGGCCTTGGCCACATCCGCGGCTGCGGGCTCGGGTTGAGAGGATTGAGATTGGCAGGCCAACAGGCCCGCGATGGAAAGGAGGACAACGAGCTTGCGCATGCTAAATTAATAGCATTTATTTTATTTTTTGTCAATAAATGACTAACTAAGGGGGCTTATGAACGATACCTTTCGGCGAGAACCTTTCCGTCAACGAACTTTCCCGCTTTGTACTCCAGCCAAGAGGCTTCGATCTCTGCCTCCAGACCCCTTATCGCCCCCAGAATGCGCTGAGCCGTAAGCTCCCAGCTGAATTTTTTGGCCTGCTCCAAGCCTTTCTCCCGCAGCTGCTGGCGGTAATCCTCATCCTCCAGCAGGCGCAGCATTCCCTTGGCCATGTCGGCCGGATCATGGGGATCGGCGTAGCAAACGGCATCGCCCCCCACTTCGGGCAAGGAGCTGTTGGGCGAAGTGAGCACGGGCACGCCATTGGCCATGGCCTCGGCCACAGGCAGCCCGAATCCTTCGTAGAAGGAGGGAAACAGGAAGAGCTTCGCCCCTTGCATCAGGGCCGCCAGATCCTCATCCGGAACATAACCCAGGAAAAGGACCTGGTCCTTCAGCCCCAAAGCCTCCACCCGCTCGAAGATGCTTTGGTAGTACCAGCCTTTCTTTCCGGCGATCGCCAAAGGACAGCGCTTTTGAGCCTCGGGCGGCAACAAGCTGTAAGCCTCAATCGCCCCCACAATGTTCTTGCGGGGCTCCAGGGTTCCGGCCATCAAT
>CAYUUW010000039.1:0-7933 GCA_964448005.1 uncultured Candidatus Peribacteria bacterium
AGAGGCCACGTTGGCCCTTCTGGAGGCCGTCAAGGCCGATCCGACGGGCTGTCTGGCCAAACTGGGGCCGGCGAATCTCAGCACTCCCATCTTGACGGTGTTGTTCGATGAAGCCAGCGAGGCCTTGGTAGCACAAGGATTCTCCACGGAAGTGCCCGACGACAACGACGACCGCCTGCGGCGAGACGACCCCACCTACGATTGCCCCGAGACCGTCGGAAGCACGCTCCGCGGGGCCGTTTCGCGAGCGAAGTTCATCGAGATCTTGAGGGAACGCGGCGACCAAGCGGCCGCCATTGTGTCTTACGCCAGCGTGGCAGATGTCACGATGGCCCTTCGCAAAGATTACGCGGAAGCCCCCGATCCGAGCGAGAAGCTTCGCATCCTGACCTATTGGGCGGAGAAACTGCGAGATGCGCAGTACAAGAAGTACATCGCGTTCCTCCGACGACGCCTCTCGAGCACCGAAGGTGAAGTCTACTTCGAGGGGCCGTCCGAAGCCGAAACGATCGCCGATCTCTTGCTCTTCGCCATCATGGTCCGCTGTGACGGCGAGGTTCAGGTGGTTTGCGCCGAAGTGGCTCAGCTCGGCCTTCTTCTGGTCGGCTGGACGGAGGAAACTCTCTTCGAGAAGATCAGGCAAATGACGCCACGCCTCCAGGACCACGTCGAACTTTCGGACGAGACCACGGGCGAGGGCAGTCAAGAGGAGGAGTCCGATGACGATGACGAGCTCGACGACTCCGACCTAGGTGAAGAGTTCGACAACTCCGACCTGGAAGGCAAGGACGATGACGCGGGCGATGAGCCGGAAGAGGGCGACGATGACGACCTCGACGAGGCCTCGGATTCCGAGGCTGATGGCGAGCCCGCCATGAACAACGACTCGGGCGACGAGCCCGAATGACCAAGTACCCGCAGGCATCTGACCATGTTCAGATGCCTGCGGGACCCTACCAACAAATTAAATCCAATCATTTATTCATTTTTATTAAAACCCATGACCCCCAACCCTCAGGCCCTGGTCCGCACGAGGCCAGATGAGACTCCGCCTTCGAATCAACCAGCCACAAGCAATTTGGGGCGCTTTTTCGAGCTCGTCACCCAGGCGTGCGACCTGGGCTCGAGGACGGACCCTAAAAGCACGAATCACACCAGGCTGCCTGTGGACCAGATGTTCGCGGAGGGGGCCTTGGAAGTCCTGAGGGGAATTGCCCAAGAGAATGAGGCCATGGGCATTGCAACCGTCGACCAAGTCAGGAGCCATCTGCCCCGCCTGAATTTCTTTCTGGAGGCGGGCATCGAGCTGGCCGGAGGGCCGGAGGAGGCGGCGAGGGATTTTCTGGGGAGGGCGCATCCCCAGATTGAGAGAAGGGCTTTTGTCCTCTCCTCCAAATCCAGGACCGTCAGCACGAAGGATCTGTGGGGGGAGGCCGTGGCGGGGTTTCTGCGATCCCTGGTGGATTCCGTGAGGGTAAGGGCGACGGAGGTCCTTGAGGCGGCGAAGCGCCTGAAAAGGGAGAACAGGGGGGTGATTCGAGAAAAAGCCGTGAGTTCAGATTATTTAGGCGGCTCAGAGAGTTTGCGAATTGCCTCCAGCTGGAACCAGGAGTGGATTTTTCGCACAACTTCAACAGCGGAGGGGGCTCTCGGTGAAGAGCCTTTAAACAGCGCAGGGCGTTTTCTTGTGAATGGCGCCAGAAAAATTACCCTGATGAGGCATGGGCTTTCCGCCGCAAGAAAACTCACAGCCTCCTATCTTGGGGTCAATCTTCCAGCTGAAGTCAGGAGTGCGGCCGAAACGGACGAAGACATGGAAAATGTTTTATCGAATCATCTAGCCAATTTTCTTTTAGGCGTTGAACGGCCCTATCTGACAGCCGATCAAGTGAGAGAAGTGGAAGGTGTTTGTCGGCAAAGAATGGATAAAATCAATGAAATTGGGGCTGAATTCAGGGCGCATCTAGTAGAAAAATTTGGCCTAACGGCGGAAGAAACAGAAGCCATTGAGGCAGATATCAATTCGGCGCTCTCCCGATTGTTCCGGGGCCCTGCCAACAACATGAACACCTTGCTTTACCATCCCTTTCAAGATGAAGGGCTAAAGAGGCTTGAGGATCGGCTCAGAGGAATGGGGGCGGAAGACAAGCAGGCGGTAGATGCTGCCCAAATAATCTGCATGCCCACCTCGCTTGACACCTTCCACGACGGCAAAAAAACGACTGGCGATTTACTTCATTCAATCGAGGGCTATCCAACGATTGTAAAACTCCTCTTCATCGAGAAATACGCACTTCCCGAAGATCAAGAGGGGCTATACTTTCAATGTGCTAAGCTTGAGAATTTGAACGCTGTGTCATTGGCTTTTTTGAGGGAGAAGATAGACATCGACGATCCTTCTTTGAAGCATTCCGTGAGAATTTTATTATTAAGAACGGACTTAGAACCTCAGGAGCATGCCTCAAGGGTACTGACGATGCTCACCAATCGCATTGAGCAGATCAGTGATACAGGTTCTAAAGGTGACAAAGAGCTCATTTTGATAAAAAAACTCATTCAACTCTTGGATGAAATGGAAGAAGGAGAGGTCGAGGCCTTTTTTGAAGCTCATAGGAAAGTATGCATTGCATTGCTGGGAGAGGTGGAAATTTCCAGGATAAAATTCGATCTAACGGAATTGAGGGAAAGGGCGCCTCACGTGTGGGAGAAAATAGGTCTCGGCAGACACCTTGGTTTCAGAAACGGTGATTTTGAAGATGCAAAACTCATCGACACCCATGTCAGTACAGGAAAACTGCTTGCTCCATGGGATCATATGATCACAGGAGAAAGAACGGATGATGAATTGGGCTCACATGGTTTGGAAATAGCGTTTTTTGACGGCGGTCGTGAGCGTATTGCCCAGCTCATGGCCCAGTATTCGGAACAGGATATCTTCTATTGGGTGCACGAGGGTGAAAGGGATATTGATGAGCAATGGGAGGCTTACATGGAAAAGCAAAATGCTTATTTTGCTGAACTGAAAAGGCTTTTAGCCGAAAAATAAACCGTTCTCAATTGACTCCTTTTCCATGACCCCCGCCCCTCAGGCCCTGGTCCGCACGAGGCCAGATGAGACTCCGCCTTCGAATCAACCAGCCACAAGCAATTTGGGGCGCTTTTTCGAGCTCGTCACCCAGGCGTGCGACCTGGGCTCGAGGACGGACCCTAAAAGCACGAATCACACCAGGCTGCCTGTGGACCAGATGTTCGCGGAGGGGGCCTTGGAAGTCCTGAGGGGAATTGCCCAAGAGAATGAGGCCATGGGCATTGCAACCGTCGACCAAGTCAGGAGCCATCTGCCCCGCCTGAATTTCTTTCTGGAGGCGGGCATCGAGCTGGCCGGAGGGCCGGAGGAGGCGGCGAGGGATTTTCTGGGGAGGGCGCATCCCCAGATTGAGAGAAGGGCTTTTGTCCTCTCCTCCAAATCCAGGACCGTCAGCACGAAGGATCTGTGGGGGGAGGCCGTGGCGGGGTTTCTGCGATCCCTGGTGGATTCCGTGAGGGTAAGGGCAACGGAGGTCCTTGAGGCGGCGAAGCGCCTGGAAAGGGAGAATAGGGGGGTGATTGGCGGCAACCGCATCACAGTAAACGGCTATAATCACCTGAGTGATTTGCTTGGTTGGGGCCAAGAGCCGAACAAGATTTTGATAGCTTATCTTATGGATGGAAGGCGGATTTTAGGCCTAGAGGGGCTAAGGCTATCCGTCGCCAAAAAATTAGCCGCCCCCTATCGCCATGTCAGCCTTCCTGATGAGGTGAGTGGAAGAATTCGCATTGACAGTAAAAACACTAGAGAGGCGATCCGACGAAGAATTCCTGATTATAATGAAGAAATGGAAAGAGAAACAGTACATCAAGATCTTCCTATTTTGCTGAGCACCTATCTTGCCAACTTCATTTTAGGGACTGAGCAATTCTACATAAGCGCCGACCAGATGAGGGTGGTCCAGAGGGTGTGTGCGGACTGGGACGGAGCAGGGGGAATGTTGGCTGATTTCAAAAGACATTTAAAAAGGCGTTTTGATCTAACGGATGAAGAAATGAAAGCCATTGAAGCGGACATTGACGCTGTGCCGAATTCCGTCAATGACTCGGTCTTTAACGCCACCCTTTACCGTCCTTTTGAGAACGCGGAAATAAATACCCTCTGCGAACGCCTGATGAAGTTGGGGGCCAACAGAGATCATGCTTATGGAATGGCAAGATATTTCCATGATCCGGATGAGGTTCGAACGGGCGAAGACGCTGATTACTATAGAAAATATCTAAGTCAAATGACTCATTTGCCTCTTATTATTCAGTGCTTGATTATTGAAAGGTTCATAGAGCCAGAGCGTCAGGAGGCCATGTACATGGAAATCGCTCTATCAAGCCACGAGTTGGATGCCCTATCCCTTGCCTTTCTGAAAGAAAAAATAGATCTAGGCCACGCCGAATTGCAAAACTCTCCGAAGCTTTTAGCCGCTCGTTCGGACCTTGCGCCCCAAAAGCATGTTGAATCTTTGCTTGATCTCATTCTGGATCGACAAGTTGATCCCCCATCAGAAATAGACCTGCCTACTGAAAAAACGGATACTTATCAGCTTGGAGTAGACTGGCTGAACATAGATGGCACCGATGTCAGGCTACTCAAAAAAGCCCTCGCGATAGTCGATCGTATTCCCGATGAGGAAGTTGAGGACTTTATTGCCAGGGGAAGACAATTGTGGGTGGCGATGATCATTCGGACCGACGCCCCAGGCGTGATCAGGCGGGATTTTGACCTTTCACCCCTTAGGGACCGCGTTCCCGCCTTATGGGAAAAGTTGAATTTAGCCAAGCATTTAAATAACAGGGATTATGATTATTCACGCGGCGTCGGCTGGAGGACATCTGTTTTTGACGATGAAGGCGAGTACGATGTACTTCTGCCCTGGGAGCAGATGATGGATGAACGATTGGATGAGGATCATTTAGATTCTGATCACCTTTTTCTTAGCCATTTTGAGGGTGGACGAGAAAGAATCGCCGCTCTGATGGCCCAATACTCGGAGCGAGACATCTTCTACTGGTTCCATGGCGACGGAGAAAATGCGGATGCGCTCTGGGCGGATTATGAACAAAGACGCGAGGCTTTTTTCATTGCCGTTAAAGCATTGGAAGAAAAAAGCAAAAAGTAGCTTGAATATTTAGAGGATCTAACTTTAGGTATTTAATATCAGTGGCAGTGGGACCTTCGTTGGACATTTGGAAGGATTTTTGCTATAATGAAAAGATTTTTAGAAAAAACCAAAACCAAAATGTTCTCCTCCAAAAAAATTGAGTTCCTGGTTCGGCGACTGGGAAAAAAGAGAGGTCGCCCTAGCGCGCAGGCTGCCGAGGCTTCGGCCTTGCGGATCAAAAAAGCCCTGAAGGGGGCAGGCGTGGCCCTCTTCGCCTTGGCCTTGGGCGCCCTGGTCCATTTTCAGGAGCGAACGGGCGATTGGCTCAAGGCCAGCCTGCTGGAGGCCCCGCTCCCCTTCGATGGAACCGTCTATCCGGTGGAGCAGGTTCCGCGCTGGAGCAAGGCCGGATACGACAAAAGCAAGCCCTACAGCCAGTATTCCGCCAGCGAGCTTCAGCCCCTGCCGCGCTACGATCTTGAGGTTCTGCAGTTTCCCGACGACCAGCTGGTGTGGGGAAAGCCCGAGCATGATGCCATCCGAGATGCGAAAATCACCTACTCCGTGGTTTATTTGGGAAACTACTCCATGGATCACAAGGAGATGTCCGGCAGCCACCTGGCGGTGGACATCGTGATGCCCAAAGGCACCCCTATTCGCTCCGTCGCGAACGGAAAGGTGGTGAAGACCTCCCTGACCTCCAGCGGCTTCGGTCATCATGTGGTGATCGAGCACGTCGGCGTTCCCGATCCGGACTATCCCGACAAAACCACTACGCTCTATTCCGCCTTCAACCACATGGATAGGATCGACGTGAAGGAGGGGCAGAATGTGAAAAAGGGCGAATGGATAGGCACCAGCGGAATGACAGGCACGGCCACCGTGGCCCACTTGCATTACCAGATGGACCGCAAGGAGGCCCCCTGGCACCCCTGGTGGCCGTTTTCATGGGCCGAATCCCAGGCGGCAGGCCTCAGCTTTTTCGAAGCCGTCAATGCCGGCCTGAACATGGATCAGGCCAAGAAATACACCATAAACCCCATGCCCTATGTGGAGCGATACTTGGATCTTTCCTCTGTTCCGCCTGCTCCCCCTGCTGGCGATCAGCCTGCTGCAAGCGTCGGGGATCCTGCTGCTGGCGGCAGCCATTCGCAGCCTGCTGCGGCAGCCCCGCAGGAAGCCATCAGCGGCCAGACGACGAATCCGCCCGAGCCTAAGGCTCCTGAGGCCGACCTAGAGCCAGTCCCCATCGCGCCCGACCGGACGGACAGCTCGCTCTTTTCGCTCAAGGTGAGCGCCGAAGCCGCCGCTTTGGCGGGAAGCTCAGTGGGCATCCTGGTGGAAGACCCTCAGGGCCAGGTGGAACGCCTGTCCGACACGGATAGGATTTCCGTGGAGCTGAAGGGGGTAGGCAGCCTCTCCCAAAAGACCTTGAGGAAATCGGACTTCCGCAATGGGGCAGCCCGAATTTCGCTGCGCAGCGACGAAACGGGAAGCGCCAGCGTGATGATCGGCAAGGGCAGCGTTCAGGTGAGCTTTGTTCAGCAGGCGCAGGTCGCCGCTTCGCTGAAGCTGGAGCACCCGGAAAGCGCGGAGCAGGGCATCGAGCAATGGATTGAGATTTCCGGCCTGGACGAGAGCGGAGGGGCAACCCCCATTGTCAGCTTCGGCGGAATCCTGACGCTGAGCGCCAAGGAGGGGCAGGCCCGCTTTGAGCCGGCCACCCTGACGGCCCAGGACTTCCGCACCGGAAAGGCGACCGTGAAATTCACTCCGCTCAGCCGAGACCGCTTGGTGATCCGTGCGCAGAACGGCGGCCTGCTGGGCGAAACCCAGCCCATGCCCGTGACGGAGAAGAGAGGCTTCAGCGACGTGAGCCGCAGCCACCCCCACCACAAGGCCATCATGGCCCTGTACGACCAAGGGGTGATCAAAGGCTATCCGGACGGATCGTTCAAGCCCAAACAGACCGTGAACCGAGTGGAAGCCCTGCAGATGCTGATGAAGGCTTTCCAAGTCCAAGGTCAGGGCGCTTCCGAGCTTCCCTTTTCCGACACCCAGAAAGGCGCATGGTACAGCGAAGCCCTGGCTTCCGCATTGAATAAAAAAATTGTTCAAGGGTACGCCGACGGCACCTTCCGGCCCGAGCAGACGGTGATTGTGGCCGAGTACATCAAAATGCTCTTCGAGGCCGGCGGAATAGAAAGCACGGCCCAGATCAGCGCCGCTCCTTATGCGGATGTGCCCAAGGAGAGCTGGTACGCTTCCTACGCCCACCTGCTGAACCGCAAGAACCTGCTGGAGGTGGAGGACGGAAAGCTGAATCCCGGCAGCGGAATGACCCGCGAAAAGGTGGCCGAAACCATCTACCGGCTCAACTACCTGATGAAGAACGACTTGCTCACCTATTCCGGCTGAGCGGACAAAAGGCGAAGTAAAATCCCCCCCTAACGTCACAGCCCTGGTTTCAAGGCGAATGATGGGGGGGGTCGGCGGCTCTTAGGGCAAAGCCAAAAGATCAGGGGGGCAAGAGGCAGACTTTTAGCACCGGCGAGTAAGGGAAGGCTGAGCCCAGCAGGAAATGCGCGGCAGGCTGAGCCCTTAGGAGAAGGGTGTTTCGCCCTTCATCGTGCGCCACCTTCAGGACAGGGAGCATGTCCTGAGACACAGGATTGCCGTAATCCCCATTCCATGGCGCCGTGCCGTAAACCTGCTGCGTGCAAGGGGTGGCGTAGACACTGTTCCAGGTG
>CAYUUW010000039.1:7943-13123 GCA_964448005.1 uncultured Candidatus Peribacteria bacterium
TGGTTGACAGGGTAGACAAAAGCCAGTTCCGCCCTCGCAAGAGAGTCGGGGGGGTGCTCTTCCCACACCTGAGACAGGTCGACCAGCAGGACAGCCCTCCATTCATTGGGAGCTCCGTAGTTGAAGATTTCCAAGGAACAGGCCGGGAATTCCGTATCGGGCTGAGCACCCTTCAGGTCGCCCGCCTCCAGAACAAAATCCTCGTATTCGATGCACCGCTCCATCGGCTCCCCGTCGCCGTCGCCATCCCCGTCGCCGTCGCCATCCCCGTCGCCATTCCCGTCGCCGTCTCCATCCCCATCTCCGTCGCCCGTGTCGGGATCGGGCAAGTCTGCGGAGGTGTCCCCATCCCCATCCCCGGTGGCATTGCCCTCTGCTGATCCGGAGCCTCCTTCGCTCCCTCCATCGCTGAGGACAGGGGCGTCCTTTTCGGCCCCCGAACCTGAGCACCCCGGAAGAAGCAGCAGGAAGATTGTGAAAGCACCTAAGAACCCTATCGATTTGCTCATTCTCGTTCCTCTTTCTTTTTTCTTTGCCTGTTTTTAAAGCGCTGCCCTGGGGCAGCCCAGCAACTCTGCAGAGCTACGCAGGAGGATTATCCCATGATCGCCACTGCACTGCAAAGAGCTGGCCGGAAGAATCTTCTGCTGCCCCGATTTTGCAAAACGGAGACCTGCTGGGCGAAACCGAGCCTGTGTCCGCAGGGCAAGTTCAGCAAAACTCGGCCTGTAGGCCGGAGCTTTGGAGGGAGGTCTTAGGTGAACCCCGACGCGAGGCCGGGGATGGGGCGGAAAGGCGCCTTAAGCGGTGGCAATAACGAATGCTGCCAAGAGGCAGAAAGCTATGATTGCCAAGCGCCAAGGGGGGTCTGAAGGAGGAGTAGGCCTGGTAACGGTCTTTTTGTCGCACCTTACAACAGTAAAGTTTCCAAATTTCCTGGAGACGGTGGTGGTGGTGGAGGCCTTCCCTTTTTTACTCTCCTTTTTACGCTTACCGGAAGATCGGCTCCTTCGTTCACCTTCGTTCAGATGGCCTTCCCTAGCCCGATGCATTTGATGCACCAAAGGCTTGGAGTCAAGAGGGTTTCCTGCCATTTGGAACAAAATCCTTTCTAGGCCTTCCCGGCCTTTTTTGGGCTTCAGCCGCTTCGCCACTATAGCGAAAAAGCTGAAAACGCCTGCGGAAAATACGCAAAACCAGGAAAGAGTCAAGAGACTTAGGAGAGTGAAAGACGAGGGAGTTTCTGAGAAAAGGGATTGGCGAAACATGCGAAGCAAGGGCTTTTTTGGCAGATTTCATCTTTTTTATCTTTTTGTAAAAGCAAAGTAAACCCCGCTGGGCCTTTGACTTGGGACTGAGGCAGTCAAGGGCAAGCAAAACCAAGGCATTCGGGCCTCCTTGACTATGCAACTAGATTGCAATAAAATGGCGGCATGCCAAACGACCCCTTTCTTCACAGCCTTAGGCAGAACGGCCTGCGCATCACCCCGGTGCTCCGATCGCTGCTTGAGCTTCTGGCCCAATCGCCGCATCCCCTTTCCGTCCCTGAACTCATGGAAAGGCTGGAAGGAAGCGGAAAGCTGAAGCCCAACAAAAGCACGCTGTATCGGCAATTGGAAAAGCTGGTGGAGCTGGAAGTGCTGGAAAACGTGTCCACGGATTCCCAGATCCAGCGCTTCGAAATGAAAAAGGAGCACCACCATCATTTTGTCTGCCAATCCTGCGAGCAGGTGACGGACATCGAAACAGGCCCCCTGGAGAAAGCCATGCAGCGCTTCCAGGAGGAGCTGAGGAAGACAGGCCATGTGCCCAGCGCCCATGAGCTCACTTTTTTCGGGCTGTGCGGAGCCTGCAGCTGACCGGAGGAAGGGCCGCCCAGAGCATTCCGAAAGCCACCGGAGAACGCTGAGCAGCCGGACATTTAACAGCTCAATTGAAATCCCATGAAAAAACTCTTTCCTCTTCTTGCTGCGGCTTTTTTGACGCTCAGCGCATGCTCGCAGCCTGCGGCCCCCGGGCAAGCGCAAACGCCGCCTCCCCCCGACAAGAAGCCTTCCCTCATGGCAAGCTTCTATCCCCTGGCCTACCTGGCCGAGCGCATTGCCGGGGAAAGCGCGGAGGTGACCAACCTCACGCCCGCAGGAAGCGAGCCTCACGACTACGAGCCTAGTCCCCAGCAGCGGATCGCCATGGAAGCGGCCGACCTCCTTATTGTTCAGGGGGCGGGACTGGAGCCCTGGGCAGAAGGCCTGGAAGAAGGAGATACCTCTTCTGGACCCCGCCTCCTCAATATCTCCTCTCGCTTGGAATCGTCCCTTTCGAAGGAGGAAGAGCCTAAAGAAGGCCTCGGGGAAGATCATGAAGAAGGGCACGATCATGGAACTTACGATCCCCATACCTGGCTGGATCCGGTGCTGATGGCGGAAGCAGCCCAGGCCATCGAAAGCGAATTGGTCGCCCTTGACCCCGGGCATGCTGAAGCCTACCGGACCAACGCCAAGAACCTCCGGGATGACCTGAAGGCCCTGGACAATGCCTACCGCCAAGGCCTTTCCGATTGCCGCCTGAAGACGTTCATCACCTCCCACGACGCTTTCGGCTATTTGGCCCGGCGATACGGATTGGAGGCGATTGGAGTGGCTGGCTTTTCTCCGGAAGACGAGCCTTCGGCCAAGCTCATCGCTGAGCTTTCCGACCTGAGCCGGGAAAAAGGCATCAAGCATATTTTCACCGAAGCCTTGGCCAACCCTGCGGCCGCCCAGACCCTTTCCGAAGAGGCGGGGCTGGCGGCGCTTGTCCTGGACACGGCGGAAGGACTGACTGATGCGACCAAAAATGAGGATTACATTAGCCTGATGCGCAAGAATCTTGAAAGCCTAAGAACCGGACTCCAATGCCAATGAAGAATGCCATGCTCATTGAGGCTCAAAACCTCTCCCTGGAAAAGCAGCGCCATCTGATCCTGGAGAATGTCTCCTTCCGGCTGGAGCCGGGGGAATATGCGGGATTGGTGGGGCCGAACGGAGCAGGGAAAACCACCCTGATCCGGCTTCTGCTGGGACTGGAAAAGCCCAGTGCAGGCAGCCTGCGGGTGCAGGGCTATGCCGCCGGCAGCCGGGAGGCGAACCGAAGCATCGGCTATGTGCCCCAGCACCTGTCTTCGGCAACCTTCAATCTGCCCATGACCGCCTGCGAAGTGGTGGCAACAGGCCTGGCCCGCCTCCGCCGCTGGGGGCCCCTGAGGAAAGAAGAAAGGCTGCTTTGCCTCCGATCCCTGGAGCAGGTAGGCTCTGCCCGATTGGCAAGCCAGGATTTCCAGTCCCTTTCAGGAGGCGAGAAGCAAAGGGTGATTCTGGCGAGGGCTTTGGCAAGCCAACCCCAGCTGCTGCTTTTGGACGAGCCCATGAGCGCCATCGATTCCCCGTCCCAAAAGGATTTTCTGGAGCTGCTGCACAGACTCAACAGAAAGGAGGGCTTGGGGATTCTGATGGTCTCCCACGACCTGGAGATGATTTCCCGCCAGGTCTCCAAGGTGCTTTGCCTCAATCGCACGCTCCGCGCCGCCTGCCATCCGGACGAATTGACCCAGGGCGACCTGAGCGCGACCTTCGGGGAGCACATCAGCCACATTCACCACCATGACCATGCCTGATTTCCTGGCCTATGCCTTTTTCCGCCGGGCGCTGATGGCGGGAGCGATGATCGCCGTGCTTGCCCCGCTGATGGGAAGCTTCATTGTGGCGCGCAAGGCCAGCCTGCTGACCGATGCCTTTGCGCACACGGTGCTGGCCGGGGTAGGGCTGGGCTTTCTGATGGGGTTCGATCCTTTGTGGGGAGCCTTGGGAGCGGCGGTGCTGGCGGGCATAGGCATGGAGCGCCTGATCGAAAAAAGCAGGCTCAGCCATGATGCGATCCAGGCCGTTTTCCTTTCGGGAGGCCTGGCCTTTGCTGTGCTGCTGACGCATTTTCAGAAAAGCGCGACGGTGAGCTTCGAGAGCTACCTTTTCGGCAGCCTTCTGACAGTGCGCCCGGGGGAACTGTGGCTTCTTTTGGGCACCTTGGTCACGATTGCGACAGCAGTCGGACTGCTCTACTGGAAATGGCTCGCCTTGGCCTTCAATGAGGATCTGGCGCAGGCCAGCGGCATGAATGCCCGCCTGCTCAAAACCCTGATGAGCCTGATGACGGCGGTGACCGTCGCGCTCTCGCTCAAGGTGGTGGGCGGCCTGCTGGTGGGGGCCCTCATTGTGATTCCGGTGCTCACCGCAAGGCAGTTCGCCGCCAGCTTCCGGGGGGCGTTCTTCACGGCAATAGGGTTCAGCCTGGCGTCCGTGCTGGGCGGGCTGATCCTCTCCTATTATTTCGATCTGCCCAGCGGCAGCGCCATTGTGCTCTTGAGCATCGCCCTGTTCGGCCTTTCGCTGGGATGGAAGGGGGTGAGGGGGTAGCCATCCAATTCCGCCAATCAAAAAACAATCCCCGGCAGCATCCTGCCGGGGAGGGCGTTGTCGGGCGTAGGCCGACAATTCAGGCGGAAGCCTGGAAAGAAGGAGTCAGGCAGGGCTGCTTGCGGGGCCAAGCTCGAGCTCGAGCCCCCACCTTCTTGCTAGCCGACAACCGGACTCTCGACGCCGGAGCGAGGACCACTAGCCCAGAGATGGACCAAAGTCGCCCTCAGCAGTTTTTCGCGGTTGAGCACTTCTGCCTTGCTCATAATGTTGCGCAAATGCCATTTGACCGTTGAGGGACTGAGCCCAATCGCCTCTGCGATTTCGGCACTGCTCTGGTCCCCGACAACAACAGCCAGGTAGATTTCCTCTTCGCGGTCAGTGAATTTCTTGTTCTTAGCGAAGATTGTGGCAATGGCCAGAATGGAACCTTCTTCAGCGGATGGAGGAATCTCTGTCGCCAGGCATTCCAAGGCAAGTAGCGCATTGGTAATGTTGGCGGCGACGAGGCCTTCTGGTGGCGTAATCTGAAGCGTGACGGTTTCCCGTGTCATGGCGTCCTCCTTTTTGCGACAGAGCAGAGGGCGAATGCGAAAGTGCCTTCGCCTCACTCTGATCGGAAATGGACTACAGCATTTTAGACAAAAATCTCCACCTGTCAAATTCGAATCAATTTGTTCCTGAGTTCAGAAACGAATTAGGACACTAAGGCAGAATTTAAACCTTAGTCCC
>CAYUUW010000040.1:0-1514 GCA_964448005.1 uncultured Candidatus Peribacteria bacterium
GGATCACTGAACTGCAGCAGGCCCTTGCTTCCGAACTGCGCCCGCAGGTGGTTGGCCAGCTGCCGGACGCCCAGGCCCTTGTAGCCCGTTCCCAGGATCACCGAAAGCAGCTCGGCGTCATTCAGGGTTTCCGGGCCCTGGGCGGAAAGCTTTTCGCGCGGCCTGAGGGGCGGATGGGCAAGAGCGGAGGAGGCGGATTGGAGTTTCATCTTCGGTTCGTTTAGACGCTAAAAAAGCCAAGCTCACGCAAGGCGGGTTCAGGGCGGCCCTTTTTCGGAAAAGGCTTCAGTATTCGTCTTCATTCTAGGGTTCTTCGGGTTTCTCGGTTCTTCGGGGTGATTTTAGAGCTTTTTCAGCCCTTCGATGATCTTTTCGCTCACTTTGTGCTTCGTCAGGTAGGCGGCCACGGCCTCCAGCGAGAGCATGGGCTTCTCGTTGTACTTCTCCTCGGCCTGGGCCAAGGCTGTTTTGTAGCGGGACTCAAGCTCCTGGCGGCGCCACATGGCGATGCGCGCTTTGGCTTCCTCCTTGCTCATGTCGTAGCCTCGGGTCAGCATTCGCATCAGGGTTTCGTCCCGCGCCTGGAGCTTGCCGTTCTCGTAGGACGAAAGATTTCCTGTTCCATAGCCGACCTTGGAGGAAAGCTCCTTCAGGGTGTACTGGTGCACTGCCCGAAGCCGCTTGAGCTCCTTGTGAATCATACTGGTGATGTTACGCCACTTCCAGGCCATCATACAAAAAGCGGGCGGAAAACAAAAACGCTTTATTTTTGTGCTCCATGGAACATAAAGCATTATTCTCGCCCCGTCCGAAGGCGTAGGAAGGCGTTTTCGCCGCCGCACTGCAGATAGGGATTGCTGCGCTTCTGGTTTTCCAGCGTGTCACAAGGAACAGGCCCGTAGTCGTGCCCGGGGTAGATCTGGGTCTGGGGCGGCAAGGATCCGATGGTTTCGCAAAGCGAATGGCGGAGCAGGCGGGCATCGCCTCCCGGCAGATCGGTGCGGCCGCAGCCGCCGATGAAAAGGGTGTCGCCGGTCATCAGTTTTCCTTGGGCCAAAAAGCAGACTGAGCCTGGCTCGTGGCCGGGGGTGGGAATGGCTTCGATCTCCAGTTGCCCCACTGTGAGGTTTTGGCGCTCGCCCATCCAAACGTGCTCGGCCCCTTCGATGCCCCACTCTTCCCGCAGGGAGGGGTGCATGGCCAGGGCGGGCTTGGGCTCAAGCCGGCTCCAAAAGTCCCTCAGCTCCCCGGCATGGTCGAAGTGGCCGTGCGTGGCGGCCAAAAACGCCACCTCCAAGCCTTCCTTCGCCACGATGGGCAGCAGCAGATCGGGGTTGATCGGGTCGATGAGCATGGCTTTGCGGGTCCGCTCGTCGCCTATGATGTAGCTGAAATTGCGGTCGTAGCCGCCCACCTGGACCTGATGGAAGATCATGCGCTTTCGCTTAGTTATTCTGCTCCGCAATGCTATCATCCCCCCGCCATGAAACAAGCCCACGCCGATTCGCTCAAAT
>CAYUUW010000040.1:1524-13003 GCA_964448005.1 uncultured Candidatus Peribacteria bacterium
GCGGCCTTGGGGGGAATTCGAGGCTTTTCTGGCTTATGTTCGGCCAGGCGACCGAGTGCTGGATCTGGGCTGCGGGAATGGACGCCTTTTCGGCTTTCTCCGGGCGCGTCTGGAATCCTTCGGCTACCTGGGGGTCGATCAGAGTTCCCAGCTGCTCAGCCTGGCCCGAGCGGAGCACCCTGAGGCGGAATTTCTGGAGCAGGACATGGAGCATTTGGATGTTCCTCGGGCTTCCTTCAATGCGGTTTTTTGCGTGGCGGCCTTCCATCACTTGCCTTCGCCGGCTTCCCGCCAGGCGGCCCTGGAGCGAATCCATGCCGCGCTCCAGCCGGGCGGTTTGCTGATCTTGACGGTCTGGAACCTCTTCCAGCTCAAGTATTTTCCCTCTTTGCTGAGGGCCATGGGATCCTTTGTGCTGCATTTGGGCCGGAAGCTGGCCTGGAACGACCTATGGATCGCGTGGGGCGGCTTGCCTTTGCCCCGCTACTATCACGCCTTCACGCCCCGCGAGCTCCAGTCCCTTTTCCGGGCCGGCCAATGGCAGATCGAAGAGCTCTATTTCACCCGAAAAGGCCAGCGCGTCGGCTTTTGGAGGTCTTTTAATCTGGTGCTGGTGGCATCGAAAAAGTGAGGAGGATTTGACTCTTTCAAAATGAGGGGTTAAAATTATTACAGTCTTAATAATTTTTTGTATGCGTGGAATTCTAACCGCCTCCCTTCCGCCCGAGGTGATCGCCCATATACGCAGCAAGGCGAAAAAAAAGGGGGTCAGCATCAGCCAGCTGATTTTGCATCTGTTCCATTTGGAGAAAGACATGATCAGCGAAGAGGAGCTGCTTGCTTCGCTCAAGGAGGCCGAAAAGGAACATCGGCAGGGGAAAACAAGGCGAGTCCATTCCCTGCGCGACTTAATGAATTAAAATGCGATCCCAAAAAATTTTTGTGAGCTCGAGGTTCCAGAAGCAATTCAAGGATTTGCCCTTTAAAATTCAGGAAAAAGCTGCCAAGGCCGAGGCTCTTTTTTCGGAAAATCCCCTTCATCCTTCCTTGCGCCTGCACAAGCTGAAGGGGAAATTCAAGAAGGTGTGGAGCATTTCGCTGGATAGGAGCTACCGCATTCTTTTCAAGCCCCAAAAAGAAGGGGAAATCCTTTTTTTCAGCATTGGCAAGCATTCCATTTATGAGGAGAATTTATAATCCTCCCGGAGGTGGAAATATCCGACGCTGGCTCCTCTGCTTTGGATGAGGGACGGCATGCGTTCCCTGGACTTTCGGAGGTGGGGCAGCTCAACAAGCTTCTTTGTTAAAAATTGCCTCTTTCCGGTCGTTCGCGAGTAGCTTCAGCTTCCTTCGGGAGGCTTCAACCCCGTCCGCTTGCGACTCGGCTGAGTTCGCCGAAGTCCGGACGGGGTTTTTTTGAGGTCATCCTCGATTAAAATTTCCTGGAGGTTCGGAGCCGATGGGCCGCTTAAGCGAACGGCGTGGGATTGAGGCTGGATAAAAAATGCTAAGCGTATTTCAGCTCTGGAATTGAATCCGCAGGCAATTTATTTGACAAATTTATTTTAATAGTTTATTCTTATTTTAAGAAGATGGTCTTTGAAATATTTAATGAAGAGGAATCTGCTTGCCCTTATCTTGCTTAAAGTAAGTCGTCGACCTTAAGCGACTTACTTCGAAGATAAAGACGCAGGCAGATGATCTCTTCGTTACAGCGGGAATTGCCAAATTTGAAAGCAAGAATTTTGCTTCTGAGTTTGGCAATTCACTCTTGAAAGGACACGAGAAAGATGAAGCCCCTCAAAAATTTCGAGAAACACTTGACGGAGAACAAAACTGGCCTGTTGTATAGCGCCATCGTCATCCTGGTCGCCCTCCTTTTTCTGGCCTGGAACTACCCAGACACAGACTATTTCCTGGAAACCAAAATGCAGTACGGCGCCCCGGGCACTGACGTCGATTGGTCCGTGCGGGCCGGACTGACAATGCTCATTGGGAGCGCTTGGTCCTGGCTCTGGTCCTGGTGGTGGGCATGGGGATTGGCTTGGTACGTCTGCGGCCTCTTCCTGAATCACCTCACCAAAAAATAGTTTCAAGTCGCTGAACGAAGACATGGGCCTGAACGTATGCGCTCAGGCCTCCAGCCCCGTCCGCTTGCCGGAGGGGGTTTTCTTCATGTCCTACGCCTTTTCCTTTGGTCCATTTTCCGTTAGGCTCTGGCCAATGATGCCTCAAAAAATCCACATCGCCGGCGTGAACTTCGACCCCGTCCGCTACGACCAGGCCCTGGACCGCATCGCCGCCCTCATCCAGTCCGGCGTCCAGCACTACGGCGTGACGCCCAACCCCGAGATGCTGCTGAACGCTTCCCGGGATCCTGAATTCCGGAATATCCTGAATGGAGCTTCTCTTTCGGTGGCCGATGGCGTCGGCGTGCTGTGGGCCGCCACTTTCCTGCAAAAAGCCTCAGGCCTGCCTGCCTGGCTCAGGCTCTTATGGCTCCCGCTCAGCTTGGCCATGGTCCTGCTGGCTCCCGCCCGCCTGCGGCAGGTTCTTCCTCAGCGCGTCGCAGGCTCTGATCTCCTTTTCGGCATTGCCGAGCGGAGCCAGAACGCAGGCTGGCGGATTTTCCTCCTCGGCGCCGCTCCTGGCGTGGCGGAGGCTGCCAGGCAGGCTTTGCTGAAAAAATACCCCCACGCCAACATCGCCGGCAGCTACGCCGGCAGCCCAAAAGCCCAGGATTGGGAAGCGGTCCGCTCTTGCATCCACGATGCCCAGCCCAATGTTTTGCTGATCGCCTACGGCAGCCCGGCGCAGGAGCGCTGGATCGCCGAGCATTTGGCGAAGCTCCCCTCCGTCCGCTTCGCCATGGGCATCGGCGGCGCTTTCGATTTTGCGGCCGGCCGCATCCGCCGGGCCCCCAAGGCCTTCCAGCGCTTGGGCCTGGAATGGCTGTGGCGGCTGGTCCTGCAGCCCAGCCGCTGGCGCCGCATTGTGAACGCCACGTGGCGCTTCGCCGGGCTGGTTTTCGGCCAAAAAAAGGACCATTCTGGGTTTGCGCCAGACTGAGCTTCATGCTATTTTGCTATTCGCCTCCCCAAGTTCGCCTAACGGCAACCCTATGCGTTTCCCGGAGCAGCAGCCTGGCGAAGAGATCGTTCTGGTCATCCGCAAGCATTTCATTGTCTACCTGGGGCTTTTGCTCAATTTCTTCATGGTGTTCATCTTTCCCCTTTTCCTTGTTTTCCCTTTCCTGTTCGCCTATTTCCGAGCCACCCATCCCCAAGGGGTGCTGATCGCCGAAATCTTCGCCTGCATGTACGTGCTCTACGGGCTCGCTTTTTTGATGGTCGCCTGGATGGAAGAGGCCTTCGACCTTTTCGTTCTCACGAATCAGCATCTGGTGGACATCACCCAAATCAGCTTTTTCCGTCGAAGCGTGACGGCCACCCCCCTCCTCCAGATTCAGGATACGGCCAGCCACGTGGATGGATTTTGGGCCACCATGCTCAATTACGGCAGTGTGGACGTGCAGACCGCCGCCGGAGGCACGTCCATCTTTTCCATTTCCCGCGTCCCCGATCCGCCTTCTGTTTCCAGGGCCATTCTGAGCGAGGCCCAGAAAGCAAAAAACACAGGTTCCCATCCTCCAGAAGCGCCTGCGCCGGCGTAGGCCTATCAGATCATGATTTCTTTGTTTTGCCAGGCCTTGTCGGATCATCGGGGTTTGATTTTCGCGTGCCGATTGATAGAATTCCAGGCACAGAAATTCAAGCCTTATGCAGCAGTCTCCCGATTCAAAAAGCGGCTCATTCACCCCCGAGAAAGAAAGCGCCCAGCGCGATATTCTGGAGATCTGCGCCCGAATGAGGGCTCTTTTGGCTCAGGCTGCCGGCGAGCGCCTGGTGACGGAGGAGACGGCTGCGATTTACGACACTTTCTTGGCGGTTCAGGAAAGCGGCGTCGCTCAAATCGATCCTGAGACGGGAATTGAATCCAGGCCTGTGGAAAGCGCCCAGGAGCTCGGCATGGATTATTTGGAGCAGGCTTTTGCCGAAGCCCGCCAGGAAACGCAAAGGCTCGAGCGCATGCTTCTGGGGGCTTTGGCCAAAGGAGACCTTTCCCTGGATGACATAAAGGCCTTCGTCGAAGGCCGCATCCTGACCGGAGAGCATGTCTTCAACAATGCCCAGGTGCTGGCGAAGCTCGACCAGGAGGCGAAAGCCTACATGGCCGAAGGCGCCGACGTTCGCCGCGCCTATGAATCCCTCCTTTCCGACCCGCTGGCCCAAGGCGAGTTTCTGGCCGTGGGCCCAGGCAGGACAATAGCGATAGAAGGCGTGCACGCCTTTGCGAAGCGCCCCCTTCCCGAAAAAAAGAAGAAATCCCATGAGCTGGCCAAAGCCCTGAAAGAGGCGCACGCCTATCGTTCGCATCAAGAGGGGGCCTACGCCCGGCTTTTGGATCAGGCTTTGGCGGCGGGGCGCATCGGGCAGGCGGCGCATCGGCGCCTGGCAGCCGAGTTCGGCGCGGCTTCTTGCGCGGAGCGAGAGGGCCTCATCGGATCCCTTCCCCTTCTTTTGGAAAAAGCATCGGAGTCGAGCCGCAAGGCAGAGCTTCTTCGCCCGGAAGACCGCAAGCCTCTGCTGGCCCTGATGAGAAAAGGGGACCTGGGGCAGCTCGAAGAAGCCTATTCGTTGGCTGTGGCGGCCATGGAGATCCGCCTTTCCTCTGCCCTCGACCGCTACCGCCAGGAGGGGCTCATCGGAAAATGCGCCATGAGGCGCTATCAGGAGGTTTTTCCTGGAGCCCCCGTGAAAGAGAGATATCGCTTGCTGGACGGATTGGAGCCGGAAATGGCCAGTTGCCGCTCTTTGTGGCTTCGCTTGGCGGCCCTGAATAAAGAGGGGCAGCTTTCGGAGGAAGGGCTGAAGGCGGCTCGCCTGAGGATGGACCAGGATTGGGGATATGCTGAGCTGAAAGCCTATGTCGATTCGCTGGGCTCTGGAGCCAAAGCGCCCGATTCCTCCGATATGGCGTCCGATGCCTCTTCAGAGCTTTCGCCAGCCCTTGATTCCGAGCAGCCCAGGCCATCCCTTCTGGCAAAAGTGCTTCGCTTTGAAAGGCGGTCTGCTGCGGGTTTGCAGAAAAAGGCTCTTGAGGGCCGGCGCGATTTTTACGAAAAGGGCCAGGAGCGGCAGGCAGCTTGAGTTTGTGCCATCGAAGAAATTTTGGGCATGGTTAACCCTCCTTCGTTCCGACAAGTCGGAACTCCGGAGGATTCTTCCCGATCGGCAGATCGGGGTCGCTGGCTGCGCATGCACAACCAGGTTCAGAGCGATTGGCAGAAGAAATTGGAGAGCTCCGGATCCGGATTCTCGAGGCAAACCAAGCCGGGACAGCAGTTGCCCTGGCCACCCATTCCGTCCGGCTGGCAGGTGAACTGGTCCAAGCTCCCCACCACGCATTTTGGAACGCAGAAGGCTTCGCACCACATCGGGTCCGACCAGGGATGGTCGGGATCGCTTGGGTCGCAGTACTCGCCCCCATTCACGTAGCCGTCGTTGCAGGCGGCGGGCAGGCAAGCCGCCGTGCAGGTGTCGGTGCTGTCCGGATTCCCGTCGTCGCACTCCTCGTCGGGCTGCTGGATTCCGTCGCCGCAGACTTCGTTGGCGCAGCCCATGCTGCAGCCGTCGAAATCCTCGACGTTCCCGTCGTCGCAGGCTTCGCTGCCTTCGACGATGCCGTTGCCGCACACTGGATCTCCAGTGTCTCCGTCTCCGTCGCCGTCCCCCGTGGGATCGCCGTCGCCATCACCGTCGCCCGGTTCTCCATCTCCATCTCCATCTCCATCTCCGTCGCCCACTTCCGGGCTGTCGCTGCTCTCGCCTCCATCATCCTGGCAAGCGAACGTGAGCAAGAGAGCCAGGGCCATTGTCACTGAAGAAATCCGCATTGTCTCGTCTCGTCTTTTCCGGGCTTCAATCGCCCTGTGCTGTGAAAGCCTGGATCCTGCCGGAATGGCAGAGGCTCAGGCATGAATCAGATTCTCGATCGCCCTCTTCGGCTTTAGCGAAGAGATGCGGAAAGAGGAGCTGAATTTAGCAGGTTTTCAGGAAAATGGCAACAAATTTTGCCGCAGCCGTGCCCTTGCCTCCTCCGATCGATCGTGACAGAGGAATTCCCCTTGCCAAAATCCATTCCGCTCGATACAATCGCTTGGCACTAATTGAAAAGCCATGTCACACAAGAAAGCCGCCGGCTCAACCGAAAACGGAAGAGATTCAAGATCAAAGCGCCTGGGGGTCAAGCTTTTCGGCGGCCAGGCCGTTCGCGCCGGAAACATCCTTGTCCGCCAAAAGGGGAACAAGTTCCATGCCGGCGAAAACGTCGGGACCGGCAAGGATTTCACTCTCTACGCCTTTTCCAATGGCGTGGTCAAATTCACCCAGAAGCGCCGCAAGCGCTTCGACGGACGGGTTTACCGCACCCGCTATATCAACGTGCTTCCGGCCTAGGCTTATTTTCCTTCACAAACCCAAGGGCCATGCCCTATAGTGGTGCATGGCTTTTTGATGCGGACTCAAAGTAACTCTCCCTCACCATGAGCGAAACCGGCGGATTGGACCTAATGGGCGTGCAGGGCGCCGCGCAGGAGGGGCAGGAGCAAAGCCAGGAGCAGTTTCGCGAGCAGATGCGCCAGGCCCAAGCGGCCTTGGCCCAGCTGAAGAAGGACGAGGGGAAGGCCAAAGCGCAGGACGATCGGGTGGCCAAGGTGATCGTGCAGTTTTTGGGCCAGCCCCAAAACACCGATCTGTTCCTTCTTATTTCCCGCTGCGTGGCCCAGAACATTCCTTCCGAGCTCATTCTGGCCGTGCTGGCCCTGATCGACCAGGATTCCTACCGCGAAACGGAAAAATTCCTCCAATCGCCCGAGGGCTTGGAGGTCCACTCTTCCTCTGCCCTGGTGGCTGCCTCGCGCCAGCATCTCCAGTCCCTTTCCGCCGAGCAGAGGCAAATGGTGGACCTGTGGCTGGGCCACATCTTCCAGGTGGCCTCCAAAAGGCCGCATCGTTGCCTGGAGGCCCTCGTCAGCTTCCGCAGCGTCAAGGACGATTCCGGCGAGCGCAGGACGGTCCGCGAGATCGCTCCGCCCTTCGTGCAGCTTTCGGCCTTCATCATGCGGCGCTTCTTTTCCATGCAGGAGCTTTCGGTGGAGTTCGAGGAACTCCATGGCTTCATGCAGGCTTCCTGCGTGCGCCTGGTTAGGCATTTGGAGGATCTGCTGAAAGAGCTGATGCCTTTGCCTGAAGGGATTCAGGAGGCCGAAGGGGAGTGAGCTCGGCGCTGGGGTCACCGGCCTGCTCCGATCTTCTCGGCGTATTTGGCGAGCATGTCCGTTTCCACATTCACGGCGTCCCCCAAGGCCAGGGCGTGGAGATTGGTCTTTTCCCAGGTGTGCGGAATGATGCTGACCAGGATCCGGTCCCCTTGGAGCCCGGCTACCGTGAGGCTGATGCCGTTGAGCGCGATGGAGCCCGTTTCCAGCACATATTTGGTGAGCGATTCGGGCAATTCGAATCCCAGAAGGTAGGCGTTGCCGTCGATCTTCAGGCTTTTGAGCTCGGCGGTGCCTTCCACGTGTCCGCTGACCATATGCCCCTCGAAGCGCTTTCCGTAATCCATGGCGCGCTCCAGGTTCACTTCGCTGCCTTTCTTGCGCTGGCCCAGAAGCGTCCGCTGGAAGGTGATGGGCATCACGTCGGCGCTGAATGCGTCGCCTTCGATTCGGGTCACGGTCAGGCAGACCCCGTCCACGGCGATGCTGCTGCCCGGCTTCAGGCCCTCCATCACTTCCGGGGCTTGGATGCGTAGCGTGCTTGCTGTGGCCTTTTCCACAATGCCGATGCTTTCGATGATGCCGGTGAACATAAATTGACTTTTTACCAATAAGCAACTAGAATAGCCTTACATTATTGCCACTAGGCACCCGAGGCCCAGGGTAGATCTGGGCCGATTTCTTTGTTTTTTTTGATTTCATTCCATTGGTCAAATGCTTTCATCCTCCTGGGCTTAAATGAATTCGGCTTTTTGCTAAATATAATACATTATCCTCATAATAAGCCACAGCTCAACCCTGTTCCCGTAGGAGCCTAAAATCCATCAGCTCGATTGAAGCCAAATCTCAATCTAGGGAATCTGAAGCTATTCAGGTGAAGCCCTGGAGAGAGGTTCAAGGATTTTTTCATTCAGCGCTTCAAGGCTGAATTTGAGACCTTGTAAAAAAGGCGATTTGGACAGAGGTCAATTTTGGTTCGTGTCGTAGAGCGAATTGTGGTCCACCACCCGCCCCACCATTCGGGTTATTTAGACCCATTTCAGCACCTGCCCGTCGGCCAGCAGCCGCTCGCGGAGCTTTTCGTACTCCACTTGATGCAGGGTTTGGCCGTTTTCGATCGCCATGCAGGCCAGGGTGGCGGCGCTTTGGGCCAGCACCATGAACACCGGCTCCATGCGCAGCGAGCCGAAAGCCGTGTGGGAGGCGGAAAGGGCCACCGGGACGAGCAGGTTTGAGCACTCCTCCGCTTTGGGCAGAATGCTGCCTAGGGCAACGGAGTAGGGCTTCGGAGGCACGATGCTCAGGTCTCCTTCGTTCTGGACAAAGCCATCGCACCCGACGTAGCGCTGGGTGTTGTGGGAATCCAGCGGATACGAGCCCATTCCGATCGACTCCTGAACGACATTCATTCCGAAAATCTCGTTCTCGGTCATCACGAACTGGCCGACCATCCGGCGCGCCTCGCGAACATACAGCTGGTAAGGCCAGTGCTCGTTGTCCGCGAATTCGTCCTCCGCATAGCCCCAGCTGTTCATTTCGTTCTGGATGCCGGCGGGCACCTGCGGATCGGTCGCGATGAAATAAAGCAGGCCTTGCTGGTAGACCTTGTGCTCCTGGATGATTTCGTTGCGTCTTTCGTAGGACGCTTCCGGATAATCGTGGTTCATGCCTATGTTGTCGAAGCTGAAAGGCCCATAGTTGTTCGCATCGGTCTTCAGGTTGGGCAAAAGGTCGAATTTCTGGAAGACGCCCGTCCAGCCGCTGTAGAAAACGCGGATCAGCAGCTGGTACTGCTCTGGATCGTACCCTGGAGGAGCCTCGAAAGGGATCCGGTTCTCCGGCTTCTGGGTGAGGCAGAGCCGGAAGCAATAGGCCTGAATGCTCTTGTCGCCGTGGCAGCCGATGCGTGGAGCATAGGCCGAAATGCGCGGCAGAAGCCCGCTGTTGGGGTCGCCAGGGATGCGGTAGGGGCTGATCGGCGATTGGAAGTAGTGGTGCGAAGGGCTCAGCTGGATGCCGTTCCACTGCTCGTTGTAGAGCCGGCAGTCTTCTCGCCCCACAGCATAGTCCACCCCGGCCGCAGCCATCAGGTCCCCTTCGTAGCTGGCGTCGATGAACATTTCCCCTTTGAAAACTTTTCCGCTGAGGGTGCGGATAGAAAAGATGGCTCCGCCCACCTTCACGACTCCATTCTCCCTTTCCAGCCATTCCCCGGAATGCACTTCCAGCGAATGGTCGGCGACAAGTTCGTCGAAGATGGCTTCGGCCACATGGGGCTCGAAAATCCACATGGTCTTGTTCTCCGGGTCCATGGCGGGCGTGTCCTGCCCCTGGTTTCCGTACTCCTCTTTGTTCTGCCATATCCAAGAAGCGTCCTCCTGGTAATGCAGGTAGACGCGGCGATAGAATTCGCGGGCCAAGCCCCCGATGACCTCCTTGTTTCCCGTGTCCGTCCATCCTAGGCCGGAGGACGACATGCCGCCCAAATGCTCGTCGGGCGAGACGAGGATGACGGCCTTTCCCATTCGGGCTGCCTGCACTGCGGCAATCACTCCTGCCGAGGTGCCTCCGTAGACGATGAGGTCCGCTTGGTATTCCATAGGAAAGGAATTATGGAAATAAGCTGCGCTGACCGCAAAAACAACCCCGCCATGTGCCTGCCTTCTTCCTGGACGCCAAAGTGGAAAATATCAGGTGTAGCCGCTGTCATTATACAGCAGGCGGGCTGAAGGGGGAAGTTTGGCCTGAATTTGTGCGATAAAAATACTTTATTTAGTACTGAATTTAGTCTATAATTTAGATGTGAATTCAATATATTTCTACTTTCATGACCACCATTACCCTCCAGGACATCAAAAGCAGGGGCTCCAAGGCGATCTCCGATTCGGAGGTGCTTTACCTGATCGTCAATTCAAAGATGAAATCCGCCATTGTTCCCATTGAAACCTACAACCTGCTGATGGAGGCTGTGGAGGAGCTGGAGGACATCAAGGCTATTGAGAAAAGAAAAAAAGAGAAGTCTATTCCTTTCAGAGGGTCTTTCGCTGCCTCCAAATGATCGAGCCTATGCGTATTGAATTCAAAGCCTCCGTCCTCAAGGATGCCTGCAAGATCCCTCATGTTTTTTTGGAGAAAATCGAAGCGGCTATACGTGCTTTGGCCAAATCTCCCATTCCCGCTGGCGCTAAAAAGATTCAGGGATACGTGGATTATTATCGGATCCGAATCGGAATGTACCGGGTGGTTTATCGGGTTCAGCAAAAAATCGAGATCGTCACGATCATCAGAATCGGCCACCGGAAGGAGGCTTATCGTAAACTGTAGCCTTTTAAGTGCAATTAGCCAATCGCTGGACATCCTCTCTCACGCCCGTGGTTATGCCCTGTATCTTCAAGCCCAATGCTTGAAGTCCTTTTGAATGACATTCAATAACTCCTGAAATCCCATGGGCACCTGCAATATTCTTCAAGGCGCTGACGTGGAACTTCTCATCAAAATGGAGCCTTTCAAAAAGCTCTCGTAAATCATCAGGGGTTTTTTCATCCTCGATTATCACCAGCATCCTTTGAAGAGACAAATCTTCAGCAAAAAAGCCAACTCCGGCTGCCGTTTCCGTGTCGATTATGCATTTTTCAACTTCACTCCAATATCTTTCAGAATGTCGCTTTTCAGGATCAATTTTCTCACCATATTTTTCAAGCAGAGCTTCGATGATTTCTGCGTGCTTAGCCTCCTGCTCCGCGATTGTTGTAAATACTCTATGATGATGCGCATCGCGGGCACAGTAGTGATCAGCAAAATCTAAAAAACGCTGATAGGCTTGCTTTTCGGTATTGTGGAGCCTGTGCAGCCAAGCCAATAATTTTTCCGGGTCATCCAAGGCACGCTGCCACCATTCTTTTGTTTGGGCTTGCAATTCTAAAGTCTGGTCTGAATCAGGAGCCCCTTCCAGCTCATAGCCCAATTTTTGCAGCTCATGCTTTGGCACAAGGGTATATTTAGAATTCAGCGAACCGCAGCTGAAGCGCAGCCGTTTTAATTATATTATATTAATAAAATATAATTTGTCAATCCTTCTTCAGAATCCTGAATTCAACCTGGAAACCGAACACCCGATTTTTTTAGATGATTGGATAATAC
>CAYUUW010000041.1:0-11736 GCA_964448005.1 uncultured Candidatus Peribacteria bacterium
GTATTATCCAGTCATCTGAAAACCCTGGGTGTCCTAATTCCAATTTGAATTCAGGTTAGCAAATTATATTGACAAAATATGTATTGCATGAAATAATCTGCAACCAGAATTAACCTAATTATATATGAAAAAGCTTCTGCTCGGAGCCGCTTTGGCTATCGGAACGGGATGTTCTGCCACCCCTGTTGCTGCTAAAGTTGATGTTGAAGAATATACAATACCTAGATCCGATCGTCCCAAGGGAGAGTGTAAAAAAGTCGCTTTAGAGATACGACAAAAAGCCTTTGAAGCGTCTTGCAGGGATGGGGCGAGTATAAAAATAATCAGTGCGGGCGATGGGCCAAATGCTTTGGTGGACTACAACCCTAGGGCAACAGAAAATGGGGGGTGGGAAAGTCACAATGCATATATCCTAGGCGGGTCAATCAATGTGGTTGTGAGGAGCTGTAACGATGATTCTGGTAATATCGAAATAACATGTGACGGAAGGGAGAATGTGACTAACCTTTTAGGGCTTTCAGAAGGGCATCATGAGATTGACCTCAATTTTCGCTAGATGGTGGCAAGCGGATCGCTCTCATTGAAATTTGAGTCTACAGAACCCCTTCCTTGTTGATTTTGCAAGGTCCTTCTGAATTCTCAGGGGGGCTTTTCAAATGCCTAAAAAGCCGCCCTCGCTCCAGGTCCGCTCACCGCCCGGACGTTCTCAAATTCTTCTCTGCTAGCCCGTTCAGGTACGCATCGAAAGGCTGCAGGGCTCGGCAGGCCTCCAGCAGCTTGGGCAAAAAATCCTGGGCGAGCACTTCCTTGTCGCTGAGCGGGTGCAGGGCCATGAAATCCTTCTGCCGCAGCAGATCGATGTTGGGATGGTCTTTGGGAGTGCCTTTGGGCGCGCTTTTCAGGGCATCGCCGCCGAAAGAAAAGAGGGTGCGGAAGGCCTCTGAACTGATGATCTTTCGGAACGGTTTTGCGTCCTCCGCCAGGGCTTCCCGAATGGAGTGCAGCCAGGGCTTTTCCGGCATATACGCCCCTCCCGCCAAAAAGCAGCCTCCCGGCTCCAGGTGCAGGTAGTAGCCGGCACGCAGGTGCATGGCCGCCCTTCCTCCTCGGACCAAAAGCAGGCCCAGGTTGCCTTTGTAGGGTCGCCCCTTGGCGAATCGGGCATCGCGATGGATGCGGAACAGGTAGGGCTTGGGCTCATCGCGCAGGCTCGCGTCGAACGCCATGGCCCCTTGCAGCAGCGCTTCGCCGAACTCGCGCAGCTCGGATTGGATTTGCTGGTAGCGCTCCTTGTTCTGGGCGAACCATTCCCGGTTGTTGTTGACCTGGATTTCCTCAAGGAATTGAAACGTTTCCCGGCTGATTTGGGCCATGTTTGGTGCGGCTAAGGCTAAAGGTCCGGAAAAAAAAGCCCTCCTTCGCCCTTTCGGGCTACGGGAGGGCTTTTGGCTTGCTGGTTGGCTATTTGCTCAGCTCCTCTTCAATGATGGCCTCGAAAACGGAGAAGGGCTGGGCGCCGGAGATGAGGCGGCCGTTGACGAAGAAGGCGGGGGTTCCCTGAACGCCGGCCTGCTGGCCGGCCACAAAATCCGCCTGCACTTCGCTCTGCATCTGGTTCGTGTCGATGCACTCCGCCAGCTTGTCGGCATCCACGCCGGAGATTCCCTCCGCGTATTTCTTCAGGCTATCCGCATCCAGGGCTTGCTGGTTTTGGAACAGCAGATCGTGGTAGGCAAAGTAGGCCTCGTCTCCTCCCTGCTCACGCACGCACTCCGCAGCGCTGGCTGCCGGCATGGCATCGGCATGGAAGCCGAGCGGGAAATCGCGGAAGACATGCTTCACCTTTCCGGTATCAATATATTTCTCCCTCAGTTCAGGCAGCGTGTCATTGAAGAATCTTCCGCAGTAAGGGCACTGGTAGTCGGAGAACTCCACAATAGTCACCGGCGCGTCCTCGTCGCCCTTCACTGCATCGTCGTCCGGCAGGGTGCTGGGGTCGATTTTTGCGGCAGGAGCCGAAGCGGCAGGGCCGGCAGCCGCCTGGCGCTGCTCGTCCACATAGGCCTCGATTTCCGTTCTCACTTTCTGCGAAAAATCACTGCCGGTCTCCCCTTCTCCAGCATCGCCAAGAAGGCCCGCATTGCCGAGGGTGACATAGCCCGAAAGGCCCAGAGCGAGGATGCTGATGACCAGCGCAATGGTGCTCTTTGTATCCTGATTGTCCATGAGTTTGTTTTTATAGTCTAATAGTGTGGCTGCATTTTACGTGCATGGCAAAAGGCTGTCCAGGCTAAGTTGAAAGGCGGGACTCTGCTCCTGGGAGCGATGGGAAATTGCTTTGCTTGCGGGAGCAATCTATCTCGCTCGCTGCTCCAGGCAACGCTCTATCTTCGCCCGCATTTTGCCCACTCCTCTTCTGCCTTGCGCATAGCCCGCATCGATGATTTCATCCGCCCTGTCAAAGCGGCCTCCGCCATGGGGAACCACCACTGACGTCATCTCGTACGGCTTCGCTTCTCTTAGGTGCCAGTCCCGGACTGCTCTCCGGCCCATGTGCAGAAGAGATCCTCTTTTTCCCACATCCACGCCGAACACCCATTTCGCCCCCAACTCTTGGGCGGCCTGCACAGGAACCATTTCAACAAAGCCCCCGTCGCCCACATTGACTTCAGCAAAGCCCCCGTCGCCCGCATCGTCTTCTTCGGCATGCGGCATGGGGGCAATGACGACTGGAACCCGGATGCTCGCCGCAGTCGCCTTCCACAGCTTCCCTTTCGTGATTGGCACTTTGCGGAAAAGCTCCTTTCGGTTGGCGCTGATCAGGCTCCGGATGGGCCGATCTGGGATCTGCATGGCCATGGCGCAATAGCCCACGCCCAAATCCTCGATCATCACTTCGCCAAAACGGTTCCGCAGCTCCTGCGTGATCTCTGCTCCTTCTATCAGGCCGCCCTTGGAACGGAAAAAATCCAGGTACTGCCTTGCTTGCCTTAGGCTCATGTCGCAAAAAACGTCGATCGCCTCATCCGTTTGGTCGGTTGCCAAAACACCCGCTGCCACTGCGCCGAAGCTGCTCCCGGTCAAGACGGTGAAAGGCCCGAAAGCCACTTTTTTCTTCTCCGGAGTATCGGGATCTGCTCTTTCCCTTCTGGTCAAAAGCCCTTCCTCCTGCCAGGCTTTTACGAATCCCAATTCGGCTAAGCCCATGGCTCCGCCAGCTCCAAAAGCAAAACCCCACTCCAGATCGGCGGGGGGGCGCGCTTCGTTGGACGGGGGGCAAATCTGGAGGCGGAGGGCCATGCTGGTCGGAGTGGGGGCTAATGGCGGGAATCGAAATCTGGATTGCTAAATTAACATAAAAAATAATTCGAGTAAATGCTATTTCACCTCGTTCCTTCCCAGCGCCTTCTTGATGCGGGGGATTTCGGCCTTTGCTGCGGCGTAGCCGGCCTCCATGATCTCCCTCGCCTTGTGGAAATCGAAAAGGCTGCAGCCGGCCAGCATGGGCCGCAGGAGGATGTCCGGAGCATCGCTCAGCAGATTCTGCCGGGTGATCCTGTCCTGCATGATGAAAATGGCGTTTTCCAGCACTTCGATGAGATTGGGGCGGAGGGCGGAGAAAAGCTTCAGCACCTTTTTCCCTGGAAACTTGTAGCGTCGGCGGAGCTTGAGCCTTTCGTGGATGAACTGGTGGTTCAGGTCGATGGCGATGACAAAGTCCATCCCTGCTTTGCGCAGGGCGTTCACCGGCATGGGATTGACGATGCCTCCGTCGGCGAGCGTCCGCCCCTTCAGCCGGACGGGCGTGAAGATGCCTGGAAGGGCGATGCTGGCTCGAACGGCCTTGCTCAGGCTGCCTTGGTTCAGCCACACTTCTTCTCCGGTCTCCAGATCGGTGGCCACGGCCGTGTAGGGGATGCGGGTCTTTTCGATTCGACGGCAGGAAAGGATTTCCTGCAGCAGCCGCTCGACTTTTTTGCCCTCGAAAAGCCCTTGGCGGGGCAGCACGGGGTCGAAGTAGCCCAGCACGTCCTTCCAGCGGATCCGGCTGAATCGGTCCTCCAGCTCCTGGAGGTCGCCGGAAGCGAAAAAGGCCCCCACCAACGCGCCCATGCTGGTGCCCGCCACCGCATGGATGGGAATGCCCGCCTCCTGCAGGGCGCGGATCGCCCCCACGTGCGCGCAGCCGCGGGCGCCTCCTCCCCCTAATGCGAGGCCGATTTTTTTCATAAAATGGTTTGGTTGGGGCGCATTTTTATGTTTTTCCGTTAGCGACGTAAGATTTTACGTCGCTACCTGCGAATTTTTTATTTATTGAAATGCATCCATTCCTTCTCCACATAGCCTCCGATCTTCTCCTTGAAGGCCTCGATATCGAACTGCTCGGCGTGGCGCCGAAGGAAGGCCGGATCGAAGCTGGCCCTCTCGAACGTGGCGATGGCTTCGCTGAGCGACTCGACCGTCTGCTCGGCAAACAGGACCCCTGTTTTCCCCTCAATCATGGTGTCCCGGCTGCCGCCTTCGCGGTAGGCGATCACAGGCCGGCCGCTGGCCATGGCCTCCAGCGGAACGATGCCGGCATCCTCCTGCTGGGGAAAGAGGAAGCCCTTGCAGTTGGAATAGAGCTCGGCCAATTCCGAATCCTTCACGTAGCCCAGCACTTCCACGTTCTTTTTGGCCATCCTCCTCAGCCTCTCCAGCTCCGGGCCCGTTCCGGCAATCTTCAGGCGCAGGCCCAGCGCATTGAAAGTCTCCGCCAGCAGGTCGAACTTCTTGTAGGGCACCAGGCGTCCGGTGGCCAGGTAATAGTCCGCGCTGGGATGGGGCGAAACCTGGAAGCGCTCGGTCTTCACCGGAGGATAGATCACGGCGGAATCGCGGCCGTAGTGCTCCCGAATCTTGGCCTGGATGTGGGTGGAGTTGGCGATGTACTGGTCCACCCGCTGTGCGGCGCACTCGTCCCAGGCTTTGATCTTTTTGATCTGGCGCCGGATGAGCGGGTGCAGGAAGGAGGGAAACTGGCCCAGCCGGGTCTGAAAATCCCAGGGCTCCCAGGCGTAGCGCATGGGCGTGTGGCAGTAGCTGATGTGCAGCGTGCTGGGCTTGGTGATGATGCCTTTGCTGACGCTGTGGCAGCTGGAGAGCACCACGTCGAACTCGTCCAGGTCCATCCGCTCCACGGCCAAGGGCATCAGGCTGAGCAGCCACTGGTGCTTGGCGAAAGGAATGGCATCCAGCCAGGTGCTGCGCACGTTCTTCAGCCGGCCCAGCTCGCGCATGGCGCTGGGCCTGTACATGGTGGTGTAGATGGGCGCTTCGGGGTACAGGTCGTGGAAGGCGCTGATGACGCTTTCGGCCCCCCCGTAGTTGGTCATCCAGTCGGCGACGATGGCGATTTTGGGCGTCATGAAGATTTTGGTACAATTTCTAAAAGCTCCCCAGCGATCACAGTATATGTTTTTTTTGCCTGCTTCAGAAAATGCTTGTTCATTTTGGTCCACTTTCCCTCCAGCGCCTGGGCGATCGCCGCGCAATGCTCCTGATGGCTCTGGCTGAAGAATATGACGGGGGGATAATCGAATTTGCATAGGATGGCATTGAGCAGCAGTCTTCCGACGCGTCCGTTGCCGTCGGCAAAGGGATGGATCCTTTCAAATCTGCAGTAAAACTGGAGGGCAAGCTCCGGCGGGTAAATGCCCTTTTTCCTGAATTCGCCTTTAAGCCATTGAATCAGTTCCTGGATTCTGGCTGGAACCTCCTTCGGATCGGCTGTCTCTTGGTTTCCGGGAGCCACATTGCCTTCTTTTTTCCATTGCCCTGCAATGAGGGGGTCGATCCCCTCTAGCAAGAGGCTGTGGAGATGCTTGATGTGCCGCATGTTCCATTTCATTTTCGGAGACAGCGCATGGCTGAAGGCCAGAAATGAATTGAAAATCTCCCGCTCCGTTTTTGTTTTAGGGGATTGTGCTTTTGAGTCCGCGAAGCTTTCGATCGCTTGCTTGCTTGTTTTGGAGCCTTCGGAACGATTGGAGTGATAGGTAAAAAAAGTGACAAGCCTTTTGTGGATTCTGTTTTTCAGATCACTCGCCAAATCATGCTTTAAAAACAGTTCAGTGTAATGCAGTCCTTCCAGAATTTCCAAGTCTCCATGTCTGAATCTCCGCTTTATCTCAGGGCTTAGCAATGGGTACTCGGATGCGGCCACCTCATTGAAAAAATGAAGGAGCTGACGGGGCAGATCGGCAGGAAGAGAGGTTCCCAGATTTTTTGAATGACCTTTGAATTGGAGGTAGTAATAGGCTTTGCCTTTGATGGTTTTCTTGCTGATGTATTTCATGTTTCCAGTTAACTAAAAAATCACCATTTTCGCAAGAAGCAGTTAACTTAAAAAACGGCATTTATTTTTAAAAATGGCTTAAATTAGATCTTTAATAGCTGCAACTAGTTAACTTGAAAACCAGCTTTTTAAAGTATTTACTTCCTAATAGAAAAAAGCCGGGTCGATTGGCCCGGCCTTTCGCTGTGGCACGGGAAAGCTGCTTGGGAGGCGTTGGAAATCACCCCCATGGCTCCTTGTCTTCGGCGTCCTGCGAATCCTGCTGCGACGCTTCTTCTAAAAGCTCCAGCTCATCCCAGCCTTTTTGCAGATCCTCCTTGAGCCTCTCGGCCTCCTCTTCGGTAGCCTCCTTGGCTTCTTCCAGGCGCTCCTTGAGGCGCTCCATTTTTTCCTTCAGGTCCGGCTGATCTCCTTTGACTTTGGCTTTAAGCATCATCCATTTTTCTTCCAGGGTCTCGAGCCAGGATTTGTCGTTTGCCATAGAATGGGGGATTAAAGAATAAGATCGAGGGCTATTCCTTTGCTACCAGGGCCGTGAGTGCGGCGATGATGAGCGAGAGCACGAGTGCGGGCCAAAAGCCCCCCACCGCGAACGACGGGATGAGCCAATCGGCGAGCAGGATCATGAGGGCATTGATCACGAAAGTGAGCAGGCCAAAGGTCAAAAAGTTCAAGGGCAGCGTCAGGAGCAGAAGGATCGGCCTGATGGTCAGATTGATCAGCCCCAAAACAAAGGCGACGCCGAGCGAGGACCAGAACGAGCCCACTTTGACCCACGGCGAATACATGGAGCCGGCAAAAAGGACGCCTGCAGTCAGTAGCCATACCAAAATAAGCCTCATGCGAGTCGCTTTAAGGAATAAAATTGATGCGTGGAGGGCTGAATTCCTTGGGCGCCAAGGCACCTTTTACCTTAGCACAAAAGATCCTGAAGGGCAAACCGACAAAGCGTGCTGGGGGCCTTTAGGCGAAAGCCTCATCATTCACCCCCCCCGATGAGTTTGGTGAAGGATCCGTTTTCTTAAGCTGAAATGGCTGCGCCTTGAGACAGTTGATCGAGTCTGGTGCGGACATGCCCTAGTATTGATCTTATTCTCTCAATCTCCCTTTCTATTGTGCCGCGGTCGATTCTATTGCTCAAGCTCGCCCCTCCGTCATTGGGCATTCTTTTGGCCGCCTCATTCATTGCGTTGAGCAGTCGATTTAGGGCGATTGCTATTTGCGGATCAAACATGGCTGCAGGTACGCTTGCTTCGTCCGTCGCTGTAATTTCAAGCCCGAGCGTGTCTCGAATTCCGTCAATGTTGTTATTTACGGAAAACTCTCGCGCCTTTTCAAGCGCCTCCAAGATCCTCGCTCTGTCTTTTGTGACATCTTCCGTCCCAACTTGATCCACGATGGGGCGACCTCCGGTATCGAATTCAGTCGTTTCTCTTAATGCCATAAAAAAGTTCTTAGGAGGTGGAGGCTTTTGTTTTCCAGAACTTTCTTGTTCCCGTTGCTTTTGTTTGGGGGCGGTCCGCTTGATGCGACCGGGCTGATGTTATCTAATCCTTTATTTTCTGTCAAAGGAATTCATCCCACAGGTCTCATGCGGATCGGAGGCCGCACGGCAAAGAAGCTGAAGACGGAAGACGCTAAATCCTTTCCCACCCCCAAGCACCATTCCATGGCCTTGTTTATCTTGATTTTGTCGTACTGCCCCCAGGGTCAAATCGTTCGAATTGAAACAGCAGAGCTTTGGTTTTACAGCAAAAGAAGGATTTCCTCGGCTTTTTTTCTGGACGCTTGGCAAAGCCGCTCAAAAGTCATCTCCTTGATTCTTAAAATAGTTTTTCCGTCTCGGGTTTCGATAGCGACATGGGAACCGTCTGGCCTTCTTTCTTCGATGGATTCATCCAGCTCAATTGTGGAATCCATTTCCAGCAGGTACCGCCAATATCGCCCCTTTTGAGGCTCCTCTTTTTCTGCCTCCCCTCTTACCCAGGATTCCACGTTCCCGTTGGCATCCAGGAACAGCCCCATCAATTCTTCACGGCTCTGGTAGCCTAGATCGACAGAAAAAATCAGAAGCGGGATAGAATATTCTGCGTCCTGCGCTTCACGCCAGGAAAAGCCATCAGGAATGGTTTTTTTCATCGCCTCCGCCTCCCCACCTACATTTGGCGCAACCAGAGTCAATCTACCGGCCTTCACTTTACTATTGTTATATGCTATAATGCTTGGAAAACTAAAAACATCTCCATGGCACTTTTTCTATTCAAGGTTCTTGATGGCGGCAGAGGCCTAGAGAATAATATGGTATCAGAAAGCACAAAAAAATCAAATGTTTTTACTGCCTTTAGTGAATTCAATAATGGGGAGTATGATTTGGCCGATCCTGAAGGGGCCAACGAATTGATCGATCAAATGTATTCCGCTGGGTGCCTGCCTGTTATCACGGTGAAGAGAAAACGGGCTAATGAGGTCGAAAATGCAGGAATCCATCCCTATACCTCATGGATAAGGGAAATGGGCAATATCCTGGTGGGCACGTATGGTTTGCCTGCTTATATTCCTCGGGGTGATGATAGGGTTCGCTTCATGCTTAAGATTCCGCGCGAAAGGATTAAGCCGAGGATGACGGGGCCCGATAAATCTTTCCACGGGGTTGTTTTCATTGAAGGCGGGGAAATTCGTCCAGACGAGATCGAGGCTGTGGGTGAAGAGCCTTTTAGAGAAAGGATGCGGGAGCTTTTGGCTGCATGATGTCCTGCCTGGAAAAATAAAGAAAAGCGCTTTCAAAGACGGGAATTTCAAGGGTCTGGTCGAAAAATGCGCTGCGACCTTAAATGAGCGGGCCAGGTCAGGTCGCTTCCACTGATCGAGGCGATTCGCCCAAACATTCTCCCCCCAATCCTTATTCGCCCTCCTGTCTACCCTACAGAACAAAAAATTCATAACCCCTTACATTCCCATGCGTAAATTAACCAGTATTGCTTTTGCAGCGGCCCTATCGGCATGTGGTGACCCTTACCCTACCGTGGAAAGAGGCGAGCATTTGCAGGCCAAGGCCAACCTTTGCCCTATGGATAAAGACGGCAATCCTACTGTGGGAGAAAATCATCTGGGTCTCACTACCGTACAATGCAAAGACATGAATGCAGATGGGATAGTAGATAAAATTGTGGATTTCCGAAGTGGATACGATGCAATCTGCACGACAGCGCAAGGCACCGAAATGTGCGATGAAATAGCCTCGCCTAGCGAGAAATAACGGATCCAGCCAACAATTTTTTGCTTTAGCGTAGGAATTAACGATTCGCAATCATGCCCCTCGATCTCCCCGACAGCACCGACGAGGCGCCCTTTGCCTGGCCGGAAAGGAGAGAGCGGCCTGCGCCTGTCCACGAAAAAACGCTCCCTGACGGGGTGGTTCAGCTTGCCCCCTGGGGAAAGGGCGATTGGGCGCTGATCCTCCTCAGCCCGAGCCGGCAGCCGGCGGGGCGGATTCTCCTTGCCGACCTTTCCCCCAGACGTCTTTCCTTGGAGCAGGCCATTGGCCAAGTGGAGAGCGTCACCGCCCTGAAAGGCCTCAAGGATTCCCTGCGCGCCAGATTGGCCCCCTCTTGGCGGGAATCCCTCCGGTGTTTCCTTTCCGGCCCGACGGATGCCTCCTAGCGCCCAAGGCCAAGCTCCGCCCTGTTTTCCGGGAGGAAAATCAGGTAGAATCAGCCCGAACCTCCTGAAAAACAAGAGCTTATGTGGCCTTTCCTCATCGTCCTGCTTCTCCTTGCCGTCGGCGCTGCCTTCTTCCTCAACCTGCGCATCAGCAGCAAGCGCAGCGAATACAACCGAACCATGGAATCGGTGGTTTTGCGCGTGGCGGTTTCCAAGCTCAACGAGCGCGGGCCCATTGTGGCCGAGCAGATCTACGCCGCCCTGCACGCCATAGAAAGCAACTATGGCTTTTCCGACTATCTGGCGGGCAAGCCCGAGCCGCGCATCAGCCTGGAGATCGCCAATGTGGGCAACAAGATCCAGTTCTTCATCTGGTCGCCCAAGGAGTTCCGGAACGTCATCGAAAGCCAGGTGTACGCCCAGTACCCCGATGTGGAGATCGAGGAAGTGGAGGATTATGCCCTGCAGCCCTTCGCGGGCTACGATCCCCGGCTGGGCCGCGCCGACATCCTTCCCTCCGGCCCCGCCAATCCGCAGAACCTGCCGGCGCTTTACCAGCCTCCCCGCCAGGCGGCCAGCCATGTGGCGGTCACGGCCGAGCTGCGCCTGAAGGAGTACGACTTCTTCCCCATCAAGCGCTACAGCCAGCTGGAGGACAAGCTGGCCGGAGCCAACACCGAAACCCTTTCGGGCATCACGGCCACCCTCTCCAAGCTGAATGCGACCGACGAGCAGGCCTGGATCCAGATCGTCATCTCCCCGGACACCAGCGCCTGGCGCAAGCAGGCCAAGAAAAGCCTCAGCCTCATCAGCAATGGCGTGTTCTCCAGCTCCTCCACGCTTCAGGGCCTGCTGATCCGCAGCCACCTTGTCCTGGGCTTTTGGGGCCGCCTGGCCAGGCTTCCGCTCTTCTTCCTGCTGTGGGCGCTGCGGGGCTTCAACACCCCTTCGGGCATCAAGGACACGGCCGGAAAGGACGTGGGCGAAGAGGTCACCCGCTCCCACGACCGGGAGGATTCCATTTCCGCGGCGATGGACAAGATCAACCGTATCACCTACGAGGCCAATGTCCGGATCGTCTACATTCCCCGAAAGGAGAATGTCGACCTGGCCGCGCTCAAGCTCAACGAGATCGCCGGCAGCTTCCGCCAATTCGATCTGCCCAACGCCAACGGCTTCAAGGTCTCGCGGCTCAACCAGTCCAACACCCAGATCCTCAAGCGCTACCAGCAGCGGCTGATCGCCAATCCCAACTACCTCAGCATCGAGGAGGTGGCGACGCTGTACCACATGCCCTCGGCCGCCGTGGGCACGCCCAACGTGCTGTGGGTCAGCTCGCGCAAGCTGGAGCCGCCGCACAACCTGCCGGTGGTGGGCAGCGTGCCCGACAGCGAGCTCACCGTATTGGGCGAGAGCAACTTCCGGGGCCAGCGCCAGCGCTTCGGCATCAAGCGCATCGACCGCCGCCGCCACATCTACATCATCGGAAAGACGGGCATGGGAAAATCCGTGCTGCTGGAGAACATGATCCATTCCGACGTGAACAGCGACCGGGGCATGGCGGTGATCGACCCCCACGGCGATTTGGCCGAGGCGGTGCTGGATTTCGTGCCTGCCAGCCGCACGAACGATGTGGTGATCCTGGATCCTTCCGACACGGCCTTCCCCTTCGCCTTCAACATGCTGGAGTACAACGAGGATGTGAACAAGCGCAACCTGATGGCCTCGGGCCTGATGGG
>CAYUUW010000041.1:11746-12666 GCA_964448005.1 uncultured Candidatus Peribacteria bacterium
GATGTACGCCGACAGCTGGGGCCCCCGCCTGGAGCACATTCTGCGCAACTGCCTGCTGGCCCTGGCCGAGTACCCCAACACCTCCATGCTGGGCATCATGCGCATATTGGTGGACGACAAGTACCGCAAGCAGGTGGTGGCCAAGGTGACCAACCCCACGGTGAAGAGCTTCTGGGTGGACGAGTTCGGCAAGATGCAGGACAAAATGCGCACCGAGGCGATTTCGCCCATCCAGAACAAGGTGGGCCAGTTCCTCTCCTCCCCCATGATCCGCAACATCGTGGGCCAGGTGAAGTCCACGGTGAACATCCGCTTCATGATGGACACGGGCAAGATCGTGGTGGTGAACCTTTCCAAGGGAAAGATCGGCGAGGACAATTCCACGCTGCTGGGCTCCATGCTCATCACCAAGTTCCAGCTGGACGCCATGAGCCGGGCCGACACGGCCGAGAAGGACCGACGGGATTTCTATCTGTATGTGGATGAGTTCCAGAACTTCGCCACCGACGCGTTCGCCACCATCCTTTCCGAGGCCCGAAAGTACAAGCTGAACCTGACCATGGCCAACCAGTACGTGGCCCAAATGCCCGAGGAGGTGCGCGATGCGGTGTTCGGCAACGTGGGTAGCAGCCTCTGCTTCCAGGTGGGCTTCGACGATGCGGAGTACTTCTCCAGCCAGTTCTCCGAGGAGGTTCTGCCCAACGACATCATCACGCTGCCCAAGTACAACTGCTACACCAAGCTGATGATCGACGGCATGCCGAGCAACACCTTCTCCATTGCCACCTTGCCTCCGCCCATCCTGGACCACGAGGAGGGCCGCCGGGACAAGATCATCCGCCTTTCGCGCGAGCGCTACTGCAAGCCCCGCGAAGCGGTGGAGGAGAAGATCCTGCGCTGGGCGGACACCAAGGCTTTGG
>CAYUUW010000042.1:0-12398 GCA_964448005.1 uncultured Candidatus Peribacteria bacterium
GGCCGCGCTCAGGCTTTGGCCTGTGGCCAAAGGAGAAGCGGGAACGCTGGTGATGGCGAAATCAACCGTCACCTCATCGGCCAGGGCCCAGTTGGACCCGCCATCGGTCACCCGTGCCTGAAGGGGGCTGGCGAGCGTGTGGCCCATAGGATTTTGCCCGGCCCCTCCATAAGACTGGTTGTTGCCGCCAGTGATGGCAATAGTCGTCAGAGGCACCCGAACGATGATGGAGGTTTCGGGCGTGGTGGTGGTATTGGCGGCATTGTCCGAAACAGAATAGCGGTATTTGTAGCAAGCGCTGCCGCTCACGGTGGCATCGGAGAGATTTGGATACGTTCCAGATATTGCGACAGAGGAAAAGCTGCCAAACATTCCACAGGTGTTGCTGGTGTAAGTGGCATCGGCCCTTTCTAGCAAGCGGGTAGAGGTGTTAATCCCCGACTCTGCGTCTGTACCATCAGCCACCACAAAAGAAGGATTTGCATTGTCGATGATTCTGAGGGAATCAGGAGCAATAGAAGTTCCGACGGGAGGGGTAACATCCGGCACTTGCACGGTGTAATCGACCTGAGTATTGGAGCTTGTGGTGTTGCCGGCCCCATCGATACAGGCCAGATAAACCGTTTTGGCTCCTTCGCCGGCAAGATTGGCGGTGCAACTGGTGGAAGAGGCGCAATTGTTGGTCATGGAGGAGTATGCCACATTGGAAACAGACCAGCGACAGGCACTCACGCCCGTGCCAGTGTCTGAACTGGCAAAAAGGATAGCGGTGCTGCTGTCATCGGTGGTATCCACATAAGGCGCAGTAGAGTCGCCAGCCACACTGGTGATGCTATCGATCGTAGGAAGAAGTGTGTCGACCGTGTAATTATTTGCGCCCGTGAGGGAGGTCAGGTTGCCTCCATCGTCGGCAACGGCGGCTACAACATTGTTGTTGGTATCACCCTGGGCATCCAGAGTTCCGGAGGCAGTTCCAGTCCAAAGATTAGCCACTTGAGTTCCTGCGATAGCTGAATCGGCTGAGCGGAAAGCGGCCAAATTGAAAGTGACGGAAAGGATATCGGCATTGTTATCCCCGCCGCCAGCGTTGTCCCATCGCCCCGTGGCCGAATCGCCGTTTTTGAAGGCACCACCTGTTCCAGTCGCCCCTATCACCGAAAGATTTCCTGTGGTGACCGTGGGGGCTTTATTGTCTACAGATATTGCATCGGAAGGTGTGGTACTCACATTGCCGGCATTGTCGGTCACGGTAATGGTGAAGGTTTGGCTGGCGGAATCCAGGGAGCCAGCGGTGACAACATTTGATTGGGTGGCGAGGGCCAAGGCAGCCTGACCGGTAAGGGTGCTGAGGTTAATAGAGGAGGTATCAGAATCGCTCAGTGCCAGGGTGACGGCGGACTGGGTGACCTTGTCCTGATTGGAAACGCCATTGTTCAGCGCAGCCACTCCCGCCACGCTGTTATCGGTAGAAATAGTGAGGGTACCGTTATTGGTGATATTGGGGGGCTGATTGTCCACCGTGGCATTGCTGGTATCGGCCGTGGTGGTGGACCCAGCCAGATTTGTGGCAGTGACGCTAACGTTCACAGTCGTGGCATCGATGGTACCGGAAGCCAAAGTGAAACAAGCTTCGTAAATATTGTTTCCGGCGGTTCCTCCGCAAGCGGCTGTATCGGTCATGGCTGCCGTGGCTGAGCCGCCCCAACCGGAAAGATTGGCCGTCACTGCGGTGAGACTGGTGTTGTTGTCTCCACCAGCGGAATTATTCCAGGTGGCTATAATCTGGTCACCCACCTTAAAGGCTCCCCCTGTTCCGGTGCCGGCATTGATGGAAATGTTGCCATTGGTCACAATAGGAAGGGTGGTAACACCAGCCAGAACCTGAATTTCTGCAAGGCTCAGGGCTTTCTTATAAATACGCAAGTCATCCAATGCTCCATTAAAAACATTCCCCGAATCCGATTCCGCGCCCATGCGCAAAGTCAAGGCATTGGCCACGGAGCCAATGTTGGCTATGGTTCCAGTATCATTGGCGTTGTTATCCACCCCATTGATGTAGATTTCAGTATTGGCGGCGCTGTCCTGGTCCCACACAATAGCAAAATGATTCCAGACCGAGGTAGTGAATAGTGCTGTGGAACTTAGCACATATTCATCCGCCCCATCGGAAATTTCAAAAATCAGCTGATCGGATGAGGGCAGATAGACAAAATAACCCACATCGGCAGTCGTCCCGCTATTGCGCTTGGCCAGAATGACATCGGTAGTCGTAAACGTATCTCGCTTGAACCAGCCCGTGAGTGTGATATCGTCCGTATTCCCAAAATCCAAGTGTCCATCCACCGGATCAGGCACGCTGACATTTTCGTTGTTGCTATTGAAGCTGATGGCCGAAAGGTTACCCGTTACTGCGGGGAAACTGGCCGACCAATCGGCGGGCTCCATGTTGTTCAGGGTCCCGTTGCTGCCGTAGCTGGAAGAATCTGCGGCAGAGCTTCCCACGCCTTCGTTGAATTTCCAGTGCCCCTTTAGATCAGTGGTGGAATCTGCCGCAATCACAGGCTCGTCGTTGGCGATCTCCCAGCGGCGCTGCTCGTAAAGGTTCCCGCTGCTTTCCAGGGGGCCCATGGTATAGAATTCCGGAGAGACATCGGGGGCGTCGTAAAGGTAGGACAGGCTGAGCATTTGTCCTTTGGAAGCCTGAACGCCCCAGGAAATCTTTTTCTCCGTTCCATCGGGCGAAAAGCCCACCTCAGCCGGAGCCTGAGAGCGTCCGCCTTGCCCAGCCTCCAGAATCTCGAAATCGCCGGGGACCGTTTCCATTATCGTTCCTTCAAAATCCCGGCCGAAATAGACCCGAAGGATCATTTCCGAGGCTCCTACAGGATAAAGACGGGTGGCTGCGGTCCGCTGCACCGTGTAATCGGCGCCTGCGCCCACCCGCACCGCCATGGTTCGGGTGCGGATCTTCCCGTTAGCCTGAGTCGCAGTGAGCTTGAGCGAGTATTCCCCTTCCTGGGAAAAAACATAGCTTGAGCGGTAATCGGGAACCGTGTTCATGGAATCCAGCACGGCGCATTGCCCCGTGTTTTCGACAGGCAAAGAATCCAAGGCTCCATTGGGAGCGGTGACTTCCAGGAGAACCTGGGCGTCGCACACAGGCTTGCCCTGGTCATCCAAAACGCCAACGGAGATTTCGCCCGCTTCTCCGGGGCGATAGATGTCCCGATCCAGATTCATGGCCAAAACGCCCCAGGCAAAATCCTGGCGGAAATGCTGCATTTCGCCTGTGATCGGGTTGGCGACTTGAACTTCCAGCTGATACAGGCCAGGAGTGAATTCACGCATCGGCTCCACGCTCATCACCAAGGAGCCGGCCTGGAAGCGGATTCGGTCCAGGGGAATGCTGATCGCCCTGCCCTGCCCCCTGGCTGTGACCGTAAGAAACCGGGTGGGATCGGTCAGATTCTCCGGCGGAGCCGGCTGGGCGGCGGCTTCCAGGAGGATGCTTTTGGAAACCGTGCTTTCGCCGATTTTTTCGGCCAAAAGCTGGTTCAGCGCCTGCTGCTCGTAGCCCTGCCTTATGGCCCCAAGCATCAAAGGCTCCGCAGAAACAAGGGCCGGGCTGTCCGACTGCAATTGGGCCTGAGCCACCTGAAGCAAAAGGGCCTGGCGGTCCTCCTGGCTAAAGAGAGTCTCCAGGAAGGTCTCTATTTCCGGCTCGCTCTCCAAAGCCGCCGCCAGACCCCTTCTGACATCCTCGCGAACCACCAAGTCTTCGATATTCTCCCCCAGACCTTGAAAGGGCTTTTTTTCCAGAAGGGCCTCCAGAGAATCAGCCATTTCCTTTTCCTCGAGAACGGCCTGAGCCATATTGCCCGCCTCTTCTTTCAGGGCAGCCTCTAGGATGGCTATCCTGAAATCCTCCCGAGAGGTGGTGAGGCCGGTCAGGGTGGCCAAAGCCTCCTCGTTGCTGATCGCATCCCCCGTGCGCCTGCCGGCGATCTCGACCTGGGCCAAAACAAGAGAAGAATCCTGGAGCTCCGGGGAACCTTGGGTCACCAGCTCCCCCTCAATAAGAGGCCCCTCTTCGGCTTCGTCCGCTTTCGGAGCATCGTCCTCCCAGAGGCCAGACTGGCCTACATCCAGGCCATCGGCAGGAAGCGTATCCTTGGAGGAGGACGGAATAGCGTCCGCTGGAGAAGCCTCTTCAGCCTCCTCCTGAAGCGGAGAAGGGGCAGGCTCCTGGCCAGCCTCGGCGGGTTGGGTTTCAGGTTCCTGGAGCAGGGTTGATTCGTCCGAGGGGGGCTCTGCGCCAGAAACGCCTTGCTCCGAGGATTCGGGCTCTTTTTCCGGGAAACCAGGCTCATCGAGCTGCCCCTCCTCCACCTCCTCTGGAGGCTGCGCGCCCCCCGCTGCGATTGCCTCCTCCATTTGCTTCTGGCTCTCCAGGTGCCCCACCAAATCCAAAGGAAGCTCCTGGTATTCCACCGTATCCTGAGCCAGGATGAGGGAGTAGCGATGGAAAGCCAGGGAAGAGAAGAAAATCACCAGCACCAGGAAAAGCCGGAAAAAAAGGTTCATGGAGGGACTTGCCTGTTTTCGCAGGTTCTTTAGCGAAAAGGAGTCCATGCTGGTTTTGGTTTTTGATTCCATTAAGCCACATTATTCTGCGGAAAAAAAGGGGATTTTAGTCCACCCCCCTCTTTTCCGCAACCTCCCATGGAGGAGAAGGGCTATTTCTTGTAGAACTTCACAGCGTTGTACACGATCTTGGCGATCTCGGAATTGATCAGCTTGTTTTCGGGGCGGAAAGTGTCATCGGGGTAGCCGCTGACGATGCCGTCCTTCTTGAGCCTCCACACGTAGCTGGCGAACCAGTCCTGCTGGCGGACATCCAAGAAGATGTTGGTGTTCTGGACAGCCGAGGTGTCGTCGGAAATGGCGCTGGAATCCGGGTCGACCCCAAAGGTCAGCAGGATCATCTTGCCGGCCTCGGCCCGATTGACGGGGGCGGAGGGATTGAAGTTCCTCTTGCTGGCGCAGGTTCCGCCCAGGTAGCCCTGGACCACGCCCAAGGTGCGCAGGTGATTGATGTACTTGGCCTGAGGGTGGGAGGCGGGCACATCGCAGAAATACTGCACGGTGGAGAGGGAGGATTCATCGGTGACGATCGCCTTCACCATCATTTCGGCCATCTTCCCGCGGGAAGTCATTTCCGCAGGGTAGAAATAGGTGCTGTTGGCCGTGCTCAGGACCCAGAGCCGGTACAGGTCCTCCACAAAAGGCTCGTACCAGGAGCCGCTTTCCACATCCGAGAAGAATTTGTGGCTCGTGACCGTGCGGTCGGGGGCGATCTGGAGGATGTTGCTGCAGGAGACCTCATTGCCGGTGTTCACGGTGCAGACCCGGTAGTAGTAGTTGGTGCTCAGATCCACACTCTGGGAAAAGGACAGGTCGCTGATTTTGTCGGTGGAGAAAATCTCCTTGAGGTCGGGATACTCCGGAAGATTGTTCAAGGTTCCCCGAACCACCTTGTAGAACTTGAAGTCGCCAGCGGTGCTCTTGGTCCAGTTCAGGGTGACCTGGTTGACCACGATTTTTCCCGAGAGCGTGCTGGCTGCCGGCATGCTGGCCTGGGCCTGCGGAAGGAAAAGCGCGAAGGCGAAAGCCGCCAAGAGAAAGAAAGGCTTCTTCATAGCGAAGGGGATAAGGGGATATTGCTGTCCCATGGTATCAATAGGTAGGAGCAGGGTCAAACGGCACGCCTATGCAATCCAGGCAATAGATGTTGCCTTTTGCGGAGGCTTTGCTAAAATGCGCACTGCCTTGTTCTGTGGCGCCATCGTCTAACGGTTAGGACGCAGGATTCTCATTCCTGTAATAGGGGTTCGATTCCCCTTGGCGCTGCCAAAAACCTTTAAAAAGGTTTTCGGCCTTTCCAAAATATCTAATCTCGCTCTGCCCCTCTTCGATCAGCGTCAAGACTTCCCTCAGGGTACACGCCCCCCTCGGGGTTCTTTTCAGCTTGGCTCAAAGGCGCCTCACTCGGCTATTAAAAACTGAGCTCCCAAGTTAAAAAAATTATCGTTTTAGGTAATAATCTTTTTACCTCGCGGAGGCGAGTGAATCGAACTACGAGTGGTTCGTAACGAAAAATGAGAAACAACTATTGAAAAAACGCCGCATACTAGGCTCTAAGGCAAGGAAAACTCAGATTAAGAGCTGCAAAGGACAATTGATATGTTTTATGAAATTGCAGGGGTGGCTTTTAGGTCGTTTGTTTAAAGGCATCAATAAATTTTGTCAGAATTTCCCTTTTCTCCTTCTTTAATCCTTTTTGCTTACAAGCCTTTTCAGCAACCTTTTTAAGCTCGTCTACATTATAAATTCTCGCCATTTCTTTTAAATTGAAACTTATCCCCCTACTTGTACTACGACCCCTTTGTCCTTTTAAAAATTGAATTAAATTCTTTTTACTATTGCTAATGAGTGTCAGAATATATTTATTTATCTGATTTTTATCTTTTTTATCGAAAGTTTCCCAATTAGTCAGCCATTGGTAGAGAATAAAACACCAATCTCTTTCAGCAGGAAAGTCATTAAAAATATTGTGACTGTTTTTGATAAAATGATCTTTTAGCCTGTCTGATGCTGTTGCTTTGATAGATTCTAGATTTAGGTTGTTTTGGATATTCTCTATCCCATCGCTATTTCGTTCTTTACTACAACTCATAGTGACATGTACAGCGAACGGAAGGCTGGGCGTATTTTTAATGATATTTTCAATTGTCTTCTGTATTTTTTTAGGATCAATCTTTTCATTGATGAGATTAAGCATAAGATATTTTGCTTTGTCATATTCTGAGTTCCAAAGATTATCTGTTCCTTCAATAGAGAAGCGTTCAATATTTTTATAAATAAAATTAATCAAATTCCCCCCAGTTTCATTATTAATTCTGTCTAAATGAAGCCAATCTAACTTCTCAAGGAATTCTTTCAACTTTCCTTCTTTTTGAAGTGCCCATAAAAAGTTTTCTATGTTTTTCTCTGAATTATTTTCCTTATTCCATATATCAATAACAGTTTCAAAGTAAACATCAGGAATTTCATCTACAGGAACCTTGAGTAAAAAATATTTATTAAAAGATGTTGAATGTATTCTTTTTTCTTGACGAGCATGTGAGACAGAGGCATTTCGTGGAAATAATTCACTTAAAATTTTAGTTACCATTTCAATTTCTATCCCATTATCAATATTCTTTTCTAATAGACTTTTAACATGGGCATCTTTAATTTGATTTTTCTTTTGCTCATCCCGACTCGCAATTAGACCCCAAGGGTTAAGTAGCCCATCATCTTGGTGTCGTCTGTCCACATAAAACCACCAATTCTCATAAATATCGTTATAGATATTCACGTAAAATACCTTAATAAACTCAAGCAATATGAAATCTTGTAAATTGACCTCATTGGCTACGGGGGGCAAAGAAGCAGAAAGACTTCCTATATATCTTTTTGCTACCCTTAAAGTTTTAAACTTTTTTGATAAATTTGTTCTATAGATATAAGAGACATGCTCATCGAATTTTTCAATCTCCTCTCTGGTGATTAATCCTTTCATTAAGAGATCATAAAAAATCTTATCAATCCATGAGAGCCTAATGTCTGTTTTTAGATTATCGCCATCTTGAGGAATGGCACCGTCGGAAAATAGAATAAATTTATCTATTGAACTTTGTTCAATTTTTGGCAGTACGACAATTTTTTGAATGATTTTTTCTAAAAATTCTGGACCCACCTTATCTGTGTGCTGACTCAATTTTCTGACCACAACCTCATGGTCCATGCTAAGAAGGAAAGAGGTGTTTTTGAAATTAGAGCTCAACCTTATCATTTTGAAAACAAATAGCATTTCATCAGTATCAAGACGGTCGATGTCATCTACAACTATTAGTATTTTTTTCCCAATTCTTGCTATGTAGTCTTCAATTTTAGCTTTTATATCTTTTAAGCTGTCCTTTTCATATACCAGATTTATGCCAATTTTTGATAGACCAGCTAGCATAAAACTCTGATATTTCTTAAAAGTTTTGCGAATGTCTGGGATGATATATTGCTTACTTATGACATTCTCAAGCTCATTATAAAAAGCCAGCAATATACCTTCTGAATTTTTAAAATACCAAGGATCAAAATTTATAGTTAAAAACTCGTCATTATTCTTGAACTTTCTTAAAAGTAAGTTAATTGCTGATGTTTTTCCTTCGCCCCACCGCCCATAAAGACCAAAAACATACGAATCTTCAAACTGCATTCCGCATATTTCTTTGTACAACCCTTCAATAAATTCTGATCTGCCAAACAAATCCTGAGCTTCATAAATAATAGGTTCATCTAAAAGCGAATATTTATTAGTATTATTCTGAGTTTCAGTTCGGTCATGTTTTTTATTAGAATAACTTGCGATAAGCCAAAATAATACCATTACAATAACAGCAATTGAAAAGGCTTGAACTTCCAACGTCTGTACAAAAAAGATTGTTAGCTTATTTCTTAAAAAGAAAACTATAGTAAATATTAAAAATAAACTGATGTAATCGGGATAAAGGAGATTTTTTTTATCTATAATCTTTGTATTCTTATAACGATGCCATAAATTGCATAGCCTTTTGTAACTCAAAATAAGCATTAATAAAATTAAGGCCATTATTGGCAACAGATGACTTTCATTAAAAAAAGTTAATTTGGTACTAACGTATTGATTCTTAATTAGAATAGGGAATATGAGATACCAAAATCCAAAGGTAAATAAGAATGTTGTAATAAATGGAATAATATATCTGGAGTAACGTTTAAGCTGCTTAACTAGAAAATAAAGTACTGACAAAGCAAGGCTTGTTAATATCAAAATCGAAACTGCCAATCTAATTTCTTCACTCATTGGTTTTATTGATCAATATGCCTCAAATATTACAAGAGATACTAATAATTCGCTATACAGAACTTATTAGTTAACTAGGGCAAATTCACATAAGACAAATTCACGCCTAACTTGTTCAACAAAGGTGTTCCACTTTAATCTCAAGTGGCCTGCCAAAATTCAGGAGAAAAAGGCCAAGGTCCTTTTCGCCGTGCGGCGGCCAGGGCGTCCCGATGCCTGCCCTGAGGAAGCCGAAAGGTCCCGGAGTGGCAGAATACGCTCTGCTTTTTAGGGTCTCGGAGAGCCAACGGGCCTTTATTCCGCAGCCTTCTTTTTTTTCACCAGTGCGGGAGGAATCAGCTTGAGGGAGAAATGGAAGGTGGAGCCCTTCCCCTCCTGGCTTTCGAACCAGATTTTTTCGCCGGAAGAGGCCAGAATGATCTTCGCCAGGAAAAGGCTCAGGCCTGCCCCATCGGGATAGACCGAGGACGCCTGGGCCCCGCGGAAAAACTTGCCGAACACCTTGGCCTGCTCCGAAGGAGGGATGCCCGGGCCCTTGTCCGAAAGGCTCACTACGGCTTTTTTGGCGTCCTTGTCGATCCGGATCGCAAGCGAAAGCCGGGCGGGGCCTTTGGGGGCGGAGTAGAGGAGAGCATTCTCCACCAGCATCGCAAAAACCTCCTCCAGCCTTTTCCTGTCCCCTCTTACCCTGAGTCCTTTGAGCGGGCCGAAGACCGCCCTTGCCACAGCCCCCTTCTGCTGGGCCGCAGATTTCTTGGCTTGGCGGCGGAAAGACAGGGCCAAATCCTCCAGGGGGATGGATTCCTGCTTGAGAGGAATCCTGCCCCTTTCGATCTCGGCGACATTGAAGAGGATGTTTCCGAGGGCATTGAGGCGGTCTGCGCCGAGCTCGATCGCATGGACCATTTCCGCCTGATCGGCGGAAAGCCCCCCCAGCGTGCCATCCAGGAGCATTTGGGAATTCCACCGAATAGCGGTGATGGGCGTGCGGAGCCGGTGGGAAGCGATCTTGATGAACTCGCTCCTGGAACGCTCGCTTTCGGCCTGCTCGGTGATGTCCCTCAGCATCCAGATGCGCCCCAGCAGAGCTCCTCCTTCGGCCAATACGGGCTTGGTGCAGAGCGAAAGGATGGCGTAGAAGGGAGCCTTGATGGCGAGTTCCGCCTCCAGGCTTTTGGCGAAGTCGCCTTCGGCGATGATCCTCCATATGGCCTCGGCAGCCTTTTGGGAGCCTTCGCCCACTTTGGCGGGAGAAAGAAAGTGGAGCATCCCTGCGGCGTTCCGGCTCCGGGAAGCCTTTGAGGAAGGCTTGGCAAAGAGCTCCTTGAACCTGGCGTTGAAGGCGATGGACCGGTTGCCTCGATCGAAAAGCACAATCGCCTCATTGGACGATTCCAGGATAGACTTGTACTTCCCCTTCTCTTCCACCAGCCCGGCGGTCTTCTTGTCCAGTTCGTGGGTCATGGCGTTGAAGCTCTGGGCCAGGTATCCGATCTCGTCCTTGGCGCTGGAGCGGATGTCCTGCTTCAGCTGGCCTCGGCGAACCTTGGCAATGGCCTCGGTGAGCCACAGGATAGGCCGGACGAATCGGCGGCTGGCGAAATGGCCCAAGATGGCCACAGGCACTCCGATCAGCAGCAGAATGATGCCCAGCAGAGCCGTGAAGCGGCTGATGGGGGCGTAGGCGGCCTCTTTGGGAATCTGGAGCGCCAGAAGCCAGTCGTTCCCGTCGAAGGAAAAATAGCCCTCCGATTGGGCCTGGTGCTGAAGGTAGGACGGATCGTACTGGTACTGGCCGACTTCGTTGACGGAAGGATTGCTTTCCGCAGGGGGGCCCTTGTAGGCGATCACCTGCCCGAACTGGTCCATCAGGTAGGCTTCTGTGGAGGGGTCGGTGCGCTTGAGCAGGTCGGAAAGGACCTGGAGGGGGAATTCGGCCACGAGAAGGCCTATCACCTGGCTGTCGGCATCCTGCACGGTGTTGGTGAAGGCCAGGATTTTCTTTCCTGAAAAGGGCGACAGCAGAACGTCGCTGACATGAATGAAGCGGGAGGAGGCTTCGGCGTACCAATCGTCGGACCCGAAATCCGCGCCCAAGGCGCTTTTGGAGCTGCTGGCGATCACCACCCCCTCCGGATCGGCGAAATGGATCGCGTCGTACCAGCCCAAGGTGACCAGCCTGCTTTTGAGCACCCTGCTTTTCTCCTCAGCGCTCACGCCGGGGTTCAGCAGAGCCGAATCGCTGATCAGCAGCTGCATGTCGTTGAAGCGGTCGAAAATGAGCTTGTTGATGTCGTCCAAGGTGCCTTCCGTTTGAATCCTCAGCACCTGATTGATCTGCTCGTCAATGATCCTTCGCCCCACCTGATGGCTGGAAAGGCCAACAACCGTGACCGAAAAGTAGGTGATCAGGACCATGAGGAGGATCAGCTTGGTTCCGATCCGGAACCCGCCGAAGAATTCCCTGAGCCTAAGCCAGGCTTTCCTGCTCCTGCCTGATTTTGAGGGGGGTCTTGGGCTCAAGAGGATTGAGTTTAACCTTTAATCGGGAGCTTTCGGTTTTCTGGAGGGGGATCCGGCCCTCCATGTCCCGCAGCACCTCCAGCAAGCGATCGACCTCCTGGGGAGTGTTGGCCGCCGTGAGCTGGACCCGAAAGCCGGCCTCGTGGCGAGGAACCAGGGGGTAAGGGGCCAAAGTGACGTAGATTCCCCGCTGATGGAGGAGCTCTCCGGCAAGATGGACCTGCTCGGGGTCCTCCAGGGTGATGCGGTAGACCGGAAAGCCGGTGCGATTGTCGTTGCGCAGGCCGAGCTCTTCCATTCCCTGCTCCAACCGGCGCGAAAGGCCGTAGAGGCGGGCGCGGATGGCATCCCCTTCCAGGCGATTGAGCTTGAGCGAGGCCAGCAGGCAGCTGAGGGCGGGGATGGGAGCGGGGCCGGAATAAAGGTAGGGGTCCAGGCAAGCCTTCAGGAAAGGCTTGGATTCCGGCGTGCATCCGATGAATCCCAATAGAGCGGAATAGGCCTTGGACAGGCCGGCGATGTAGATGACCCGTTCGTAGCCTTGCCCGTAATGGCGAATCACTCCCCCTCCCCCTGCGCCGAAAGGCGAAGATTCTGCAGGGGACCTCTCCCCCAGCACGCCGAACCCGTGGGCGTCGTCGATGTAAAGGAAGGCATCGTACTTCTGGCAGAGCGCCAGAAGCCCGGGGACATCGGCGGCGTAGCCGTGCATGCTGTAGACCCCGTCGACGCAGATCAGCTTCTTTTTGGCTTGGCTCTGAGCCAGCTTTTCCTCCAAGTCCCGGCAATCGTTGTGGGCGAAAGGGATGATGCTGGCTCCGTACTGGGTGGCCCGCATGCAGCCGTCATAAATGGTCTTGTGGGCTCGCCTGTCCCCTCGCTTCCGTTGGCAAGCTTTCGTTCCAGTGAATCCTGGTGAGAGCGAAACAGA
>CAYUUW010000043.1:0-2993 GCA_964448005.1 uncultured Candidatus Peribacteria bacterium
GGGTTAATAGTTTAACCTAAGTGTTCGGTTTGGTTTCTGAATTAGGGAGTTTTTTGTGGAAAGCCCCTTTCGACCCTCACTTCATCAGGGCGTCGATCAACTCATCCAGTCTTGCTGGGATAGGCTTTCCACTGGAGTCCAGCACATACTCGGTCAAGACGCCGAGGATCGCTGTCGGAACCTCTCCTTCGCGGAGGACTTGGAGCTTTTCAAGCTGTCTTCTGCACAGGTCTGGGTTCGCCCGCAGCAGGTCAATGTCTCTTTGCAGGGCCAAGTTAATTCTCTCTGGAGATCCGGAATACGCTTGGGGCTTGGCAAGCCTTTGGGCGAAACGGGTTCCCCTTCGCCCTTCCCCCTCCTCAGCCCTTCTTTTGCCGGGAGCTTTTTCTCCTCGTTTTTTCCGCCCCGGTCCTTTTGGACTTTCGTCTGGCTTTGGTGAGGGTCTTGTTGAATTCCCTGGCTCAGGCCTCAATCCTGCCCCACTTCCCCTTGCTGCCATTCCGTTCTGAGGCGGCCTGGGAAGAGGCGCTGATTTGGGAATTCGCGGAGCTCTTTCCGCCAGCAAATGCCCGGCTCTCTGCCGAATCAGCTCCAGAAGCGCCTGACAAGAGCCTTCCAGCACCCCTTCCCCATGTTTCCTCCACTTCTCCGCCAGCTCGTGCGTATCCAAAGCTTCTCCCGCCTTCCCTCGACTCAGAGCAATGAAGTCCATCAGTTTACGAAGGTGTTTCGCTCTCTCTCGCTCCCTATCATTCAGATTGGCCGAAACGGAAATGCGTAGGACCTCCCGAATCTCCGTCGCCACTGAATTCCTTGTCCACATATAGCCTTCCACTCTGGCCACCTCGCCGCTCTCCACCCTTCTCAGGAAAGCGCTGGCGTCTGTGATTCGGGTCAGATCATCCTCTTCCAGCAGGTATCGGAAGAAATCCTGCTCTGCAGGCCCCAAAGGTGCGTCGGAAGAACTGGAGGAAAGAGGATGGTTGCTCATGGCCACATGGGGGTTAGCAAGCGGCTAAGGCCGCATTATAGCCTTTTCCTTTTTCCGGCTCAATCCTATTTCCCCCTCAAATCAATTGCCTTTCATCTCCTTCTTGCGTAGACTAGGCAATTGTGACGCTAGTATTATTTAGGCGGGCCTCGCACCGCAGAACCTTTCCCCTATGACCACCTTCGATTCCATGGGCCTCAAGCCAGAACTGCTGCAAGCCCTTGCGGACATGGGCTTTTCCCTGCCCACCCCGGTGCAGCAAAAAGCCATTCCCCACATTCTGGGCTCGCGCCAGGACCTCATTGCCTTGGCGCGCACCGGCACCGGAAAGACAGCCGCCTTCAGCCTGCCCATCCTCAGCCAGATCGAGCCGCAGGAGCGCCAGGTGCAGGCGCTGATCCTTTGCCCCACGCGCGAGCTGTGCCTGCAGATCAGCAAGGCCATCGAGCAGTTCATGGCGCGCCTCAGAGGCGCCTCCGTGGTGGCGGTGTACGGCGGAGAGCCTATCGCAAGGCAGATCCGGGCTTTGGCGGACGGGGCCAACATTGTGGTGGGCACGCCTGGCCGGGTGATCGACCTGATGGAGCGCAAGCGCCTGAATTTCGGCCAGATCCGCTGGCTGGTGCTGGACGAAGCCGACGAGATGCTGGACATGGGCTTCAAGGACGAGCTGAACGCCATTCTGGCCCAAACTCCGCCGGAAAAGCAGACCCTGCTTTTTTCCGCCACGCTGGCCCCCAGCATTCTGGGGATCGCCCAAAAATACATGCGCCAGCCGCTGCAGATTAAGGTAGAAGCCGCCGCCACGGGCGCCGGCAGCATCACCCACGAGTACTATGTGGCCCATGCCAAGGACCGCTACCATGTGCTGCGCCGCATGGTGGACATGAATCCGGACATCTACGGCATTGTGTTCTGCCGCACCAAGCAGGAGACCGAGGAGGTGGCCACCAAGCTGATCCGCGATCATTATTCGGCCCAGGTGCTGAACGGCGATTTGTCCCAAGACCAGCGCGAAGCGGTGATGGGGCGCTTCCGCAAAAGACAGGTGCAGCTGCTGGTGGCGACCGATGTGGCGGCGCGCGGCATCGACGTGAACGACCTGACCCATGTGATCAACTACAACCTGCCCGAGAGCCTGGAGACTTACGTGCACCGCAGTGGGCGAACGGGGCGCGCCGGAGGCGACGGCCATTGCCTTTCCATCATCCACATGCGCGAACGCGGGCGCATGCAGGCGCTGGAGAGAAAATTGGGCAAGCGCTTCGAGCAGAAGAAGATCCCCGCAGGCAAAGACATCTGCGAACGGCAGCTGCTGCACCTGATCGACCGGGTGAAGCGGGTCGAGGTGAGCCATGCGCAGATCGAGCCCTATATGGAGGCAGTGCATGCCAAGCTGGAAGGCTTGGATCGCGAGGCGCTGATCAAGCACTTTGTCTCGCTGGAGTTCAGCCGCTTCCTGGAATTCTACAAGGATGCGCCGGACCTGAACGCTTCGGCAGGATCCTCTTTTGGAGGATCGGGGCCTGGCCAGCGCGACGGCTTCCGCTCGTCGTCGGGAATGGGAAGCGGCAGCTTCGCCCGGTTCAAGATGAACGCCGGCTCCCAGCATGGGCTGATGCCCAAGGACATTCTGGGCCTGCTCAACAGCCATCCGGCCATGAAGCAGGTGAACATCGGCAAGATCAAGATCATGGAGGGCTGGTCCTTCTTCGAGGTTGATTCGGCCGACGCCCATGCGGTGCCCGCCTATTTCAAGAGCACGCGCTTCAAGAAGGGCCCCGTGACGCTGGCCTTGGTGAAATCGGGCTGAAAGGAATCATGATCATGGTAAACCCAACCGTAGGGGCCAGGCATGCCTGGCCCCTACGGTTGCCAGATTTCCCAATGCAGCATGTCTTTGGCGCTCTTCCGGGGCAGCCGGGGCAGGGCTTTTCCTGGATCCTCGTAGCCCAGGGCGATCATCAGGGCGATCGTGCGATCGTCCGGAATTTTCAAAAGC
>CAYUUW010000043.1:3003-12182 GCA_964448005.1 uncultured Candidatus Peribacteria bacterium
GGGAAAAGCCCATCATGGGGCAGCTGGCGACCCCTGCGTTCTCGGCGGCGAGCATGAAGGTCATGGCGGCGAGCATGGCGTTGCGCAGGGCCATTTCGCGGCGCTTCTCCGGGCTCCTTTTCTTGGCGATGGAATTGCGGTAGGCAGGAATCTCTTCCGGGGTGCAGTAGCCTAGCCTCAGCCAGTCTTGCAGCAGCTGATCCACGTGTCGCCCAATCTCCAGATCGCCCAGCACCACCACCATGGCGCTGGCGTTTTCCAGGTGCGGCTGGCTGTAGGCGATCTCCTGGATTTTCCGCAGCCTTTCCTTGCCCTGAATCGCCACGAACTCCCAGGGCTGGGCGTTGTAGCCCGAGGGCGTCAGCGCCGCTTGGCCCACCCACTCCTCAATCATCTCCTTGCCGATGGTCCGATTGGGAAGGAAGTGGTGGCAGGCCCGGCGTTTTTGAAGAAGGTCAAGGAAATCCATGCGCTTAAAATTTGTCGGAATCAGTCTAGCAGAAACGGGCTGAGACAAGAAAAAAGCGTGCTGTCGTCAGGCAGGGAAAAAATATTGACAAAAATAATAAAATAATTTAAATTTATCCACTAAAACAGCCTATTGCCTAATTACAGACTCATGGATAAAGAAATTCAGGAATTATTGGAGGCAGGGGAGGCTGGGCTGAGAAGCAAGCTTCATCAAATTATCGATGCGGCTGCGAGTGGGCAGCTGGATCCTGAACTACTTCAGATCGCAACAAGCGGACTGATAGTTGAAACCTTTCAGAGAATCAAGAGAGCGTTAAGCCTTCCTGAAGTTGCCACAAGCCTTCCTGAAGTTGCCACAGGCTCTGCCTTAAAGGATTTATCGGCATCGGTCGAAGGGAAAGCTGGGACCATTGAAAACATTCGTATGTCATTGAGTTTGACTCAAAATTATGGCCGAAGCGAAGGGCTAAAGCCAATCGAAGTGAGCGAAGCAGTCCTAAATGTAGCAGCCTATTTCATTGATCATTTTCAGGAGGTTCCCATAAGAAAGGGTTTGGTTATGCTTGTGCTGCTAGCGGAGAATTTTGGCACTCAACAAATGGTGACCCCAGATGCTTTCGAAGATAGAGCCGGTTATTCCAAGGACAATGCCCGAAAATGCATTGGTCCGCTAAGGAATCAAATGGAACATGTGAAAGAGGGGGCTTATAAAATTGTTGGAGCTAGGGGTATTGGCTGGAAAATCGTATCTACAAATCGATAAGCACTTTCAGAGGTCGGAAAGGTCTTTGCCTTCCCGACTCAGAGCGACGTTCGACAATTCCGCCCAGATCACCCGGCGCCGCTTGGCCCACCCACTCCTCAATCACCCCCTTGCCGATGGTCCGATTGGGAAGGAAGTGGTGGCAGGCCCGGCGCTTTTGGAGCAGGTCGAGGAAGTCCATTTTGAAGGCTTCTTTACGCGCTTTATTCTAGCAGCCTTTTCTTCCTTCTGCCTGGTGCAATTCAGAGGCAGGGGCGAACTTCAGGATGCATTTTTCGGGCCTGATTCGAGGCAGTCCGAGCCTGCTCCACTCGGCGCTGCCCCCCTTGAGGCTGATCGCCCTCAGTCCTTTGTGCTTGGCTTTGGCGGCGGCTATTCTGCTTCTGTTGCCCCGCGCGCACACAAAAACAAGTCCCCTGAGCCCTTCCAGGCCCGCCTCTTGACTCAAGAAATCCTCGATTCTGCCCAGGGGTACATTTTCGGCTCCGGGGATATGATGGTCTTCATATTCCCTTTCTTCTCTCACATCGATAAAACGGTAGCTCTTCATTCTGCGCTTTTTTTCGCTGAGAATGATCTTGAGCAGCTCTTTTGGCTCTATTTCCTCAACCTCTTCGGCGGATTCCGGGCTATCGGCAGCCCTTTCCTTCAGGAGGTGCGCGTTTTCTATTTTCGGAAAATCGCCTTCATCCAGGCATTGGAAATACTCCTCGATGTAGGGAAAGGGACTGTCTGGACAAACGAAAACAGCTATCTGCCTTTCCCCCAAAGCCGATTTTCTTTTCGATAGATGCTTCAGCAGTCCGCTTAGCGCAAGACCGGAGCTGGGGCCTACAAAAAGCCCCATTCGGCACATCTCAAGGGATTTTCTGTAGGCCTCGATGCTGCCCACCTCTTCCTGGTGATCGATTTGGGATTCCCAGTCGAAGGCGATTTCCTTCAGCAGGTTGGCTGTGCGCACCCCCGGAACCGGATTGTTGGGCGCCCTCAGCGCCCCCACCAGTTCGATAGCTTCGTTTTTCTTTCGGAGATATTGCCCCACCCCCACCGCCGAGCCAGTCGTCCCCAGCCCGATGCTGAGCAGGGTAATCCTTCCGCCTGTCTGCTCCCAAATCTGCGGCCCTGTCCATCTGCGGTGGGCTTTGGGGTTGGCCGGATTGTCGTACTGCCCTGGATTGAACCAGCGATTCTGCTCGGCCCACATCCTGGCTTTATGGATTCCGCTTTCCGGGTCCTTCGGATCAGGGCAGATCGGCTCTCTGTTGATGATGACTTCCGTTCCCAGGAAACGAAGAAGATTGAGCTTGCCTGGGCTCACCTCGTGAGAGGCCACAGCTTTTGTGTGGGGAATTCCCATGAGCCGCGCGATCACGGCAAGGGAAAGCACCGTATTGCCCGATGAGTTTTCGATGATCGTGTCTACCCCGCGAAGTCCGCCCTTGCGCTTTTTTTCCAGAAGCATGCTGTAGGCGGGGAGCGATTTCATGTTGGCCAAAGGCAAGGCGCTCATGAGCTTGGCGAAAATCCTGACCCCTTTGCTTTTGTAGGGGTTCAGCGAGGCCGGCAATTCCACCAAAGGCGTATAAGGAGCCTTGTCCGGATTCAGAAAATCCAGCAGCGCGCGGTCCCCCTCAAAGGTATTGAGCAGCTTGTTTCGCATGTTATTCGCCAAAAATAAAATCGGGATCGATTTGGCGATTCAGGTCGCCGAATTTCTGGCGCACGAAGTCCTGGCCAACGTATTTCCTGTGCAGCTCCCAGATTCTTCTCAGTCGCTCATTCCTGGAGTCGGGCAAGGCGTCTATTTTTTCAGCCAAGCTGCGCAAAAGCGCCTGATTCGAGGGGTCCAGTTTTTCTACTTCGATACGGCCTTCGTCCTGATCGATGGACCGAAGGTGCTGGTCGTCCGAAAAGTATCCGAGGATTCTTTCGCTATCGATGCGCTTGGCGATGAATTCCTTGTCGGCCTCGGACCTTATTTTGTTGCCTATGGCCGCCAGTGACCCAATCACTCCGGCGCTTTGGGCCAAAAGGCTGTACTTCTGGTAGACCTCGATGCTTCTGGCTGTCGGCTCCACGATGAGGCAGCTCAAATCGAATTGGGCATGGAGGGTTCCGGCGAAGGAATCGACTCCCGCCACCATGTCGGCCACAATATAGCTGTCTTTGTCATCGGTATGGTTCAGGAGGCTTTCCAGAATCGAAAGACTGTTATGGTAGCAGCTTGCGCCGATGCCTTCCTTTTGGTAGCTGCCTACAGCCAATAGGGAAAGGTTTTCCCGCCTCAGGCTGAAGTCGGCCAAAGGGCTTCTGCCGATCTGGGCTGGTTTAAGGAGCGCCGATTTTCGTGTGGGCGGAGTTGTTTTTCGGAAAGCCCCGAGATCCGGCATTTCGTTCCCTCCGGCAAGCCATTGCTTTACCTTTTTGGCGACTTCCGGGTGGGACAGGTGTTTTTCAGCAGGGAGATCCTCGAAGCCAAGAAGCCTGGGCATGTGGATGTTCAGGTCCGCATCGAAAGCCACTACCGTTTTGCCGCTTTGTTGTGAGAGGAAGGAGGCGAAGGAGGCCGCAAGCGTGCTTTTTCCGCTTCCTCCTTTGCCCGAGAATGCGATTCGCATGGCTGAGAGGGTTTAAATTTGCAACTTTGTCGCAATAATAATATTTTATTTGCAATAAAGTTGCAATAGAAAATTGCATTCGCTTTTTTTCTGCCTCATTAGGGCCTTTTCAAGCCCATCGGATTGCCGTAAGATGCGGACAAGCCTGTTTGCGTGGATTTTTGGAGAAGGGGCGGGCGAAAAACCCAAAGCAAAACCTGCTCATGAGCCTGAATCCCGCACTGCTTCGCGACGGCATCACCGTCTTCCAGGGCATTGTCGTCGAAGCCATTCCCTTCGTGCTTTTGGGAGTGATGGCTTCGGCCTTCATCCATGTCTACGTCTCTTCGCAGGCGATCCTGCGCATTGTTCCCAAATCCCCCTGGCTGGGAATGCTCTTCGGCCCTTTGGCCGGGTTCATCTTCCCTGTCTGCGAATGCGGCAACATCCCCTTGGCCCGGCGAATGCTGCTCAAGGGCGTCCCTCTCCATGTGGTGACAGGCTTCCTGTTCGCGGCTCCGGTGTTCAATCCGGTCGTCATTCTGGCGACCTTGGCGGCTTTCCCCGGCCAGCCCAAAATCATGCTGCTGCGCGTGGGGCTCAGCCTGCTCATTGCCCTGCTGCTGAGCGCAGCGGTCCTGCTGGCCAACAATCCGAAATCCTTGCTCAGCAAGAGCCTTTCCCAAAAATCCGAGGATGAAGCCTGCTCCCATGAGCCCGGAACGCGCTTCGGGCGCTTCTTGGGCGCTGCGGGAACGGAGTTCCTGGAAATGACCTCGCTGCTGGTGCTGGGGGCTTTCATCGCCTCTTTTTTCCAGGTGGTTGTGCCGCGCGAGGCGCTGTCCAATCTGGGCAGAGGTCCGGTCAGCTCGGTGATCGCCATGATGCTCTTGGCGGCGGTCATCTCCATCTGCTCCAATGTGGATGCCTTCTTCGCCCTCAGCTACGCCAATCACTTCACTACAGGCTCTATTCTGGCTTTTCTGGTCTTCGGCCCCATGGTGGATCTCAAAGTAGCCCTCATGCTGACCAAAATCTTCCGCCCCCGTGTGGTGGCCTATTTGGCCGGGCTGGCAGCCCTGCTCTCCTTCCTGGTCTTTTCCTTCTACAACCTCAACATCAGCTGATGGCTCTGCGCCTATTGCAAACCTTGGCCTTGCTCCTCTATGCCGCCATGATTGTGGGATTCTACGGAACGGGCCGCTTGGCCTTCCTGGTCCATCCGATCTACAACAAGCTTATTTTGGCGGGAGGGCTTTTGCTGCTGGGGATAGGTCTTTACATGGCCTTCACTCTTCCCCGCTGGCGGGGGCATGCGCAGCCTTTCGGGTGGCGGCAGGCGGGCCAATGGCTTTTGCTGGCTTTGCCTCTGGCCTTCGCCGTCCTTTTTTCTCCCCGGCCGCTCTCCAGCCATTCGGCGATCCTCCGGGGCCTGACGCAGGATCTTTCCGCCGGCGAAGACTTTTCGCCCCAGGCTTTCGGCAAGCCGCCTCAGGAAAGGGGAATTGTCGAGTGGGTGAGGCTGCTCAACTACGATCCGGAGCCTGCGCATTACGCCGGCCAGCCCGTGAGCTTGGAGGGAATGGTGCTTGTGGATGATTCCTTGCCGGCGGGCATCTTCTACATCTCCCGCTTCCTGCTGACCTGCTGCGCGGCCGATGCCCGCAGCGTGGTTCTGCCGGTGCGCTACGACCCTGCCCGCTACGCGCCTGTCGCCGACCAATGGATCCGGCTGGAGGGCGAAATGGGGGAGGGGACGCTGAATGGCCAGCGGCAAGCCGTGATCGAGCACCGCAGCCACCAGAGCATCGACACGCCTGATAACCCCTACGCCGACTGATGAGACTATCTTTTTCGCCTCCCCGACTGGCCCAGCGCCTCTCCTTCGATCTGGTTTTTCTGGCTTTCGCCTTGATCCTGGCCATGCTGATTGCGCTGGTGCTGTGGCGGGGGGATCGCACCTATCCTTACGTCAAATCCTCCAGCTTGCCGGAATCCGGGCTTGTTTCGGCCGACACCCGGCAGCTGGCTTTCGCGTTCAATCGAGAAATGGACCGGGCCAGCGTGGAGGCGGGCTTTTCCATCGAGCCGGCTGCGGCGGGGCGCTTCAGCTGGATCGGCAAGCGGATGGCCTACAGCTTCGAGGAGCCTTTGGAGTACCGTCAGGATTACCAGATCCGCCTGGTGGAGGTGCGGGACAGCAATGGAGTTCCTTTGCCAGAGTCCTATGAAGCTTCTTTTTCCGTTCCGAGGCCGGCGCTGTTCTACATTGGTTTGGCAGGCAGCGAGGCGGACCGGTTGATGCGCTACAGCTTTGAGGATGGAAGCCGAACCCCTCTTTCTCCTCCTGGCTACCGGGTGGCCGATTACCGTTTGGATGCCAAGCATTCGCAGGCCTATCTGCTGGCCCGCTCTCCGGACGGCAGCGAGGAGCCCAGCCTCTATTCCATGGATCTGGGCGGAGGGCCGCTGCGCTTGAGGGTGGACGGACGGAAATTCAGGACCTTCGATTTCCAGGCTTCTCCGGATGGCCGCCTCTTGGCCGTGAGCCAAGGCCGGCTCAAGCAGATCGGCGAGTTCCAATCGGTCGAGCCCGGCGCCATTGAGCTGATGGAGACCGAAAGCGGAAAATGGAGGTCCTTCTGGTGGAGGCAGCTCTACCCTTCGCCCTTCTATTTCTCTTCCGATTCACGTTTCCTTTTGGGGATCGACTATTCGGACGACACGCTGATCCTGCCTCTGGAGGAGGACCGTTCGCAGATGGTCCAGATCGGCTCTTACTCTGGCTTGCACGGCTTCAGCCACGACGGAAAGAGTATCCTGCTTTCGCAGGAGGAGGTGGCTTTCGCCGAGGGGGATCTGCTCCTGCGCGGAGCGGACGGCCAAACCCGCACTTTGCTCAGCGAGGCGGGGCAAATCTTCGCTCCCGCTTTCGATCCGACCGACCGCTGGGTCTATTTCCTCTTTTCCCAACTGGGGGCCGGGGGCTACGAAAAGCTCTTCCACCTTCACCGACACGATCTGCTTTCCGGAGAGAACGAGCCTCTCGTCTCCGATCCTGGGTACGCCCAAGGTTATTTCGACCTTTCCCCGCGAGGCGACCGAATCGCCCTGGAGCGCTATTCGGTTCCGGAAGGCGCGGAATTCGACTATTCGCCACTTGAGCTTTTGGCCAGGCAAACCCCGGAGCTGTGGTTCATGGACACTCAGACGCTCAAGATGAAGCCGTTGGGGATTCAGGGCAAGAAGCCCAGGCTGGAGTAGTGGACGCAAGGAAAAAGCCTGCCGCAGGATGGCGGGACTCTTTGTTCGCTACGGAAACGGTTTATTTATAGGGGTAAAATGAATACAATAAAAACAAGTAAAATTCTATGAATAAAAAACCGCTATCAAAGTTAAACAAAGTTGAGCTCCGCGATGTTTGGGGACACGAAGCTATTGATTTTACAAATTGGCTAGCTCAGAAGGAAAGCCTTGATGCATTAAGCGAAGAAATTGGCGTTGATATAAAGCTCATTAGAACCGAGGCGAGCGTCGGAAAATTTAGCGTTGATATTCTTGCCGAAGAAGAAGCATCTGGACGGAAGATTATAATTGAAAACCAGCTTGAAGACACGAATCACGATCATTTGGGGAAAATTATTACGTATGCGTCGGGATATGATGCGGAAATAATCATCTGGATTGTTAAAGGTGTTCGCGACGAACACCAAAAAGCGATTGATTGGCTCAATGAACACACAGACGAAAATATCGGTTTCTTTTTGATAAAAATTGAGCTTTGGCAAATCGAAGGATCGAATCCAGCACCAAAATTTGAAATTATGGTTAGTCCAAATGAATGGGCCAAGGCAATCAAGACAAGCCCCTCAAATGGCGAGCTAACCGACACAAAACTCAAGCAACTGGAATTTTGGAACAAATTCAAAAATTATGTGCGAGAAAATAACGCTCAAGTCCGCTTACAGACTCCTCGCCCTCAACATTGGTACGATGTTAGCATGGGTAGCTCAGACGGCCACGTTACACTAACAATTAACTCGCGCGAAAATTTGGTCGGTTGCGAGATTTACATTAGTAGAAATAAGGAATTGTTTAATTTTTTGCGAGAGCGAAAAGAAGAAATTGAAAAAGAAATTGGCGAACCAATTGAATGGGTGGATGCTGCTGTCGCCTCCCGTATAAAAATTAAAAAAGAAGTTGCGGGTGTATTCGACCAAGCTGAAGCAGAAAAATATTTTGCTTGGCTTTATGGAAAAACAGTTTTATTCCAAAGGCTATTCGGCCAGTACTTCAGAGAATTTAAAAAAATAGAATAGGGCATTTTAAAAAGTTGCGGCCTAAGTCTCACTTGATGGCCATTTGATAACTATGAGTGTTTTGGGCGGGAGCAATTCACCTCTTATTAAATTATCTATCTCCTCACCCCCCCATCTCAGCGAGAGGCCGAACAGGGCGATGCTCAAGAGCACGATGGCGCTGGCGCTGGGCAGATCGAAGTAATAGGGGGGGTCTGCCTTGCACTGAGCACAGGAATCACAATGGGCGCTCCCACCATCAAAACCCCCCCACAAGAGGGGGTATTGATTTTCTTGATAGGGTCTAGCCAAAATCTATCTACTTTCCGCACAACTGCTTGCTCTCTCCTGGGCAATGGCCCACCGAGCCCTCGGGGCACTCCCTTCCGTTGATCCAGGTGGCCCCGCTGAGCCTGGCTCCCATTTCAGATTCCCTTCCTTCAAAATCATCCTCGCAACCTTGTGTGCCAAGGTCCGCGCTTTTCAGTTCGGCGCAGCGCAGGCTGTAGCCCTTCAGATCCAATTTGGAAAGGTCCGATCCTCTCATGTCGGCGCAGCTCAGGTCCTTGTTTGGCGGCAAATCACTTTGCCTCAGAACACGGTCCGTCAAATCCATTCGCGTGTCTGCGCAAAGGTCTTTGCAGCTTTCGGCCGCCTTGGGCTGGGCGGGCTTTTTTGCGGCCTTCGGCTTGGAAGCCTTTTTCTTTTTGGCGGAAGGCTTCGCTTTGCCGTCCGTGGCGATGGGCGATTTCGGCTCATCCTCTTTTTTCACTTCAAGCGAAGGGCGAACAGGGGTCTTTGGTGCGGAAGCCCCTTCCGCCTCATCCTCTTCTGCGCAACCCATGGGAACGCCGCAGGAGAGCGCGAAGGCTAAAATGGAGGCTAGTGGAGGGCGGATTCCGGTCGAAGCTTCACGGGGGCGAAAAAGCATGAGTGGGAAGTTATTGGGAATCAATTTATCACTTAAAAATATTTTGTCAAACAAATTGATTCGAATTCCTGAATTCAAATTGGAATTAGGACACCCAGGGTTTTCAGATGACTGGATAA
>CAYUUW010000044.1:0-7900 GCA_964448005.1 uncultured Candidatus Peribacteria bacterium
CAAGGCGTACACGCGCAAGCGGGAAATGACCGTAGGAAGCAGTCGGCCCGGATCCGCGCTGGTGAGGATGAGGAAGCAGGACCCCGGCGGCTCCTCCAAGGTCTTGAGCAAGGCGTTCTGGGCTTCAGCCTTCATTCTTTCCGCATGCTCGATCAGGACGCATCGCCTGCCTCCCTGGGCACGCAAATGGACGGTCTGGATCAGCTCGCGGACTGTTTCGATTTTGAGCGACTCCCCGTCGTCGGCAAGGACCGTCACGTCGGGATGCGCGCCCGATTCGACTAGCCGGCAAGAATCGCAATGGCCGCAAGCCTGAGGGCAGAAAAAGGATTTGGCCAAGCCGGAGGCCAGGGTCCATTTTCCCATGCCTTCAGGCCCCTCCAGCAAAGAGGCGTGCGAAAGCTGCCCCAGGGAAGCATCTCGGGCGAGGCTGCCCAAAGCCAACGGATCGCCGATGAAGCGGGAAAGGAAGGTCATAGGCAAAAGACGGTAGGTGCCCATTGTAGCTCAAAAAATGCTTGTCTTGAAAGGCGAAGTTCCCTAGAATAGCGAGGCTGCTAAAGGGCGAAGGCCCTTTTCAACCGCCTGGGGCAAGAAAAGCGGCTAGCGAGCATGCCCGGCCTGGATGGTGGAACCGGTAGACACGAGAGACTTAAAATCTCTTTCCCTCGGGAGTGAGGGTTCGAGTCCCTCTCCAGGCACCAGCCTTCGCTCCGATGGACATCGGAGCTACGGCTGACGCAGCCAGCAAAAAAGACTTCGACCCCCCAATTCCCCAGAAAAAATGGACAAGCTGATGAAGAAAACCGTAGGCGAGCTGATGACTGCGAAAGTCATCTCCGTCACCGAGACGGACGGGCTGAAAAAGGTCTTTGAGCTGATGGAGAAGCATGGTATTTTGGGTCTCCCCGTGGTCGATGAGGGGAATCGGGTGGTGGGAATCGTCACCCAGAGCGACCTGATCCGACGAATGGCCAGCCTGCAGCCTCCTGCAGCTTTTCCTCTCTTGGGCAGCATCGTCTATTTCCAAAGCCCCGAACACTTCAACCAGTCGCTGAAAGAACACTTGGCCCGAACCGCCGGCGAAGTGATGGTGAGGGACGTGGCGACGATCGGGCAGGAGAACACCCTGAAGCAGGCAATCGACCTGATGGCCGCTCGCAAAGTGAACCGGCTGCCGGTGCTGGACGCAAAAGGCAAGCTGTCAGGCATCCTGACAAGGACGGACCTAGTGGGCCACTTGGCCAGGCTGAATGCCGCCTGAAACGAAGAAAAAACATTAATTCCTAAACCTTTCAGAACCCGTATGGAAAAAATCATTATCGAAGTCGAGCAGGGCAAATACGCCTCCGTGAAGGAAGCCAGGAATTCCGGCGCCCTGCCTATGGTGTATTACGGAAAAGGCGTCGAGCCGGTCCAGATGACCACCGACTACCAGACTTTCCGAAGGGCCTACAAGAAATCCGGAAGGAGCTCGATCGTGAGCCTCAGCCTGGGAGGGAAGAAGATGGACGCCCTGATCCACGACGTGCAGTACCATCCCGTAACGGACGACATGATTCATGTGGACCTGCTGGCCGTGAAGGCAGGCCAGATGATCCACACCCAAATCCCCCTGGTCTTTGTGGGCGAGGCCCCAGCCGTGAAGGAGATGGGAGGAGTCTTCATCTCCAACAAAACCGAAGTCGCCGTGGAATGCCTTCCCAAGGATCTGGTCCACGACATCCAAGTGGACATCAGCAGCATGAAGGATTTCCATTCCCACCTGAACATCGGCGACATCCAAGCTCCTGCCGGAATCAAGCTTCTGGATGCGCCAGATATCAGCATTGCAACCATTGCTCCCCCCAGAAAAGAAGAGGTGGAAGCCCCTGTCGCTGCAGCCGCCGAAAGCGCAGCCCCTGCATCCGAGGGGGAGAAAGGAGGAAAGAAGGAGTAATCCGGCTTCGATTCGATTGAAAGCCCCGTGGAAACACGGGGCTTTTTTTGGTACTTTGGGAGCCTACCCATCCAACTTGGGAGCCTACAAGCTTATTAAGCTAGGCTGCAATTTGTAACTCAACCAAATTGAACCTTTCCGACTTCGACTATGCTCTTCCGCCGGGGCTCATCGCCCAAACCCCCGTGGAGCCGCGCGATCACTCTCGGCTAATGCGCCTGGATCGGCGAACTCAAATCATCGGCCACCACCGATTCTATGATCTTCCAGATCTGCTGGGCCAAGGCGACGTGTTGGTGATGAACCATTCTCGCGTGCTTCCGGCGCGACTGGAGTTTGAGCTGAAGGGAAAAACTGCCGAGATCCTGCTGCTGCGCCCCTTGTCGGAGGGGGGATGGGAAGCCCTGGTGAGGCCTGGAAAATATTTTAAGGCAGGAGCCAGCTTTGCGCTGAGCAGCAAAATGAGAGTTTCGGTTCTTTCTGTGAATGATTCTGGCACTCGGATCCTGGAGTTCGAAGGAGAGGACTTTAGGGCCTACCTGAAGGCCAAAGGCCAAATGCCCACGCCTCCCTACATCCGGCAAAAGCTGGAGGACCCCGAGCGCTACCAAACGGTGTATGCCCAGCGCGAGGGCTCGGCGGCCGCTCCCACGGCCGGGCTGCACTTCACCGTAGACCTGATGGAAAAGCTCAAAAAGAAAGGGGTGCAGATGGAGTTCGTGACCCTGAATGTGGGACTGGGAACCTTCCAGCCCATGAAGACGCAGAACCCGCTGGAGCACAAGATGCACCACGAATGGTTCAACCTAGAGGAGGCCACGGCGAAAAGGCTGAATCAGGCCAAGGCGGAAGGGCGTCGAATCATCGCCGTGGGGACGACCAGCGTGCGGGTGCTGGAAAGCTGCGCCAATGATTCGGGAATCCTGGAGGCCCGATCGGGCGAGACGGACATTTTCATTTATCCGGGCTACCGCTGGAAGTTCGTGAATGGGCTCATCACCAATTTCCACGTGCCCAAAAGCACCCTACTGATGCTGGCGAGCAGCTTTGCCGACTCCTGCCACCCAGCATCCGCTGCAGCGGATGAAGAGTTCCCCATTGGTCCTCGATTGAGCGGCCGGGAATTCATCCTAAAGGCCTACCAGGAGGCAATCGAAAAGGAATATCGCTTCTTCAGCTTCGGCGATGCGATGCTTATTGAATGAAGGAGCCGAATTGCCGGGCAAAGCCCCGCAAAATACTTTGCGTTTCAATTTTCAGCCTCTTCCAGCCTCATCTGGAAAATGGGGCTGGAACTCTGCAATTAAACAGGGATTGACTGAAGTTATTTTTTAGGGTTATAGTGCAGCCTTCCCAAAAGCCTGGCCTGAAGCCGGGGCTTGCGGGAGAATTGCTCCTTTCCAATTCGCGAGCGAACGCAAAAGAATCCGTGCGGGCGGCACCCCGGGGGTCAAGATTGGCCTTTGGCGCGCTGCTCGCACATGAGCTTAGCCCCGTCATGCGGGACGCATGAAGTTTGAACGAAAGGAAAAAGACTGTGCAGGAAGCATTGTCAATTCTGGCCGGAGCCCTCTTCACGGCGGCCTTCGTGCCCTACCTTCGGGACATCTGGAAAAAAGAGGGATGGGCGGAGCCTTCCATCACTTCATTCGGCATCTGGTCGGTGCTCGACAGCATCACCCTGGCGACGATGTGGGCTCACGGGACCTTCAGCTGGCAAGTGTTTGGAGGCCTTCTGGGCGCCATTGCCGTTTTTCTCTCCGCTCTCTTCCGAGGGACCTTCAGCTGGGGGTGGGTGGACACAGCCTGCACTGCGCTGGCCGCCTTGGGCGCCTTTGCCTGGGCAACCAGCGGCAACCCCTTGCTGGGTTTGGCCTGCAGCCTGTTTGCCACCTTCATTGCGGTTGGGCCAAGCGCAGCGGGAGCCTGGAAGGATCCAAGCAAAGAGAGTAAAACAGCTTGGACGATGTTCTTCGTCGCCTGCCTGATCCAAATTTGCGCCATAAGGGATTGGACGACAGCCGGAATAGCCCAACCCCTCACCTTCCTGGCCGTCAACACGACCATGGCGGGAATCGTCTGGTTCCGCAAACCTCCGCCCCAGGGAGGATAGAAGATGGAGCGCCGCTCGCGCATTGACCCCCCCCGAAGTCCGACTTGTCGGGAAGAGGGGGGCTTTTTTCGAAAGAGATTTTTGCCTAAATCAAGGCTCCCTATTCAAGAGGGCAAAAATCTTGCCCTTCAAACCAGGAAGGTCCTCCTTGCAGGTGTCCCAAACAATTTTTTCGCTCACGCCAAAATACTGATGAATGAGAAAATTCCTCATGTCGATCATTTTTTTCCAGGGGATTTCAGCATGCATCCCCTTGAAATCTTCGCCAAAGTGGCGGGCGGCTTGGCCGATCACCTCCAGCTCCCGAACGACGGCGCTGAGGCGCATTTCATCGCAGATGAACTCCTCATAGTTTAGAGACCCCAAATAACGCTCGATTTTTTCGATCGAATCGTGGATATGCCTCAGAAAAACCAAATCATTTTTCATAGATCAGCTGGGCTTGATCAAGAACTGCGGATCTGAGGTAGGGGCTCAAAGCATCCGGCGTGAGGAGATCGACCTTTTTCATCAGAAAGCTTTCGATAGATTGCTGCATTTCGGCCAAAGCAAAAAATCCGATCTTCGAGGAGGGGAAGAACTCAACCAGGAGATCGACATCGCTTTTTTCTGAAGCTTCTCCGCAAGCGTAGGAGCCGAAAAGGGAGAGGCGCTGAACCTGATCCTTCAGGGGGGATTTCTGCAAAGCCTGGTAGATCTGGGTTTTTATGTCCTCCCCTCTCATGATTTGGAATTGATGATGGCTTTATTCTATCAGAAATAAGGGCTTTTGAACAGGCGGGGAGAATCCAGATGAGGCTTAAAGCCCTCAGTTGCTCCAAGCGTTCGATCCAGAGAGACCCTGAGGACGACTTTCCAATAAACTGCTAAACTCTACTCAAGAAAAAAAATTAAAAAAACCATGCAGATCCCCCAGCTTGGCCAACCCCTCCGCACGGAGCACCTGGATTTCCTGAACGCCTTCAGCAAGAGCTGCCGGCGCTCGATTTTGCAGATGACCGCCAATGCGCAATCCGGGCATCCCGGCGGCTCTTGCAGCAGCATCGATTACCTGGCCCTGCTCTACACCTTCATCATCGGCCAAAGCGGCGAGGATGTGGTGGTCTCCAACGGACACATTTCCCCGGCCGTGTACAGCGTGCTGGCGGAGATGGGTTACATCCCAAAAAAAGACGTCGTCGAAGGCTTTCGCAAGTTCGGATCGGTCTACGAAGGCCACATCACCCGCCACGTTCGGGGCATCCCCTACGGCACAGGGCCTTTGGGCATCGGCGTTTCGGTCGCCTCGGGCTTTGCCTTGGCCGAAAAGCTGAAAGAGACGGGCAAGAAAGTCTTCAGCCTGGTGGGCGACGGCGAGAGCGAGGAGGGGCAAGTGTACGAAATGATGAACTTCGCCAGCAAATACAAGCTGAAGAACTACATTGTGTTCATGGATCGCAACCGGGTCCAGCTTTCCGACAGCCTGGCCAAAATCATGCCCATTCGCCCCCCAGCCCTTTGGGAAGCGGCAGGATGGAACGCCATCGAGGTGGACGGGCACGACTACAGCGCGCTGTGGGCAGCCTTGCATCAAGCCCATCAGTCCGAGCGACCAACGATACTGATCGGCCGCACGGTGATGGGCAAAGGAGTGAGCTTTATGGAAGCGGATGGCATGGCGGACAAGGCCACCTGGCACGGAGTCGCCCCCAAGCCGGAGCAAGCGGAAAAGGAGCTGGCAGGCCCATTGGCCATGACGGACGAGGAAAACGCTTTGCTGGAGGATTTCCGCAGAAACAAGGTGAAGTGGCAGCCCCCGGAACCCCAGCACACCGAAGCGCTCTCCAAAATAGAGGGGTTTGACTCGGGCGCCCCCATGATTCTACCAGCGGGCAGCAGCGCCGATTGCCGCAGCGCCTACGGCAAGGCCCTCAAGGATCTGGCTGATCGCAATCCGAGCATTCTGGCCATGACAGCCGACGTCTCCGGGTCCGTCAAAACCGATCTCCTGGCTGCGGCCCATCCCGACCGGCATTTCGATGCGGGCATCGCCGAGCAGCACATGGTCAGCCTGGCGGGCGGGCTGAGCCTGAAAGGCTATGTCCCCTTCGCCTCCGCCTTCGGCGCCTTCATGACCAGCCGCGCCAAGGACCAGGCCCGCGTGAACGACATCAACCGGACCAACGTGAAGATGGTGGCCACGCACTGCGGCCTTTCCGTGGGGGAAGACGGGCCGACCCACCAGTCCATAGACGATCTGGGCTCCTTCCTGGGCTTCTTCAACACCCATCTTCTGGAACCGGCGGACGCGAACCAGACAGATTTCATCATCCGCTTTGTCGCCAGCCATTACGGCAACTTCTACGTGCGCATGGGCCGGCACAAGCTCCCTGTGATCCTGAAGGAGAACGGCACGCCTTTCTACGACGAGAACTATCGTTTTGAATACGGCAAAGCCGATCTGCTGCGGCAAGGGGATAAGGTCACGCTGATCAGCAGCGGCTCGACGACGAGCTTAGCCGTTCAGGCCGCGGATCAGCTGAAAGGACAGGTTTCGGTGGAAGTGATCAACGTGAGCGCCATGAAGCAGCTGGACGCAGCGCTCATCAAAGCCTCGATCCAAAAGACCGGCCGCGTCGTCACCGTGCAGGACCACCAGGCGCTGACCGGCCTGGCGGCCCAAGTGAACAAGCTGATCGCCGAAGAGGGCCTGCAGACGCGGATCAGGCACTTGGCCGTAGAGGAATATCAGCTTTCGGGAACCTGGGAGCAGCTGTACAAAGCGGCAGGAATCGGCGTGGAGGATATCAAGAGAGCTTGCTTAGGAGAAGGGTAGCCGATAATGAATTACGAGTAAGTCATAAAGTCGGACCTCCTTGACGCCAAATTTTAATCAGTGATAGAGTTTGGCCTAAATTCAAATTATCATCCTATTTTTATGAGACAAGCTCCGGGGCATCAACGTTACCAAGACCGTCATCATGTTCGCCAACTTATTAGAGATCTTGCTCCATCGCCGACTGAAATCGAGGATATGGTGAGGAAGGTAAAAAGTGGCAACAACCCTGCGATCCATGCAGCAGATGAGAGAGAGGCTATGCGCGCGGCTAGGCAGTTATGCGGTCTCCCTTTCCCTCTGGAAACGACAGGTCCCCCCATCATTGAGGAAACCATGTCCTCAATTTTTCCTGACAAGGATGAGTCTAAAGAATAGCCTGTTTTCACTTGAGACTAAATTGGACCCCCTAAAGGCGCCCTACGCTATAACCAAAGAGACCGCAGGTGCTATTAGGGCATGCAGGAAATCCTTTTAACGTCGGAAAAGAGGGCCGAGGTAGAATTAGGAGAAGGACAACATATTCAAGTACCCTTTGTCTTGGCTGCGATCTGCGCCGCTGAAGGAGGGGTGTACCCAGAGAAAGGCTTTCCAATTGAAAAAAAGGGCCAAAAATGATAGAATGGGAGGAAGCTAAAACCCAAACATGACCGAATCCCCCAATGGGACCCAGGATCTGGACCCCAAGATCAGCAAGCGAAACGGGGCGCACAAGCATTTTCGGGTCACCATTTTCGGCTCGGCGCGCATCCAGCCCAACGACCCGCAGTACAACCAGATCTACCGCCTGGCGCGGATGATCGGAGCGGCAGGAATGGACGTGGTCACCGGCGGAGGCCCGGGAATCATGGAAGCCGCCAACAAAGGCCATCGGGACGGAAGCCTGAACAACGACAGCCACTCCATCGGCCTCAACATCATGCTCCCGCATGAGCAGATGGCCAACCCCAGCCTGGATATAAAAAAGGACTTCAAGCGCTTTTCCGGACGGCTCGACTATTTCATGAGCCTTTCCAACGTCGTGGTCGTAGCG
>CAYUUW010000044.1:7910-10741 GCA_964448005.1 uncultured Candidatus Peribacteria bacterium
GATCGGGACCCTGCTGGAGCTGTTCTACACGTGGCAGCTGGCCCAAGTTCAGCACATCTGCAACACTCCTATCATCCTGCTGGGCAAAATGTGGCCCCCTCTCATTGAATGGATGGAGAACTACCCCCTGAAGAAGAAGCTCATCAGCCCGCAGGACATGATGCCCATCTTTCTGGCAGACCATTGCCGAGAGGCCATGAAAGTCATCAAAAAAGCCAACAAGGCTTTCCGGGAGAATCCCGACTACTGCTGGAACTTCCACAAGTACAGGATCGACGAGATGGAGGAAGGGCAAGGAATAAAGGGAAAGCCGAACCTCTCGACCTGAAGCAAATCTGGCTTCCGGGCCACGAATTGAATCAGAAATGGAGGATGGGGAATTTTCGCCTTTCCCAAATTTTTCCAAATCATCCTGCCGAGTCATGCAAAAAAGCCCCCTCCCGCAAGGGGAGAGAGGCGCTTTTGCCCGGCCCTGATAGAGCACGGCATTCGAAGCCTCAAGTGGGCATCGGCAGAGCTCAGGGCCAAACGGTTTTGGTGACGGGCCAAAGGAATTCCAAGGCTGTATTTCGGTGGCTGTTTTCGTCCTTCCAAGACGTATTCTTTTGGTGTTTCTTTGTGTTTTTGTTTCAAAAGCAAAAGAAAGCAGAATGCAGGGGGTGGAGCCTGGGCGGGTCGGGCCAAGGCTGCATCATAAAGCCTGGAGAACATCACCTTAGTTGAGAGTGATTAATTACGAGTTAAGAGCAATATTCATGAAATAAGACTCGTATTTTGACACTCGCAATTCTTAACTAAGGCAGTATTCTCAGGACTTTACGTGAGGCTTCCGCGGAAGGGTCATGGGGCAGGCAGGGATTCCCGGCCGAACTCCTTGGGTAAGAAGGCGATCGGGCTGGCTGCCTCTAGGCGCAGTCGCAGGAGCGGTTCACTGGAATGTAAAGGATCTTTTTGTTTCTGAGAGATCTGCGGGAGCTGTCCGGTGTCCTATTTGTGGAACCGCGCTGTGCAAATCACGTAATTATAGCAAATTATTTAAAATGGGCAAGATTTAAAGATTGCGTAATTCAATATATATTTTATATTGATGAACCTGTAGGGGCGCAAGATTTTGCGCCCCTACAGGTTTTTTCCGCCCAACATCCTCTCCAGCTCGTCCTCCGTCGCCTCTTCCAGCACCTTCTCCGCCGCCTTTCGCACCCGATCGAGCCACCCACCCCTCATTAAATTTTCTCGAATTTGACTTATTATAAAATATATATTATAATATAAATATTAATCAATATGCCCCCATAAAATGGCTAGCAAAGAACATGAAGTGAATAAAGATTGGGTAAAGGCAAGAATCGGCGAAATTTTGGCGAAAGTGGCCCCAGATGAATGGCGGCAAACCGATGTAGTAGAGGGGGTAAGGGCAATCTTAGCCACAAGATTTGGAGATAGAATAAGTATTCATGTCAGCGGTTCAGGAGATCAGGTTTATTACAGTGTTAGCGGCCCTAACATAAGCACCTCTGTTGATGTGCGTCATTATGCAGAAAAAGGGATAAGGAGAGGAGGGAGACCTTCTCGATCAGGCCGATCTGGTCAACAAGGAGAGGCGAGACGTGAGGTGAGAGGAGAAAAGGTGATCGCCGAAGGGCGAAGAGGCGCAATGGAGCATCCGTCATACCGAGATGAGATCCTGAGCAATGAGGGGGAAGACATCTTACTTGGCCTTCAGGCGGCTTTTATGGAAATTGAACGCTTTCCGGATGCAGAACGATATATGCCTGTTTTCTTGGAGTGGGCGAAGCAAAGGAAATTAAGGGGGAGCGCTGTTTGGGATGCCTTTAAAAATCGAAAAAAAACCGAGGACCCGAAAATGGGTGAGGGTGAAGAATATAATTTTGTCCGTTTCTTTATCGATATTGTGAGGGGGGCCAAAGACAGAAAGATGGCCATAGGCAAAAATCTTGGAATAAAGAGTGGCTTGGAAAAGGCTGAAAGGCTTTTGGACTGGGAGGCGGTCGCTCAATTTTGCGCATGGGCCAGGCACAAAGGATTAAATGATGTTGAGCTTTGGCAATATTATCGTTCTCATCGAGAATATGAGGGAAATGACTTTGCTGATTTTGTTCGGATAACTCTTAAACGTGAAGGAGAGCTAAAAAAAGCTCGAGCCAGAGAGGCGGCTGAAGGTTTGCTCAAAGACATCCCCCCAACTGAATGGAGCAAGCCAGAAACCTTAACCAGTTTAAAAAGCGCAATAGAACTCGCTTGTGGAGAGCCGGTGAGCATCCAAATAAATCAGGTTGATCCTGGGAATGAAAGATACCTATATTTTATTATTCGTGGAGATGGATTTAACTTTAGCATAGAGGCGAAGAATTTTACCCCAAAATAGCAAGGGCGCTTAAAGTTTTATTAAGTGGATTGAATGCTCCTCAAAAAGCTCTTTCCCCAACTTCCCAAGACCACCTTCTTCACTCTGAATAATCTCCAAAAGGCCAATGGGAGGCAATGACTATGGCATTGAATCCAAAAACTTCTCCGCCGCCTTCCTGACCCGATCGAGCAGGACCCCGTTCATCACATTCGCCAGCTTCAGATCCGGCAAGCCTGATTGGCGCACCCCGTAGACCTCGCCGGGGCCACGCAGGCGCATGTCGATTTCGGCCAGCTGGAAGCCGTCGCTGTGATCGACCATGGCTTTGAGCCGAGTCATGGCCGTTTCGGATTCGGATTCGGTGCACAGAAAGCAGTAGGACTGGATCTGGCCCCCCCCCCCCCCCCCCCCGGAACGGTGGCACCGCGGAAAGCCCAAACCCTCCCCGCCCTCGGTCAGGATC
>CAYUUW010000045.1:0-5006 GCA_964448005.1 uncultured Candidatus Peribacteria bacterium
TGTCTTGGGGTTATTTTTACCCCATTTTACCTCAAAAAGATCCTAGACTGGTTCTAAGGCCGCAGATTTTCCTGATGGTTTTGGATTGGAATTAAGGGTGCAGCCAAAAATGCATTTCGAAGATTTCGTTACTCAAGAGCACGCTAAAATCATTCAGCTGGCTCGCCAGTATGGCGCTATTGTTATCCAGGGCATGGATATTAAGGAAGTTGGCGACCAGCAGAAATTTCCATTCAGACCTGTGTCAAACAGAACAAGTAGTTTGGTACCTTGGCACTATGATCGCAACTATTCAGGAGACGGCAGAAAATTATCTGCTGTTGTCCTGGGGCACAAAGAGTCTGACGAACCTAGGCCTATACCTACTTTGGTGGCGCCAACCTCTCTTATTGCCACTTTGCTGAGGGCTGAAATCAGGGCTGAATTAGGCAAGGAGAGGCTTCCTGAATCTTTAAGGGGGTATTATTCAGGGATTGTATCTTTGCCCGATCAGTATCTTTTAGATTCAATTAATGATGGATTCGATGAAATCAGTTTGGAAATTCGAAGCCCTCTCATTGAGCTGCTAAGAAAAGTTGAAAAAAGTCACCCTTCATTCATATTGAGTCATAATTGGAGGGGCAACCATGGTTCCATATTGATTATTAACACCGAGGAGGAGCCCACATCAGAAACCTGCAGGGTTTCACACGCCAGAATTTTTGACCCCACTGAATTTATAGATCCTAATGATCCTATGCATGGAGAATATTATCTGGAAAGAGCTTTCATTTATGAATAAGGGTATCTAATTAAGATATCTTTACATTATGTGGCTTATTGATTCAGTGCAGGTGGAATAATGCATTTTAAAAAATAGCTTATAAAAGCTATTTGAATGTATTGGCTCCTCTGACCTGCCTACCGGTAAGCAAGCTGGATGCTCTTGCATTCTCAGCACCCTCACCAAGGCTCCGGCGCTTCCGAGGTCGCGGTGTCAAATAGTCATCCCGATTTTATCGGGATTCCTTTTTCGACTCGAGCCAAATGACTTGAATTCAGGCTTTCCTAATAGGAGGGGTTAGTATGACGATTGAATAAGATCCTCCACTGCCCTTTTTTCATCATCTATTGGGTCTTTTGACCAGGCCGTATTATGGCAAATAGGGCAAGTGACAAAACCATCCGTCCTGCCACCTGAATGCATCCTGACCAATGATGGTTCAATTGGTTTGTCCAGACAGGCCGAACAGTAGCATTGACCTTCCTTGCCCCAATAGCAATCATTCTTAAAGAGAGAATCCTTTTTAAGACTTGAGACATCCTGGAGATTCCTAAGTTTTTCATCCCTTTTTCTGATCTCCTCTTTTAGATCACTTATTTCTTCTCTCAATCTTAAGTTGTCCGCCATTTGACTATATGCCCCCTCAGAGACTGCAAGTACTGTTTCAGCCATTTCGGCCTTGCCGAGATTCCTGAGCTGTTCGGGAATTTTTCTCGCAGCCTTTAATACGGAAATCAAGTCTGGCATTTTGCTGAATTGAATCTATATGGCTCCCCCGACTGGATTCGAACCAGTGACCTACCGGTTACACTTATCCCAATGTTTCCATAGGGCGTGGACTATATCTTCGCCTTGCTCGATTTGCATCGAACTTCAGGCGCGTCAGTATCTAGTCTCTACGGGCTGCCGATTTAAATCGGAATTCCCACGGTATTGGCTTAGTGGTGTGAACACCTTAGCTTTCACCGTTATCCTGACGAGTTTCAATCCCGATTTCTCGAGAAAGCTGCGTTATGCCGTTTTCGACTTCGCGATGACAATTGGCGCAAAGGAGGATGCATATATCCAACTCCTTTCTGACCGCCTCCCAGCTCCGGGTATAACCCTTTTGGGAGATGCCGAAGTTCTTTTCATTCGTAAAATGATGGAATTCAAGGGCTTCGACGCACTTATTGTAATTGCAAAGCTTACACACACCGCCTTTGTACTCAATGGCTTTCTGCCTTAAGGTTTTTCGCCTTTTGGCTACAGCCATTTTCAAGTATTCCTTGCGGTCGGCATATTTTCTTTTATCGACCATGGTTGGGCGATTAGCTTCACAGCCGGTTGCTCTACCGCTGAGCTACAGGGGACCACTGTTGTTAATTGGGCCCTCAATAATCCTGGGCCGCATTTTAGCCAAACCAATTTAGCGAAGCTTTCCAGTTTAATCAAGCGGATTTCGCTGCCTTGCCCCAAGGGCTTTTCTGTGCGGATTTTTAGCTTCGACCCCCGGCCTTCAGACCCTTTTTTTTTCCCTTCCTCCGCTAAGCTTGGCCCATGGGTTGTCTCAAGCTGGATCTCCACGAGATCTACAACAAGGGCGAGAAGATCGAGGCCGAGCTGCAGCGCTCTTTCGATGAAGCCTTGCAGAAAAGAATTCCCGAGCTGCAGATCATTCCGGGGAAGGGGACGGGAGCCCTGATGAATAGGGTCAAGCGCTTCCTTCGCGAAAAGGCCGTGCGCCGCCTTTACCACCGCATGGAGGTGGACGAGAACAACCATGGCCGGCTTTTTGTGCACTTCCGCTTCAAAAAATAGCCCGCTTCAGCCCTGCCTCATTCCAGCCCGTGCTTTCGGAAGAAGGCTTTCGGGTCCGGCTCCCGGCTCATGAAGTCGCGGAAAAGGAGCGAGGCGGGCTTGGAGGCGCCCGGGCAAAGGATTCCTTCCGCATAGCGATGGCCGGCCTGAGGGCTCATTGCCCCCATGCTTTTCAGGGCATTGAAGACATCCGCCTCCAGCAGCTCGGCCCAGGCGTAGCTGTAGTAGCCTGCGGCATAGCCTCCCGCAAAAATATGGGAAAAGGAGGCATACATCCTGTAGTCCGGAAACTTGGGCAGGGCGCCGAAGCGATTGGCGATCTCCAGGCAGATCTGGTCCAGCTCCTCTTCGCTTTGCGGCAAAGGCTGGCTGTGCAGCATCCAGTCCAGGCATCCGAACTCGTTCTGCCGGGCCAGAAAGAGCCCGCTCAGGAAGGTTTTGCTCTGCCTCAGCTTTTCGATCCATTCGGTCGGCAGTCCCTCTCCCGTCTCGAAGTGCTTGGCGAAAAGGTCCAAAGATTCCTTTTCCCAGCACCAGTTCTCCAAAATCTGCGAAGGAAGCTCCACAAAATCCCATTCGGTGCGGAATCCGTTCAGGTTGGGCAGCTGGGCCGAGCTGAGCATCACGTGCAGGGCGTGCCCGAATTCGTGGAAAATCGTTTCCACATCGCGGTGGGTCAGCAAGGGCGGCTGGCTGGCGCTCCCCTTGGAGAAATTGCAGACATTGATCACGATGGGCAGCACCCTGGTTCCATCGCTCAGGGCATAGCCAGGCCGCAGATCGTTGGCCCAGGCGCCGCCGCGCTTTTCGGGCCGGGCGAAGGGGTCCAGAAGGTAGTAGGCGATCCTTTCGCCGTTTCGCAGCACCTCGTAGGCTTTCGCTTCCGGATGGTGCGCTTTGGCTTCCAGCAGCCTCATCTCGACCCCAAACAAGGTCTTGGCCAAAGCGAAAAGCCCGCCCAAGGTCTCCTCCAGGGGGAAGTAGGGGCGCAGCTGCTTGTCTTCAATGGAAAAGCGCTCCTTCTTCAGCTTTTCGGCGTAATAGGAAAGGTCCCATTCCTTCAGTTCGCTCAGGCCAGAGTAAGCTTGGAGCTCGGCGACATTCGCTTGGGCGGCCGGCTTGGCCCTTTCGCCGATCTCCTCCAGCAGGGCTTCCACCTTCTGCGGGCTGGGCGCCATGCGCTCCTGAAGAATGTGGTGCGCGTAGCTGGGGAAGCCCAGCAGCTGGGCTTTTTCCTGGCGGAGCCGAAGGATGCGAAGGGCAACAGGGCGGTTGTCCCAGGGGTCCCGGGTGGCCAGGGTGCTATTGGCCTTGTGGAATTCCTCCCGTAGCTCTCGGCTGGAGCAGTAGCGCAGAATGGCCGTGGCGCTGGGCGGGCTCAGGGTGAAGGCGTATTTGGATTTCAGGTCCCTCCGTTTGGCCTCCTCCTGAGCGGCCTGGAGGTCGGATTCGGGCATTTCGGCCAGAATGGCTTCGTCATCGATTTCTTTGCAGAAGTCGGCCCGGCTGTCGGTCACGTTCAGGCTGAACCGTTCCGCAAGCTCGCTGAGCTCGGCGTTGATCTCCTGCAGCCTTTCGCGCTTTTCCTGTGAGGCATGCACGCCGGCCATCTCCATGTCGCGCAGCACGAGCTCCAGTGAGCGACGCTCTGCCGGCGTGAGCTCTTGAGCCTCCAGTGCCTTGAGCCGATCGTAGAAAGGCCGGCTCAGGCTCACCTTGTTGCCGTAGTCCACCAGCTTGGGCTGGAAGTCCATCACGATCTTTCGGGTCGCTTCGCTGGTGTCGGTGCTGTTCAGGCTTTCCACGGCCTTGAAGAGCGTGTTCAGTGTTTGGTCTTGGGTTAAAAAAGGCTCCATCAGTTCCGAAAAGCCCGCCTCTTTTTCCGCTGGGGCCAGCAGGGAATCGAAAGAGGCGTGAGCCTCTTTCAGCAGGCTATCCAAAAGATCGGGAATGTCTTTGAGGCTCTCCGCTTGGGCCAAAAGAGCGTAGTCGATCAGGCCAGGGTTCGAAAGGGCGGTAAGGAGAAGGGGGGAGCGGGTCATTTTGTTTTGGGTCTGCGTTGCGGTGCGGGCCGAATTATAGCCTACAGTCTTTTTGCCAGGCAACTGGCTTCTCGGCTCTTTTCTGAAAGGCCTTTTCCTTAAGGCGCCTCGATTCATCCCTTTCCCTTGAGGAATTTAAAATTCCTCCAAAGCCTCGGGTGTTGGATTTCGGCCCCCCTCAGTCAAAAAAACCTTTACAGTTTCTCCATGTCTGATAAACTCCGAATGTTTTAGCTTCTTTATAAACTAACATAAAAGACATGGCAAAAGCTGCTGTCAAAAAGGCTCCCGCCAAGAAGGCTGTAGTCAAGTCCGCCGCCAAGAAGGTGGTGAAGAAGGCCAAGGTTGCTGTCAAAAAGGCTCCCGCCAAGAAGGCTGTAGTCAAGTCCGCCGCCAAGAAG
>CAYUUW010000045.1:5106-6890 GCA_964448005.1 uncultured Candidatus Peribacteria bacterium
GTGGTGAAGAAGGCCAAGGTTGCTGTCAAAAAGGCAGTGAAGAAGGCTGTGGCCAAGAAGCCCGCCGCCAAAAAGGCTCCCTCCAAGAAGAAATAGTCCTGCTTCATTTTTGAAAAACCCGCCCTGAGCTTGTCGAAGGGGCGGGTTTTTCTTTGCGCATTTTGCATTCCGGCTCTGCCGAGAGCCAGAGCCTTTGCCTAGCGGACGCCTTCGATGTCGAAAAACGGCTCTATGGCCGGGGGTCGGGGATCCTTCAGCTCGCTCACGAAATAGCCCTTCAGCCATTCCTTGGCTTCGTCTTCCCCGTGGCCTTTTTTTCGCTCCTCGAAAAGGCTGGCATGGGGCTCAAAGGACCACCGCCTGCCTTCATGTTCGCCTCGCAGGTAGTCGCTCAGGTCAAGGTGGGGTCCGTAGGCCAGCAGAGCATCGGCAAATTCTCGCCTTCCTAGTTCCGCCCTTCCGGGAGCCGACTGGATTAACTTCTCTGCCTCCTCGCTCCTTTCTCCATCCTTCAAATGCTCGTTCACCGTAAGCCAGTACAGGGTAGCCGATGCATTCCTCTTAATCCACCTCTCTATTAATTCACCTGCTTCCTGAACGCGTTCCCGAGTGAAGATGTGGCCTTCCATGTAGGGGCAAAAAGCGGCTGCGGCTTCCGCCGCTCCTCCAGGATTCACGACAAGGCTGATCGTTTCAGAAAATCGTTTTGCAATGACCTCCTTGTTTTCGCCGACAAGCTTTCCGATATCCACGCTCCGCAGATGCTCAATTGCTCGGTTGATCTGGATGGCTGCGGGTGGTAGGTTCCAAGGGTCGGAGCCGTCTTTTTTTGCCTTTTCAATTTCCCGGGAGCGCCCCCTTTCCAGTTCGGCTACCCTCATGACGTGCTTGTAGCCCTTGGTCAAATTGATTAGCCTTGCCGCCTCCAGCAGGTGCCCCTTCCTCATGTTGTCGGCCAGCCTGGCCTCGAACTCTTTTCTTATGACAGGATGCCACAGGAAAATTTCCGTTAATTTGACCCCCTTGAAAATCTCCAGATTCTCTGTTTGCCCTGCTTCATTCTCCCTCTCAATAAAATCGACGACATTCCGGCTCTCCTGGTTCACTTCCGTCTCAAAATCAGCCATTCTTGATAGTCCGCAACGCATGATCAGGGCGGCGGCCAAGATTTCTCCGCAACGCAGATTTTCCCTGACCCGGGATCTAAGAACTTCTTGATAGTCCGCCTCTCCCCCCAACTCTCTGACAGCCTTCATTTTTGAAAGAAAAGCCATATCTCTGCCCTTCTCATCTGTCCTTCCTCTGCTTGGGCGAAACCCTTCTAGGAAATTGCTCAATCCCTGGGCCAACTCTGAATCATAAAGGCGAAACGCGCCGCCGCTTTTTATTTTCCGCCCCCTCATCTCCAAAGCCTCCTCAAAGTGCCCTTCCCTGATCGCGGAAAGGAAATTTTCCTGGGTGGGCGGCGGGGCTTCCGGAAGGGCCCGAAGGCTTGCGCGGCTTCCCAGTCCCAGGGCGGCGAGCGCGCTCCTCAAGGGGGATCTGCCGCTTTCTTCGGCTAGTTTCGCCGCCTCCAACATGGCTGCACGCTGCTCGGGGTCTATTTCTTCCATCATTTGAGGCAAGGCTAAAATTCCCTTCATTATAGCTCAAAAGGGAGAATTTTTCAATGCCCTGGCTCCATGCATGTCGATTTTTTCTGCACCCTCGTCATGTACCTGACGAAGCTGTTCTTTTTCTTTCAAAGATACAAGATTATCTTGTAATTTTTGATCATCAATCTC
>CAYUUW010000045.1:6900-10003 GCA_964448005.1 uncultured Candidatus Peribacteria bacterium
CATGCATGTCGATTTTTTCTGCACCCTCGTCATTCCGGCGAAAGCCGGAATCCAGGAAGGCTTAGGGGTGGTGCATCCCGAACGCCCTCCCACTGGATTCCGGCTCGTGGGCCGGAATGACAGACAGAGGATTGGGAACAGCTCCTTACCTGGATTTCATCTTTGTTTTGGCCTTCAGGATCAGGCTCAGCAAAGGAGGGGCGCTGCTTTTGACCGGTGCCGGTTGGATGATCTCCACGTAGCTCCCGTGAACAAAGCCGACGCTGCCCTGGTGCAGGATGCGGATCCATTCCCCCTCTTTTCCCAGGATCTCGAATTCCTCTCCACCCGCCAGGATGCCTAGCTTGGAGGCTGCCTCGGAGGGGCCGCTTCGCACGTTCAGGCGAATCCCGCTGAGCACCTGGCCTTTGTCGGAAGGAGGTCGGTTCGGCTCCGGGGACGTCTTTTCGGAGTTTGCGTAGTGGTGGTATTTGCGCAGCGTCTCCAGCAGCACCCAGGGGCTGTCCAAGGCGCCTTCCGGGTCCTTCATGCCGATCTCCAGGCCGAATTTCCTGGCTTCCTCTTCCCAATCGCTCAGCCTTCTCCCTTCCGGCGCTTCTCCGCCGGGCGCAGGGCGAACCTGCGCGCTCACCCATCCGTAGGCCAACTGGGTGCTATTGAGGTCCACAATGCGCCCGTGGTCGATTGTCTCGTCCAGTCCGTAATTGCTTTCGCTCACCCTCACCTTTGCGTTCCCCAGCACCTGGTTCACCACGGCCACATGGCCCCAATGCCCTTCGTCGGTCACGATCATGAGTCCGGCAAACGGCTGCCGGAGGATGTCCTCCTTGGCCAAGGTCCTTCCGGTCGCTTCCAGCACCTTCCGCTTCTTCCACTTCTCCATCAGGCCATAGGGAAGGTCTGGCAGGAGCTTCCGGCAGAAGATTACGCATTGGCCGCCGTGCGAGCCCTTGGGGTAAAGCTCCTGGATCGCTTTGGGGTCAAAAGGCATGGAAGGGGTGGCTAGGTTGCGGAAGCGTCGTGGAATCAGCCCATGGTGGGCCATTGCGAGGAGTCCTCTTTCTTGGAGGCTCTTCTTCGGGTTCGGGTGAGCCGGGTCACTTGGGCCAAATAGGATCGCTCGGTAGTGACCGGCTCGGTGCCAGGGAGCCCCAGGCCGCCCCCGCCTTCGGCCCTTATCCTCTCCGGCTCGGCCTTGGCCAGCGCCGCCGCTTCGCTGCCGCCCAGAAGGGTTTCGACCGTCTGTGCCAGCCGGTTGAGAATGTCGTAGACGGCCTGAGCGGAAAAGCCTCCCAAAATGGCGCAGACTACTTTGACGAATTTGGGCGGAATGTTTTCTCCGAGGTCGATGTTGTGGGAAAGGATTTCCGCCAGAATGGCTCCCGAAATGAGCCCCAGCACGAACCTGACCCAATAGAAGGATTCGTAGCGCGGGTCGAAGGTGCTGTTCTTCACGTAGCGGCTGGCGCTGAAGAGCAGCGAAAAGGAAGCGCCCACGCCGGCTGCCGAAAGGGTGAAAAGCAGGTTGATCAGCAGCGGCCAGCCAGCCGTGTTCAGAATGGCCTGGTCCTGAAGGCTTTCATTCACCTCGCGCGAGAGGCTCATGCCCAGCAGCAGCAGGATGCAGAGGATGGAGATGCCCATGAGCCGGCGCACTAGGGGCACTGATCCCAAAAAATGCCAGAAGCTGTTCTTCTGGGCCTCTTCCTCTAGCACCAGGATGGCGCTGGGCTTGGCCGGGGCGACGATTTCGGCCAGGCGATTGTGGATCTGGGTCAGCTTTCCTTCCTTGTCCAGGCTGCGCTTCCATCCTTTGGATCCCTTTTGCTTGCGGAGTTGGGCGGAATCGACTTGGCTCAGCTCCAAAAGGCCGCTGAGGCCGACCATCAGGTCTTCGGGCACTTTCAGCCCGGCGGCAAAGGCATATTTGGCCATGGCCTGAATTTCGGAAAGCATGTAGCGCTCCAAATGAACCGAAAAGGCTTCCGGAGGGCCCTCTTTTTGCTGGCGGGAAGCTCGATCCATGCGTTTCTAGCTAAAGCTGGGGAAACGGAGGGGCGGAAGGGCTTCGTCTGATTCTTGCGGGCTTCATTCTCCCATGAGGCCTAGGAATGAGGCAAGCTGCATTTTGGACCTAGGGAGTTTTGCTTCAACATAAGGCTGTGCCTAGCGCCTTCTTTTGTTTTCACCCCCGCGGACCGATCCAACCTGCCTAGCCTCCCTTGTTCTGTGCAAGGCGGCCCTGACACTCCTGAATAGAGCGAGCAGGTCTTGCTGGGTTAGGGTGTTTTCAAGCAATGCCATAGGTTGAAGCAGCTCAGTTGCTACATCTGTTCCGCCAGGGGCTTCATCCATAGTTAGGTGGATATATTGAGTGAGAAGGTCTTCAGGGCTTGGAGAGTCTAGTTTATTTAAGTAGGTTACACTTAGGTCTTCAGGGCTATCTGAGCTTGGGCCGATCCCATGCTTGCTGACCCATGCTTTAAATAGGCCATCACGCAGCTCGTTTGTCGCTGAATCTAAAGAGCGCTGTTGTTTGGCCGTCAACTCAACGGCAAAGAGAGGGGATTTGGCAGCATAATCCCTATATCTTTTTTCTCTTAAGGAGGGTGAGATTCGCTCGTCATCCCCAGACATGAATCTTAAGCCAACACGAAGCCCTGCGATGATGCGCTTGACTTCGCCGTTCAGCAAAAGCTCATGGGCTCCCACGGTTGCGCTTGTTATGGCCATGTCGTTTGCGTCGTCGTGTAGCCCAGGTGAAAAAAGCCTGGTTCTAAAAGAGGTCAGGGCGGTGGTCCAATTTGTAGATTCCTTCCTGGCCCCTTGGCGAATAGCATTAGCTTTCGCAAACGATTCCTTTGCCCCGTTTATGTCGCCGCTTGCATTAATCGATTCCCCTCATCTCGTAAGCCCTTTTCCATTGCGGCATCTTCTGCAGACATGGGAGGCAGTTCATGTGGTTCTCTTGGCTTTCTTGGTGGCATAGTTGAATTTTAATAGGTTTATATAATATATAATAAAAATTTTTATGTCAATAAAAAATTCATTCCTGAATTCAAATTGGAATTAGGACACCCAGGGTTTTCAGATGACTGGATAA
>CAYUUW010000046.1:0-3998 GCA_964448005.1 uncultured Candidatus Peribacteria bacterium
GAGGCGGCCCGCTTCTCCTTCTTGCTGGGGGGGGTGGCCATCCTGGCAGCCAATGTGTACGCCCTCTTCTCGCTGGACACCCAGGCCGCCCCAGATCTTTCCTTTGTGCTGGTGGGCACCACGGTGTCTTTCGGGGTCAGCCTGCTCACGGTCTTCCTCTTCATGCGCTTCCTCAAAAAGCACACCCTGCGACCCTTCGGCGTGTACCTGATTGTGCTGGGGGCTGGAGTGCTGAGCTACGTGCTGGGGGTGGGATAAGGCTCCGGTTGTGGTTCCAATGGTGAATCCAGTTGTGGTTTTAATTGCCCATTCTCCAATCGTCATCCCGGCGTACGCCGGGATCCAGAACATTCCCTAAACTTTGAGCATGAATTGGAACCTTTTCCATTTTAGAAAGGCATGGAAACTAGCTCCTTCGGCTCAAGTACTGATGATCGTTGCGCTCTATGTGCTGATGGTGATCCTGGGCTATTTTGAGCATCAGAAAACCGGCCTATTGCAAGGCTTTCCGCCAAACCCTTGGATATTTTTTGCGCCGCTTTATGAAGAGCTGATCTTTCGTGGACTGATTCTTGGGGCTTTGATCCAATCGATGTCGGACAAAAAAGCCATTGTCGCATCATCATTGTTATTCGCCTTATGGCACTTGAAGAACGTTTTTTATCTTGACCCGGCCCAGCTGGCTTATCAGATTGCTTACGCCGGCTTTTTAATTGGGCCGCTTCTAGCCTATATCACTCTAAAGACCAAGACTGTTTGGCCAGGCATAATCCTTCATTATCTGAACAACCTGCTTTCACCACTTTCTTGGGTTGCTTTGGGCTATGCGCTGGGAATTAGATAATCAATCGTAGCTCGGATAGTGGACCGAATGGTGGACCAGCTTAACGGAAGGCAATCCACCATTCGGTCCACAACTTGAACCACAATGGAGCTACGATTGGACTACCTCCTGCAGAACTCCAGCACAAAGCGCTCCAGGGCCAGCTGCAACTCGGTCTGATTGTCTGTCGTGAGGCGAATGCGGCTGGTTTTTAGGTCCGTGTCGATCTCCAGCAGGCGCTGGTGGGCGGCCTTCAGCTGCTCAAAGCGAAAGGCCCTGATCTGGTCCGCCAGCTTTCGGGCCACAAAAGGGTGCAGCTTGAGCGAGGCTGACAGCCCGGCCGGCGTGGCCCCTGCGCGCTCCGCGAAATAAGCCTGAGCCTGCAGCAGCAGGCGGAACTGGCGGGCGATCATGTAGACCGCAGGCACCAGGCTCTCGCCCGTCGCTCCCATCTGGTGCAATTGCCGAATGGCCCCCTTGTGGTTCCTGGCGGCCAGCGCGTCTGTGAAATGGAAGATGTTGCTCTGGAAGACGGGAACCGCCAAGGCTTCAACCATGGCTTTGGTGACGGGCTGGCCCGAGGCGTAGGTCGCCAGCTTCGCCACCTCCTGCGAGAGCCGCCACAGATCGCCGCCCACCATGGCCGCCAACGCCTCGGCCACCGGCCGGTCCATTCGTGCGCCTTTGGAGGCAGCCTCCTGCAGGAGCCATTGGATCAGGGCCGATCCTTCCAAGGGGTCGAAAGTCTTGGTTTCGGCCACTTGCCCCAGAGCCTTGAAGAAGGCCTTCCGCTTGTCCGGATTGGGCTGGATGAAGACGGCGATGGTGCTTTGGGGAAGGGCCGCAAGCCCCTGGGCGAATTTCTTGAGCTTCTGCTCACGCTCCTCGTCCTTTTTGCTGACCTTGTCGGCATTCCGGGTTTTGGGAGCCTCCGGCAGGCCGTGAATGAAGACCAGGCGCTTTTCGCCCAAAAAGGGCAAGGCTGAAAGGGCGGCAGAAATCTCGTTCAGCGAGGTCTCCTGGGCATCCAGAACAGCAAGGTTCATGTTCCCGTGCTTTTGGGCAAAAGCCTCTTTCCAGGCCTTGGCCTGCTGCCGCAGGCGGTAGCTGTCTTCGCCGGTGAAGAGGAAAAGGTTGCTCAAAACAATTACGAGTTATCAATTACGAATTTCCATCATCCATATTGTCGCCCCGAGCTGAATGCAGCGAAACCGGGGACTCGCCTTCAAATTGTCATTCCCGTGAAAACGGGAATCCAGTGTATTTAGGGCTAAGGGTGGGACTCATCCACCCGCTTTCCCCGCTCTATTTCGTTCACTCGGGGAAAATAATAGGAGATAATAGGGGTCACAGCTCTTCATCCTCTCCTCTGCCCAAGCGATTATACGCAAAAGGCCGACAACCCCAAAGCCAATCCCCAAAAGAGGCGCCAGTCTGAGACTAAAAAGCCCTGACGACTGCCGGGGCTTTTGGCTTTTTGAGGGAAGATAGAAGGCAGTTATTCCTGAGGCAGAACCGGCGCCTCGGGCACCACGGATTCCAGCATGGCCGGCGAAGGCTCCGAAGGAAGGGGTTGGACGCCGGAATCGGAAGATGGAACCAAGGGCGGTTGCAAGGCACCGCTCTCCGAAGCGCTCACCAGTGCCTTCAGCGGATCGAAGATCTCGGCCCCTTCCGGAGCCTGCAGATCCAGTTCCTGGTTGAAGCGGCTCATTTTCATGGCCACCTTGAAGCCGAAATCCACATCCTGGGCCGCAGGAATCAACCCCTCAACCGCCGCAGGCTGCTGGGAAAAAGCAAGATTTCCCTTGTAAGGCAAATAGTCTTCTTTTCCGATCCAGAGCTCCAGGGATTCCACATAATCGGCCACCTGTGCGGCCTCCTCAAGCTCCGCTTCAGTGGGAGGGGTCTGATTGTCCAAAGCGGCCACCTGCCTCAGGTATTCCTTCACCCCCTCCTTGTCCAAAGCCAATTGGTAATGGTAGGCAGGGCGGCCATCCACCTTCTCCACTCCGTAGTCCCGCAGCACCTTAAGCAGCGGAGCGGAAACGAAAATCTGCTTCATTTTCTCCCGCTCGTCGGACAGAGCCTCTTGCTGGGCCTGAAGCTGAAGCAGGCTCTGGGGAATGAGCTGGTCGGAAACCTGGAGCCATCTGCCCATGTAGGGTTCCGCCAGGAGCTTGAAGGTCTGGAATTCCGGGCTGTCCACCTCCAGCTTGTCCAAATGCACGTAATAGGCCTCCCCAATGGTCCGGAGGGCCACATCCACATCCGCCTGGGTCAGCTCCCCCAGCGCGCTCAGGGTTCCTCCGCCTTTCAGGTGGGCTTCCTCCTTGCGGACCTGGGGGTCGCGACGATCGAAAAGGTAGGCCAAGGAGCCTTCCAGGTCCACCGATTGCTGGCTGGAGGTCCCCTTCACCGAAAGGTCCAAGTCGATCTGGCCGGAGCCGAGATCCACCACGGCCTGCTTGAATTGCTGGAGAACCGCTTCGGATTCCCCTACCGACTCCTTGCCGCAGGACGCCAAAAGCAGAGAGGAGAAAAGGACCAGGGAAATTTTCTTTATTTTGGTTTTCATGCCGAAAGCTTAGGAAGTAGAAAAATCCTCCTCACCATAGCAGGAAGGAGGCTGTTTTTCAAAGCGAAAAACATCGGGCTCAAAGGCTAAGCCTGGCCTGGCGGCGGTACGCGTAGACGAGTCCTGCAAAAAGCAAGGAGCAGAGCACCAGCCACAGGCTCTCGAAGCCTGCTTCGGCCACGGCAGGAACCTTGGCCAACTGGTCGTTGCCCAGCACGCTGGCCTGAGCCCCGCCAAAGCCGAAGGGAACCGAAGAAGCGGAGGCATGGAAGCCCGAGCCGCTGGGAACCGCCATGGCCTCCGGAGACAAGGCGGAGACCTCCTGGCCGACGGAGTTGAGGGCAGTCACGGCGAAATAGTAGGGCACGCCATCGATCAGGTCGTTCACCAGGGCAGCCGTCTGCGAACCTTGGGTGAAGGCGTAGTCGGTGTATTGCCCCGGCTGGAGGCCGAAAAGGATTTTGTATTTGCTGGCAAAGATGCCGGGGAAGGCTTGCCATTGCAGCATCACCGCCCCCTGGGAAGGAGTGGCGACCAGAAAGGACGAGGAGACGGGAAGCGCCGCCAGAGGAGGGCTCACGGAGGGGCTGCCGGCAG